>JBGSPC010000283.1:0-13397 GCA_041738805.1 Terrimicrobiaceae bacterium | reverse complement strand
TAAGAGCTTCTCGCGGGAAGCGGTAACATTATCGCGTCCGAAAAATGCCCGTGTTTTGACACCAGCGGGACCGTACTCCTCGATGGATTCGAAGTTAAGCAGACGACGAACCCGACAGTGGTGCTCGGACTGCGGCTGTGAGTTCTTCCAGCCTGGGAGCGATGGCCCTGTGCCTGCGGGGCCGGCTTTCCAGGCAGCAGACTACCAAGAATAGTGGACTGTGTAAGTGAGCTTGTATTCCTCGCCGGGCTTCACCTCGGGGCGGAACTGGATCTCATCCGAGCTCACCTTAGTGAAGTCGGCTGATTTTTCGGTGATTTCCCAATTCGTCCAGCGGTACAGATGTTCGACGATCCGGATGGTGACCGGTTTTTTTTTCCGGTTGCGGAGGGTGATTTCGAACGATTCGTCCGCCCATTTGTTCGAGGAATCGACG
The DNA here is from genome assembly GCA_041738805.1 of Terrimicrobiaceae bacterium. Lineage (GTDB taxonomy): Bacteria > Verrucomicrobiota > Verrucomicrobiia > Chthoniobacterales > Terrimicrobiaceae > JAJTZA01. Next base: position 12,961 of record JBGSPC010000283.1, on the reverse strand, counting down.
CGGAAGTTCGTGCGCTTGCGTTCGCCGACGAGGTCAAAGGCGTCACCGGTGGTGAATTTCACGAGTTCGTCAACGGGGGTGTGGTCAATCATTTTTTCGCCGGTGAACTGAAGGTTAATGCCGTCGGCGCGGTAGAAGCGGACGCGTCCGCGCGGGAGGGGAATGCCGAGATTATTGGCCTTGGTGTTTTTGAACTCGCGCATGACGGCGATCTTCGTGTGGCTTTCAGCACCAAATTCCTCGTTTGAGCGGAGGTTCGAGCGCCCGAAGCCGCGCCACCGGTTCCAGTCTACCAACATTCCGTCATAGACATACACCGTCTCGGAATTCACGCCGTCGGCGCGGATGAACTCGACCTGTTTGGTCTCGCGGTCCCGAAGCGTGGCCGGGCGTTCGAGCGAATAGAGATGGTATTCGTCGAAGACTTTTTCCGTGATCTGAGGTTCCATCGGGCCGGAGCCTGCAAAGCCCACAGCCCGGGACTGCACCATAAGTTCCTGCCCGGGCATTCCCGGCGGTGCGAGTTTGTTCACATCGCCAGCCATGAGCTGGATCTTGGCGTTTTCAAAGCCGCGCCCGGATTGATTATCCATCGTGACCCACCCGACGATGTCGAGCGTGTCACCATTCTCGGGAGCGACGACGTTGTAGCTCGCTTCCCATGACATCCCTCCCGTGATGTAGCCGAGTTCAGCCTCGGTTTTGAGCGGTTTGGGCGAATTAATTTTCCACGAGAGCCGTGGTTTGAGGATCGTGTCGTCGCCGAGGGACGGGAAGACCGGCTCCCCAGGAAGGCCAAACTGGATTTTGCCATCCACCTCAATAATCGGCTGTCCGGCTGCGCCGGCATTTGCCATCGCCATCTGGCTCATCGCGTATTGGTTTCCGTAGCGCTGCATCGCCGTGCCATTGTGAGCCACGTAGCCCGAGCGGATGATCTTTCCTTGTACCGTGCGGTCCGGCTTGTTTGGTTCCCTGACAAAAAAGTCGATCGTCTTCCCTTCGAACAATGACAGCAGAAGCTGCTGGGTCACCGGGTCGTTCCGAAAATTCTGCTCGAGGATCTGCAATGGATTCCCCGCCGGGTCGCGCAGTATCACAGAATCTGGCTCAAGGTGGACGGTCGCGCCATCAAACGTGACCTCATTAACCCCGGCCTTGAGGTCCAAAGGAATCGTGTCGCGCACCACCGCGAAGTTTTGATTATAAATCGTGAGTCCCGGAGCTGCAAATGCGGCCGTAGCGGGCAGGAACAGGCAGAGCAGAAGCGCGCGCATCATGCGGAAGAGCTTCCGCTATTTGCTCTTCAGAAACAATCCTCATTTGCCCTGGCGGGTTAGTCTCAAATTTGAGCAAAGGTGCACTTGAAATGGATGTGACCTGACTGAGTGCCGCAGTCGAATGGGAATTAGGGAGTGGGCTCCGGAGGTGGGGATTGGCAGGATTGGGGTCGGTGATCATATTTCAAATACTTCGATCACCCCTCGACCAATTCCATTTCCCATGGCTGTCAAAAGAAGTTCGTTCCATCGCTACGAAGATTCCCAGAGCTCCCCCCTTTTGATCCATGTGTCTTCCTGTTAATCCTGAAAATCCTCGAAGTCCTGTCAAAAAAGCTCATTTTTCCACATCTGGATCACGGTCGGTACGAGCATGCCCCTGTTCTTGCACATGCCGTTCCCTTCCAGGTCAGCGTTGTTTGCTCTTCTCTTCATCTTCTCTGCGCCTCGGCGTCTCTGCGCGAGTTTCAGTCTGGGCTGCTGTTTTGAGAATTATAAAGTGCTACTTTAAAAAACTCACGACCGGAGGTCGCCGATTCGAGACCCTCGATCAGCTCATCGCCGCGCTGTGAGGCATTATCGATCAAAGAAATTCGTTCCGAATTCTACGACGATTCCCAGAGCTCCTCATTCGATCCATTGTTTTCCTGTTAGTCCCGAAAATCCTCAAAATCCTATCAAAATTCTAATCCTCCCAAGATCAGGATGCAGAGAAACAAGGGCATCTGTTGCACATTTGAAGGATGTGTTGGAACTTGCGTAACTCGATGAAACACCTGCTGAAAAATCCAACGCGACGCCCGAAGCCCCGATTGTGAAAGCGCGAGGCCGTGGTGCCACCATCAATCCGACAGGACGTTTCGACCGGCTGGAGGTTTCGATTGATGAGGAGTTTGAGAATCCCAACCCACGCACCGAGTATCTGGTCGACTCATCTCAGTCGGTGATAACCCGCATCGACAGCCCGGACCTCAGTTTCCGGGCTGGATTGAACCCCTACCGCGGATGCGAGCATGGGTGTTCGTATTGTTATGCGCGACCTTACCACGAATTCCTTGGCTTTTCGGCAGGCAAGGATTTTGAAACCCGCATTTTGGTCAAAGAAAATGCTCCGGATCTTTTGCAAAAGGAATTGTCCGCTCCGGGGTGGAAACCGGAGCCTCTTGCGATGAGCGGGGTCACGGATTGCTATCAGCCCGTGGAACGCCGCCTGCAAATCACAAGGCGGTGTTTGGAAGTTCTGGCCCTTTTCAAAAACCCTGTGGGGGTCGTCACCAAAAATCACTTGGTTACCCGGGACTCGGATTTGCTGAGCGACCTCGCTTCCGTGCAAGCCGCCAATGTGCATATTTCCATCACCACCTTGGATGCGGGACTCGCATCAAAACTCGAACCTCGGGCCTCCCTTCCCAAACTCCGCCTTGACGCCATCCGTCAGTTGCATGAGGCCGGCATCCCCGTCGGTGTGCTGGTTGCCCCCGTGATCCCCGGACTCAATGACCACGAGATCCCTGCCATCCTGGCTGCCGCAAAACAAGCAGGTGCCACTCGAGCCGGCTTCACGATCTTGCGCCTTCCCCACGGCGTGAAAGAAATTTTTGCGGCATGGGTGCAGGAACATTATCCGGATGCCACCGAGCGGATCTTTGGAAGAATCCGGGAAATCCGAGGAGGCCAACTCAACAATTCCCGATTCGGAGCCCGCATGCGCGGAGAAGGCATCTATGCCGAACATATCGCACGCCTCTTCGATGTGTCCCGCACTCGCGAGAGCCTCGACAAACATTTTCCCCGCCTCTCCACGGATTCCTTCCGAATCCCCCCAGGCCCACAGATGGAATTGTTTTGATTGGTAACTTGAGCCTTCTTGAGGTCAGCGCCATTGGATCGTGCCGCGCTCGTGGCGTTGCCGCCACCGGCCGAAGCCGACGATGGAAATTTACTCGCCTTTGCGCTTCGCGCATCGGCAAAGTTATCCACAATTGGCGGGCAGAGGCATGGATCGGAGGTCCTGCCTCCAGCCAATTGATGAATAACTTTGGAACGGGTACCAGCGCCATTTCCCTGTGGGGGCAGCATCACATAAGGCCCTAACATTTTTTGCCATCCCAATGTGAACTGAACGATGTGCCACTCAGGGAGCAGGTTGCTTGGCAGGAGTTCGTGCCAGGCGCCAAACCGCTTCCAATGATCGCGAACTTAACGAAGGCACCTGAGGCACGACTTTTCCGTCAGGCATCACCAGCCAGGCAAAAATGGGCTGAGAATTTTCCGAAGCGGCAGGCAACTCGCCAAAACGCCAATCGCCCCACAGTTGCCCCTCCGGCTGGGGTTGGATGGAAAAGTAGTCGTTCGAGAACCACCGCAATCGATTGGCCGCTCGATTGTCTGATGCCAGATCAGCGTTTTTCGGGATGACCAGAAACCGCACCGGCGATGAAGGGCTCAATATCGAGACATAACCAACATGGAGGCAATCACCATCATCGGCCACACCCCGCCAGAGCAGCGTGTTGAGGGGCGTGGGTGAGGTCATATACTGCACGGCTTGAATGCCCTGCTCTTGAACGGCTCTGACAAATTTTTGGTCCGCCCATGCTTTGGCACCAAAACTCCAAAGCACGTAAACACTGGCAAGGATCAGACCGGTGGAGTTCCACCGGGAGGCCGCTGGTCTCCGACCAAGAACCAAGGCCGCACAAACGCCAACAAGAAGAGGAAGCGTGAAGAGCGGGTCAATGATGAAGAGGTTGTTGAACCCAATCCGCGCCTCGCTGAAGGGAGCAAACACGACGGTCCCGTATACCGTGAACACATCAATCAGCACATGGGTCAACAGAATCAGCCACACGGCGAGCGTGGCTCTTGTGACACCAACAGCCTGATCGTGAACCTTGGAGACCAGCCACCCCAGGAACGGTGAAATCAGGGTGATCAGAAACAGCGAATGCGAGATCCCCCGATGCCATTCCAACTCTCCAATGGTATCAAGCAGGGGATGAGCGAGCACATCCAAGTCAGGGAGTGTGCCCAGCGCCAACCCCCAAACGATGGCACGCCGACCGAGCTGACGCCCCATGCCAGCCTCCGCCACAGCGGCACCGAGCACGGCTTGAGTTAAGGAATCCACAGGCAGCAAGATGGCGAGATTGATGCTGCCTGCAAGCTGTCACAGCAGAGGATTGTCAAATTTTGGCGGGATTGAATATCTAGCTCTCGTCGCAAAGCAAATATATGGGCGGGCAAGGGGCTGCCACGCCCTACCCCAAGAAAAACGACGTGGTGCTGGCGCGAAGCGCCACCTCGATGGTAGGGCGGGGCAGTCCCCTGCCCGCCCACTTTTTGCTCTCCAAAATATCGTTGTCTCTTAACAAACCGATTATCCGCCTCACCCCTATAATTCGCACATCCTTCGCATCTGTCGTGTCATCCGTGATTGCTGCCGATCAGATCCTGGACGATAAAGGGAACCAATGAGAGTGATTGCCCGAGTTTTTCGATATGTGAAGCGCTACCCATGGATGGCTGCGGGAACCATGGGATGCGCCGTGGTGGGGACGCTGATGGTGATTGTTTTTCCTGCAGTGACGCAAAAAATCGTGGATGATGTCATTCGCGGCAATCAACCGGAGCTGCTCCTGCCCCTCATCGCCATTGGCCTGGCCTCCTTTGTGGTTCAGGACCTTCTGAATAGTTTGCGCATCATTTTGAACAACTCCTTTGAGCAGAAAGTCATCTTCGATTTACGAAGTGATTTGTATGCGCACATTCAAAAACTGCCGGTTCAGTGGTTTGATGAGCGGGCCACGGGGGATATCATGACGCGGCTCGTGGAGGATGTCACCTCGGTGGAACGGGTGTTAATTGATGGGATTGAGCAAGGGACGGTTTCCATTCTTCAAATCCTGGTGGTGGCCGGATTGATGTATGCCTACAGCCCGACTCTGATGTTGGTGGCGATGACTCCCCTGCCCTTTCTTGCCATCGGGGCGCTGGCCTACACCCTGACCGCAAAAAGCCGCTACAGCCTGCAAAGACGCGCTGCGTCATCGCTGAATTCCCTTCTCCATGACAACATTTCGGGGATTCGTCAGATCAAGACCTATGCGGCAGAGGAGCGTGAACATGCCCGTTTTAATGGGGCCAGCGAGACCCTGCGACGCACCACACTGATCGTGATGAAAGTCTGGGCGCTTTATCAGCCGAGCATGAATTTTTTCAACTCCTGCGGCCTGCTTTTGGTCTCAGGTTTTGGAGCTGCGCAGGTGTTGGACGGGAGATTGGACTTTGGCGTGTTGGTTGCCTTTTTGGTGCTTTCGAGGTTTTTGTATGAGCCGGTTGGCCGGCTGCACCAATTGAATCAGATCGTGCAATCCGGTCGGGCGGCGGGAGAGCGCGTTTTTGAAATTCTCGATCATCAGCCAGAAGACGATGCTGGCACAGTAGTTCTGACGAAACCCTTGAGCGGTGATGTGCGATATGACGATGTGTCATTTTCCTACTCGGGTTCGCAGCCCACATTAAAGGGCATCAGTTTTCATGCAAAGCCGGGCGAAATGATCGCGTTGGTGGGCCCCACGGGTGCCGGCAAAAGCACCATCGTGAACCTGCTAATCCGGTTTTACGAATATGGAGGCGGGCAGATTCTCATGGATGGGCATCCTCTTCCCACCCTTCGCCGTGAGGACCTCCGGCGCAACATCGCCCTCGTGACACAGGAGAGTTTTCTTTTTAATGGCACGGTGGCAGAGAACCTCCGCATGGGCCTCCCCACGGCCACAGATGCCCAGCTCTGGAAAGTCCTTGAAGCCGCCAATGCGGATGATTTTGTGAAGCGTATGCCCAAAGGCCTCGACACCCAGGTTGGAGAGCGGGGGGTGCGGCTCAGCGTTGGAGAAAAGCAGCGAGTGGCCATTGCGCGAGCCCTCCTAAAAAATCCCCCCATCCTTGTTCTTGATGAGGCAACCGCGAGTGTGGACACCGCCACCGAAAAGCTGATTCAGGAAGCCCTCGATCACCTGCTTGCCAATCGTACCAGCTTTGTCATCGCCCACCGGCTCTCCACGGTCCGACATGCCGACCAAATTTTGGTCATCGATCAAGGCCGGATCATCGAGCGCGGAAAACACGAAGACCTGCTCATTGAAGGCGGCCTCTACGCAAAACTGATCCACCTCCTGGAAGACCCCGAGCCAAGCCAGGAAGTGTTGCAAATGAGCTAACCCGAACCCTGGGACCGCTGGCCCCGCGACTGCGGGGCCGGCTTCCGTATTGCCTAACCTCTTTTCATGAACCGGCTTTTCTACTGGCGTTAAAAGTCGAAAAATGAGCAATTTAAGCGGTGTGATCACCCACAGTATCGGGATTAATGGTCTCTCACCGCCCGTCGCTTCGCGACAAAAAGTCGGCGGGCAAGGGACTGCCACTCCCTACCCAAGCATCGTTGGGCTACCACCCAGTGAGCTCCCTCACCGTATTTCCAAATGAATAATGAAGCTTAAACCAGCTTCCCAGGCTTGCGCATCAACCAATAAACCTCACCCGGCCAAGCGGGGAAAAGCCCCCCCCACAGCAGATTCAGCCGCATCCACGCAGCCGAGTTTTCAAGAGGACTCCCCTTGCTGCGCATCAGAAAAGCACCCGAAACAAACTCCGCTGTCATTCCGCACCCGGCAGCCATCTCCCGCACCCGATGTGGCGAAAAGATGCTGACATGTCCCATGGGCGCCGCCGTCTTGCGGACTTGGGCCTGACGGCTCTTCACCAAAAAATCCGGAAGGACCGGGAACCCTCCGATAATCGACCCTCCGGGTCGGATTCCGTCAGCAATCCGCTTCAACGCCGCCTCTGGCTCGAAGAGGTGTTCAAGAATGTGCAGCACCACTGCGGAATCATACTCACGACCCAGCGAAAATGTGGGATCTTCGATGTTTGCCTCCACCACTTCATCGTACCCAGCTTTTTTAAGTTTCTCCCCCAGCACAACCGCATCATAGGCTGTCCAGCGGGCAAACGGGGGTGCACCCGCTGAGGACCGATAAAATTGCAGCATCTGACCCGTATGAACCCCCACCTCGGCAATCTCCAACGGCCGTCCAGCTTTCAGGGCCTCCTCCCGCAGCAAGTGAAACCCAAACCAATACCGCAACAACCGGATCGGGTAACGAACCCCCTTCGCCTCGGTCGGCATGCCAAAACGTTTTGTGCGAACCGTGGGGTTCGTCGCCAAAAAGGAAATATCCCATTGCAGTTGGGGAAAGCGTGTTGTTTTCAAGAAGCGGAAAGTCTGCGTGCTCAAAGCCTCAAGGTCAAGGTGCCACCCTCACCACCCATGAACTCCTGCTTGCGCTGAACAAAAAAATGAGACAAGATTTAAAACTTCAAGGCCGCTCTCGCTGCCTTGTGACCATGCGTCCCTAGCTCAATGGTAGAGCAGAAGACTCTTAATCTTTTGGTTCTGGGTTCGAGCCCCAGGGGGCGCACAGTTCATGTTCTGATCTTCAGAACTGGCGTTTTCCTTTATCCATCAGTGAAACGCCTTGGATTGATGAATGCCAATCGTGGATTTTTGGATTGTCGAGATGACATAAAGCCCAAACGGGGCAACGTCCATGGCCCAAGGCAAGCGGATGCGCTGGTGGATCGGGCGCTCCGCCGCACGATGAGAAATTCTACGCGGCTCCGCCGCCACTTGTTCCCATCGCGCTCGGAGATCGCGATCCACCCCCGAGCGAGCTCTTCAACCACTGAAGAACAATCAGGCCGCGTCTCTTGGGATGAGGTGGATTGAGGGGGCTTTGATCATGGCTAGGACCGTGCTGCCAACCTTCAGCTCCAATTCTTGAAACGAGGGGCGAGTGATGAGGGCGGTGAGGGGGAATCCGGCATCTAACACGATTTGCATAAGAGGGCTGCCTTCATGGATCGCGACCACGCGCCCAGTGAGGCGGTTGCGGGCGCTGGTGAAGGCGGTGTCATGGTGCTGCAGAGTCACATCCTCTGCCCGAATGCTGACAAATACCTCCTTAGTCTTTTCAGGGATGGCAAGAGCGACGATTTGGGAGGTGCCAATGCATACGATAGCCAGCCCATCATTTTCCTCCACGACGCGTCCTGGTAGAAGGGTTTCGATGCCGAGGAAGCGTGCCACGTCACCGGCCACGGGTCGACCAAAGACGGTGGCCTTGTCGCCTTGTTGAATGATCCGGCCGTTAAGGAGCACGCTCATCGTTTGTGCCAAGAAGTAGGCTTCCGACAAATCGTGCGTGACAAGCAAAACGGTGAGCCCCCGTTGTTGCTGCAGGTCCCGCATCACCCACCAGAGTTCACGCCGCAGGCTTTCATTCAAGGCCGTGAAGGGTTCATCGAGCAGAACGACCTTGGGTTGGCTGGCGAGGGCTCGCACGATTCCGACCCGCTGGCGCTCCCCTCCAGAAAGAGTTTCCGGTTTGCGGTCAAGGAGGCGGCCGATGCTGGTGGCATCCACAAGTTGATCGATGAGTGGCTGGGAAACCGATGATGGAATTCCCTTGGCTCGTGGACTGTAAGCGAGGTTTTCGCGGACGGTGAGATGAGGAAACAACCCAAGGCTTTGGGGAACATAACCAAACGCGCGTTGCTCGATGGGCAGGCGAGTGATGTCTTTTCCACCGAGAAGGATGCTTCCACTTTGTGCGGGAAGCACGCCCAGCAGCGCCTGAAGCACCGTGCTTTTGCCAGAACCTGAGGGGCCGATCACGGCATGACACTCCCCTTCTGTCAGGGTGAGACTAATATCTTGGATGCGGAAGTTGCCTGCGGCGGCGCTCAGCTTTTCGACTTTAAGCATGAGCCTTTCCTCCCATCAGTTGACGCGTGAAGTGCAGCGCTGTCAGCCCGATCACGACCAGCACAAGAATCAGCGCGACCGTTCCCTCGATATCCGCTGATGATAACCGCAGGAAAATGGCGATCGGCAATGTTTCGGTGCGCATGGCCATGGTGCCAGCGACCATGATTGTGGCTCCGAATTCCCCAAACGCTTTGGCCCACGCCAAGATGAATGCCGCGATGAGGCCGCGGCGCGCCAGGGGCAGGGTCACTGAAAAAAACGCATGACGCGGCGAAGCCCCCAGCGTTCTTGCGATGGTTTCCATTTCCTTGGGCACTTCATCAAAGGCGGTTTTTAGAAGCCGGGTTGCCACGCCGAGGATGGTCACGAATTGCGCGAGGACAATCCCGGCAAAGGCAAAAACAAATTGGATCGCGTGGGTTTGGATCCAGTCTCCCAGAGGATTGTTAAAAAATATCAGAAGCATCGCTCCAAGGGCGGCCGGGGAAACGATGATGGGAAACTCCAACATTGTGTCCACTAAGGAGCGTCCTGGAAACCGGAACCGGGAGAGGGCATAAGCTGCCGGCACAGCAACCACCAAGGCCAACACGGCGGCCAGGGTTGCAGTCATGAGCGAAAGCCGAATGGAAAACAGCGTGCGCTCCGACCAAAGTGCGTTTGTCAACGAAGCTGCATTAAAAAACCATCCCAAGGAGAGGATCAGTCCTCCGTAAAGCAGGAGAACCGCCAGGGCCGCAGCAATGGTTGTGTTTCTGAGGTTCACGGAATAGCCATGGTCACTGTTTGATCCATGCCGGAGGGACAATGTATTCGCCGCCGACTGGTTTTTTCTCACCGATATAGGCTGAGGCCTCGTCAGCTGTTGCGAAATAGTGGTGTTTGGCATAAACCGCCTGGCCTTCGGGACCAGTCAGAAAGTCGATGAATGCCTGGGCTGCTTCGCGGTTTTTTGTGAATTTGGAGATAGCGATGGGGATGTATCCGATGCGGGGGATTTCGTGCTTGTTGAGGGGAACCGTTCCGATGCGCTCGGGGTCCCAATGCTCGAAGACACTCCATCCCATCACCGCATCCGCCATCTTTAAGGAAATCGCCGTGGCGGTCTTTTCGCAAGATTCGGTGTGGTTCACGAGGTTCTTTCGGAAGGCGGTGAGGTCCTCAGCGGAAAACTGCGTTTCCAGAATCTCGACAGCGTAAGCTCCCACACACACGCCTTCCGGGTTCGCGATGGCGACTCTGAGTCCGGGCCGGGTGAGATCCTTGAGCTTGCGAATATTGTGCGGGTTGCCTTTCTGCACATTGATTGCTGACACCAAATAAACGATCACCTTTTCCGATTCGGAGAAAACGTCGCCATCGCGTTTTGCTTTTTCCATATAATCCGACGATCCCGGGAAGTAGAGATCTCCGCGTTTTGCGAGCTTCATCTGCGAAAGCACGTATCCCGACCCGCCAAAAACCAGTTCCACTTTGGTTCCCGTTTTGAGTTCGAAAAGCCGGGCCGCCTCTTCAGTGGGTGGTTTGGACGCGGCGCCGACATAGGCGAGCAAAGGTTCGGCGGCTTGTGCTCCCATTGAGGCCGCGATAATACAAAGCGCCACAACGATCTGATGTTTGAAGCAGCAAAGATTGTGAGGCACAAAAAAGAGAAGCAGTGTTTTTGGATTTCGTCAATTTTTGGTGAGGGGGCTTATTCGCGTGAAATGAACCTTGGATTCAAGCGACAGACGGCAGGGGACTGCCATCCCTACCCCAGCAAGGGACGCTTCGCGTTTCGCCAGCACGTCCTTCAATGGGTAGGGCGCGTCAGTCCCTTGACCGCCGACTTTTTGCTTTCCAGAGGAACGCGATCTCTCAATAAAGCGACAACTTATCACTCCTGCCTCATCCCTCACCGTGTTCTCCTTACTTGTCATCTCAAGATGATAAATTGCATGATGAAACACATCGACGCCATGATCCGTCATATTTACATTTCACCGGACCATAATTTTTTTGGCCACCACGGGAAGCTTGCGGGCGAATCGCCCGTTGTTGAAGTTCCTGAAATAGAGTGCGTGGCTGGTCGGGGGATTCGGGGGGACCGGTTTTTTGATCACAAACCCGATTACAAAGGACAGATCACCTTTTTTGCGTGGGAGAATCTCCTCAAAATGTGGGGAGACTTGCAAATTCCGGAAGAGGCACGTGATGCTTCCGCCACGCGAAGAAATATTGTCACCGTGGGAAGAGATTTGAATGAATGGATTGGGGAACACTTCGAGATCCAAGGCATCCAATTTTTGGGCATCGAAGAATGCAGTCCCTGTGACTGGATGAACGCGGCGATCCACCCTTCTGCCAAAGCCTGGATGAAGGGACGTGGGGGATTGCGGGCCAAAATTTTGTCAGATGGAATTCTTCGGCAAACGGTCACGGGATGATTTCAACCTAAGAAGATACAACCACTGATGAACAGGCATGTAGTCATGCAAGAAAAAGTTAGGGGCTCACGGCATTTTCTTTCCTCCTGCCGCAGGCAGGCTCTTGAGAGTTCCCCCCGAACGCCTGCCGCGGCGAGCGGTGCGGGGTTTGGGGGCGCACAGCCCCCATCAAACCGGTTCGCGGATTTAGAAGATGATTCATGCTGGGAGCGGATCACGACTTTGGAGGCAACGCTGTAGCAGGGCATTGACGGAGTCAGATAGCGACTGGCCCAAGCCGGATTTCCTGCGCATGGCGGTACCAAGGACGACGGCAAGTTTATGGAGCTTGAGACGAAAGCTCTTGTCAGTTTCCAGTGCCGTGGGCGGGTTGCCTTGGAGCATGTGCCAAACCTGGACCAACAGCTTTCGAGCAACAGCGGCCACCGCCGTATTGCGGTTGCCTTTGCGGGCGAAAAGTTTCCATCCCCATTGGCCAAGGGCTGTATTGCGACCGCTCCTAAGAACGGCTTGTGCACCTTGGATGAGAAGGCTGCGGATGTCGCCCCTGCCTCGTTTGCCGACACCCAGGCGGATGTCCTTGCCCTTGCCACTTTGACGTTGGCCGGGATTGAGCCCGATGTAGGCCACGAGCTTCTCGGGACTGTGGAAGCGCCGGATGTCGCCGATGACCGCCAGCAGTGCGAAGGCACTGACGATGCCCACGCCCAGCACTTTCATGCAGCGCATCATTTGGGGGTCGTCGGCCATTTGTATACCGATCAAGCGGTAAAGCCGTTTGCGTCGCTCTTTGGACTCAGCGATATTAGCGAAGTGTTCATCGAGGATCTGGGATTGCAGCACAGACCACTGCCTTTGTTCGCGGATCCATGGGGAAGTGCTCTTCTCCTCCAGGCTATGTTTGCCCAACCGGATGCCGTGTCCGTTGAGATACCCTTTGATCGAATTGGTTGCCGCCGTGTGATCGGTGACCGCCTTGCGGTAGGCGTGGAGCAGTTCGCGACGTTCCCGGCTTTGCTCGTCGGGCACCCAAACGCAGGGAGCGTTTCCAGCCAGATAGACCAGCGCAATGCGGGCGGCAGCCATCTTGTCATTGTCCGCGTAGGTCTTGGCATGCTTGCCAACGTGGCAGCTCTCCAGCACGCAAGCTTTCAGGCCAAGGAGACTCAGGCGATTGCAGACCTCAAAGCTGTTGGAGCCCGCCTCCAGCAGGATGATGTCTTGGGGGGTCAACTCAGCGGCGGCCCACCTCAGGAGAGCTTCCAGCGAGAGATTTTCCTGGCTTCCGATCTTACGTGCATCGTGCGGGGTTTGCCCGACAAACACGGCCGCCGTGAAGGTGTCCGGGTGGCAATCGAGTCCGATAATTTTTCCTTTGGAAGGAGGCGCGGGAGCCAGGTAGGTCTCCACCTCGCCCCCCTCCG
>JBGSPC010000086.1:0-9182 GCA_041738805.1 Terrimicrobiaceae bacterium | reverse complement strand
TCCCCTGCAAAGCTTAGTCGGGTCTCTGGAAATATGATTGTCGGAGGGAAGGTGGCCGCGATTTCGATGGAAGAATCTCAGCAAATCATTCTATCCGAGAACCTACTGGTCCCTCTGGAAGGTGGAAAAGCGATTGAGATCGCAGAAAATTGCTCGAAGATTCTGGTCAAAAACAACATCGTGGAAGGAGAGGTCGTCAATCTGGCGGCTTCGGCCCGGTAGGAGGGGCTTCCAATGCCGTTTCGCAATTCAGGAGATTATGCCTCCACAATTCGTATGAGGTGGACAGGTCGTAATGGCGCAAACTTAAGCGCAAAATACCCCGGGGGACGAAATACGACATTTCGAGGCAACGCCAAACGGCTCTTTAAGCGCGGGTAAATCTTCCGTTGGAACAACCCAAATTTATGAAGCTAAGACCTGATCTGTTGGACGAAAACTCGGCGCCGGGCATTGAAGTGATTCAATTGACCTCTGAAGAAAATATTCCGGGCTCCCATATCTACATGGAGGCACAGATTTTCACGCCGGACTCCAAGCGTTTTATTTTGCACCGGTCTGCCCACACTCATGGGAGTGATCCCCTTGACCCGCAACACCAGTTTCTGGTCTGCGATATTGAAGACGATTGTCGCTGCACGCCCCTCACCGACGAGTTGGGGGCGACAGCTCCATCGGTTTCGCCGGATGGCCGGTTTCTCTATTATTTCGTGGATGAAACCAGGGTAAACGGTGGACCTTTCACTCTCAAACGGGTGGGCTTGGACGGGAGGGATCGCGAGACGCTCTTCGTAGTGGATACAGTCTTGCCGGGGACGAAATTCCGTCCCGGTCATCTCTATTCGCTTTCCACCATTTCCTCCGATGGCAAACGACTGGCGGTCTCGGCTTACCTTGGGGACGGAAAAGAGGAGGAACAATCATTCGGGTTGATGGTCTTTGATTTGGAAAATCCCTCCGTCAACCTGGCGATCCACGGCCCCACCTGGATGAATATGCACCCCCAATACTCCCGTTCGCTGGAGCCGGAGCACAATCACGATCTCCTGATTCAGGAATGCCACGGCTATCGGGGCGGTGCGGGCGGGCGGATGGTGAGCAAACCCGATGGAAAAGGAACGGATATTCATGTCATCCGTGATGATGGGACGAACTTTCGTTCCATGCCCTGGGGCCGCGACGGCAATGAGTTTTGCCAGGGACACCAGTGCTGGCGGGGTCGCACTCCATGGGCGATCACAAGTACCCACACCCGGGAACCGTCGGAACGGCAGTTGATCGAAGGGCGTGCTGCCGTGGAGGCCGGACATGTGGGCAGTGAATCGCCCGGGGGCCATCGCAATGATCTCACCCGCGAGCTTCCGGTGCCATGTTTCTATCATTTCGCCACGGATATTGCCGGGAGGAGGCTCATTTCGGATGCGGGGCCGCTGGATCAGGGATGGCGGATTTATCTGGCGGAGCTCGGCGCAGCCGGAGACGACCCGCTGCAGAATGTTCGATTATTGCTCAATCCGCGAAACGGCCCTTACACGAAGGGTGGCATCGATTGTCACGTCCACCCGTTTCTTTCTCCGGATGGCACCCTCGCTTTTTTTAACTCGAATGAATCCGGTATTTCACAAGCTTATATGGTGCGCGGAATTTAAAAAAAGCGCCTGCCCGTTCGCAAACCCCTCCCAGGTCAGACCCTCATGAAATTCCTTCCGATCTCTCTCATCGCCATCACTCTTTGCGTCTCGCCCACAGCCCATGCGGCTTCCGGAACATGGACGGGGGCCACGGATGGCAACTGGAATGTGGATGGCAACTGGACGGGCTCCTCTTTTCCCGGCACCACGACCGCTGAGGCCGCGACTTTTAATACCGCAGGGGCCCATGCCGCCATCTCGCTGAACGGCGCGAAAATTTCAGTCAATGCCATCACCTTTCTCCCCGGTGCGGGGTCGTACTCCTTCGCTGCGAACGGGGGCATTTTGTATGCCCAGGGTCTGACGATCGATGCCAAGGTGGCCGATAAGGTAACCCAAACGTTCAACCTGCCGGTCAACAGTGAGGGAAATACGGCCTATATCAACAATTCGTCCACGGCGGTCCTGGATCTTGCCGGCGGCGTGGCCAATCCATCCGAAGAAACAGATCTTCGACTTTCTGTTAACGGCACCGGCCTCGTGAAAATTAATGGGGCAAGAGGATCGAAGGCGAAATCGGTGAACATAAACAAGATGAACGATGGCAAGTTGATCTTCACGGGAAGCACTGCAGGGGAAGTGAATTTTGTGTTAAATGGGGGAATCATCCAATTTGATTCGGTGGATGCGGCCAGGAATATTAAATTCGGATTTAGCAGTGGTATTATTGGTCTGGGGGCGGGGGCTTTTACCCTTTCAATCGCGAAGTCCGGGGGGGGGCCGGGTGAGATCCGCTGGTCCACGGCCAAGGGCGACACGGGCTTCGCCGCTTATGGAGCCGATCGGGTGGTTAATCTCGGCGGTTTTTCAGCACCGTTTACATGGGGAGCTTTCAACTCAATCCGCGATGGTCAGGGATTGATTCTGGGTTCTGCGGATTCCACCCACGCCATTGACTTTAAGAATCCTTTGGATTTAGGGGATAAAATCCGCACGATTGTCGTGAACGACGGAATCAATCCCAGCGATGTTGATGGCAAATTCAGCGGGGGCATCAGTGGTTCGGGAGGTCTCACCAAGACGGGACCGGGAACTCTTGAGGTGGGTAATGAGAACCCTTATCTGGGCCTCACCACCGTGAGTGAGGGGCGGCTTTTGGTCAGCGGCACTATCACCGGGGAGATGACGATCGCACCGGGGGCCGTTCTGGGCGGATCGGGGACCATCACCGGGAAGACGGCTGTCAATGGTTCGTTACGGCCAGGGGATGGCATCGGGATATTGAGCGTCCAAGGCGATTTGACCTGGAACGCGGGCGGGCCCTGGGTGTTCGAACTCGGTCCCGCCGCTCCATCCATGGAGGCCGCTCACGCCAAGAGCGACACGCAGGACCAGCTCAACCTCACCGAAGGAGCCTCCTTCGTGAAAGGGACCGGCCAGCAGTGGCGCTTCGACTTCGCCGGAACGGGAACCCCCGGATGGTATGAGATCGTCCGCTGGACGGGAAAGACCACCTTCGCGGCTTCGGATTTTGCGGCGGCCAATCTGCCGGCCGGACTTTCGGGAACTTTCACGGTGGATGAAGTCACCTCCGGCCTCTATCTCAAGGTCAGCACCCCATAGAATTTGAATAAAATTGTTGTCGAAAGACTTTTGATGATATATTCTTAATAAATTAATGCTCTGTATAATCGATCCCCAAGAGAAAACACCCCCCCAACAAGGGCAACTGCCAGCGCTTGTTCCTATAAGCATTCGCCTCGGAAGTGGGCAGCCGTGAGACCAAAAATTGATAGTATTTATGAATATTAAGACTCGCTTGAATTTTATTTGCTCCCGCATATCCCCGTGCCGTCTGGCCTTCAGCGTTCAGTTTCTGGCTCTCCTGCTGGCATTCGGATCGCCGAGCTATGGGGGTGAAAAGAAGGCCGAGTCAGCCGCAAAGAAGAGCGAACCAATCACCCGCGCCTATTTGGTCAAAGAAGGAAAGATCCAAGGGCGGCTCTTTTTGCCCGAAAAATATGGTCGGCCCATAGCTCTGGCAGCCGAAGAACTCAGAGAATATCTTCGCAAGATGACGGGGGATGAGTTGGTGCTCTCCTATCGCAGCCCGGGAAAACAGAAAAAAGACATTGGTATTCATCTGGTGGTTCGCGGGGACGAGGAGTGGAAAGGCAAGGAATCCTCGCAAGCCTTCACCATCGTCCAAACCCCGCAACCCACAGCGGAATATCCGCTCACCGGAGTGACCATCACCGGAAACAGCGAGATGGGCGTGCTTTATGGGGTGTATCAATACCTCGGCGAGTTGGGGGTGCGCTGGTTCTCCCCCGGTGACATCGGCGAAAATGTTCCCTCGCGGAAAGAGATCGCGATTTCTGCCGAGCGGAAAACGAGCAGTCCGTCATTCCTTGAGCGGGGTCTCGATTTATCAGGAACGAAAAATGATCATTTCGACGCCTCCGATCCGATCAAATACCGGGATGAAATCCAGGATGACTACGCACTTTGGAGGTTGCGGAATCGCTTGATGTTCCAGCGTTCCATCAACTCCGGAAGTTGGTTTGACTTCAACCACGTGGTGGACGGTGGTGGCCATGGCCTCAACCCAAAGATTTTAGGCAAGGTCGATTTTGCCAAGGAGCCGGAACGGTTTCCCATGCTGATGACGAAAGCAAAAAAGGACTGGGCGGCCAGCGACTACGCCAACGAGGCCGATGCCGGCAAACGGGTCCCAAGGAAAAAAGAGCGTCAACCTAAGGGAGGGCAGATCTGTTTCACCAATGAAGCCAACGTGCAACAGGGCATTCAAGTGGCGGTTGAATATTTTGAAAATCAAGCGAAGTCGCCAAAGGATTTTGACGAATTGGAGGATGCCTTTCCGATGGGACTTTCCGATGCCGACGGGATCTGTGAGTGTGAAGAATGTCTCAAAGTGGCGGGGGAGGGACCTCATAGCAGGGATCGTCTGGTCTGGTCATTTTATAATCGGGTCGCCCGGGGGCTCAACGCCCGGCTGCCCGGGAAGAAGATCGGCCTTTACGCGCCCTACTTCGAACTGACCCGCCCACCGGACGGTTTTAAGATTGAGCCGAACCTGGTGGCGGTGAGTGTGCGTGGAGTCCCATGGAGCGCGGCACCGGAAGATGAGCCCTATTATCCGTTTACCAAGGAGCACAAAGGGAACATGGAAGCCACGGGAAAGGCCGGTGCGGAGTTGCGCATAGCCACCTACACGACTTGGAACGGAACGCCGCAATTTCTCAGCTTGTTGGATGCCGCCGAGGCCTACCATGCGCTTGGCATCCGCACTTTTCATGTGGAGGTCATGAACCGCAATGAGCAAATGTGGCCGATTCTTTGGACTCTGGCGCAATATGCTTGGAACTCGGACCGGAAAACCGGGGATTTGTTGGAGCAGTATTGCCGGGAGTATTATGGCGAGAAAGGCGGAGCGGTGGTTCTGGATTTGATCAAGCGGCTCGACGCCAACGCCCGCAAGATGCCGCGGATCATTTATGGGAACTTCGATGCGACCCAGATGATCATGACGAGCGAATTGGCGTCGCTGGCGGAAAAAAATCTGAAGACGGTCATCAACACGGCCGAAGGCAAGGAAAAGAAACGATTGGAGTTGTTTCGTGATACGCTTGCGATGTTTGCCAGTACGGGAGCGGCCTACCGCGATTACTGCGAAGCCCTCAATCAGCGCACCCCGGCAGCCATCAAGAAATTTCAAGAATCGGTGTCCGATTGTGAGAAGCTCTGGAAGGAGAGAAATCTTCAGGCGACGTGTTCGCCGCGGGTTCTTAACCGGCTGAAAGCACTTTCCGTGACATCGGAATATATCTCCGTCGGTCGCCCCGAGCTCGCAGACGAGGGCGTGTGGCTGGAGGAACTTTTTGCCGGGGAACAGGTGCCGGAGACAATTCCAAATTTATTTAAGTTCCCGGAGACGTGGAAATTCCAGCTCGATTACAAGCGGGTGGGGCTGGATGAAGGTTGGGAAAAGCCGGACTTCAAGGATGAAAGCTGGCGAACGATTTCCACGTGGAACGCTTTCGAGCCCCAGGGAAACAAAGATGTCGATGGACAATTCTGGTATCGATTGAAATTTCAAGCGCCCGCTTTTCCCGCCGGGAAAAAGGTGTTTCTTCGTGTCGGTTCCCTCGACGATGATGGGGACATCTATATCAACGGCACCCTCGCCTTCAGCCGCCGCAACGTCAAAGTCGATGACTGGAAGACGTCATTCGCTTTCGAAGTGACGGACCTGATCAAGCAAGGTGAGGACAATGTCATCGCGGTGAGAGGATATGATGCCGCCGGGGGAGGCGGGCTCTGGCGCCCTGTTGCCATGTTTACCAACTAAGAATCCATGTTACAGATCTTAAGTGTTCGATTTGCCATTCTCGGCGTCTTCTTTGTTGGTCTCACCGCCGCGTCCGCGGCCCCGGCCACTGTGAAGGAATTCGAAGTGGAGCCTCTCACCCGATACCGGCTCTCCTTCGAGGGCGAGGCGGCTCCGGGGGCTGAGGGCCGGTGGCAATTGCAGGTTTTTACCCCAGGCGGACTCTTGCCGTATGAAGGGCTCTTCGACGCGGATTGGCAGAAAATCCCCTCAGGGAAACGCACATATCAGCATGAATTTTTGACCCCGCGGGATGGACATTTGCTGAAATTTGAGACCGGGTCAACTGGTGCCAGTCCGCAGATTAGTGATATAAAACTTGAAAAAATCGCGGATAAAAATCTGGTGCTGAATGGAAATCTTTCGGCTGGACCGGACAACTATTCGGGGTGGAATACGCGGTTTTTGGCGGAATTGACGAAAAACGATGACGGTCGTCTGGTGCTCAAATGCGAGCCCGCCGGATATGCAGTGACCGATCCGATTCCGGTCGAAGCGGGGGCAACGTACCGTTTCACTAAAGACTCCACTCCCGGGGCACGGGTCCTCATTTATGACCGTGATTTGCTGCAGGTGGACATGATCGTTCCGGAAAAGACTTCGGAGTTTGTCACCCCGCCAGACGCGGCATTCATCCGGCTGGAATATTGTGATGGTCGTGATGGGCGCGCTCCCGTGATCAGCCAGGCAGGGATTGAGCTGGTCAAGGGCGGCCCTGCTCAACCCAAGGAGGAGTTCGCTGCCTATCCGGGTGAGATTGTTCTGAAACCCCGTTCTGCTTTGCCGGAGGTTCGGGCAGCCCGGGAACTTCAACATTGGGTACGGAAGATTTCCGGTAAAGCAATTCCTGTGCTGGCGAAGCCCTCCGACGAGCAGACTCCGAAAATCTTTGTCGGCACGGGGTGGGCCGAGCCGCATTTTGCGGCGGATCTAAAAAGCTTGGAAGGTTCTGACGGATTTGCCCTGCGGAAAAAGGGGGACGATATTTACGTATTCGGGGCGCGCCCGGCAGGGGCGTTATTCGGGGCCATCCGATTGCTGGAAGACAATTCTGACCTGATCTTTGCCCGCCCCCAAAAGGCCTTTGGGGCGGTGTATTCCAAAAATCCCAGTCTTGTCTTTGAGCATGCGGATACGCTTCTGCGCCCGGCCTTTCTCTCCCGGATGAGTCACCCTCCTGCAGCCGAGGCTTTTGATGACGGGGTCTGGCAGGGCCGGGCCGGCCTCAATACCTCGCCAAAATCGTACAATGGTTTCCGCCGGCGGGAAATGGCCGGGGCCCAGTCCTTCGAGAGCAGCTTTATGGCTATTATCGAACGGGCCCCGGGATTTGAATTCGAAAAAACTTCGGTCGAACATCCCGATTTTTACGTTTTTGTGGACGGAAAGCGTGAGATACGACCGAAAGGATATATCTGTTACACGGCTCCGGGTATTGCGGAAGCCATTGCGAAAGGGCTTGTTTCCGTGGTCAAAGAATACGAGAGCCGCGGAGAAAAGCTCGATTTTCTGCGCGTCCGCACCCGCGATGGATGGCTGGTTTGCACGTGTGATTCCTGCATGGCACCCATCCTCCTGCCCGATGGAACAAAATTGGAGCCGAAGGCCCTCACTTCGGAGAAGGACCAGTTGTTTTTCTCGACCCGCATGGTGCAATTGTTCAACCAAGTGAGCGCTGAATTTGCCAAAACGTATCCGGAAATGGTCATCAACGCCGCAGCCTATATTTACGGATCGACCCCACCTGCCGTCCCACACGACAAGGGGATGGCGCCTATGTTTTGCGCCTACCCGAGTGCAACCATTCGGTTTCCCATTCTCGACGGAGAGCACAATGACTTTTCCGCCGGAAAAGAGTGGGAGAACAAATTTCGGGAATACCTGAAGCGAACAACAGACGGACGGAAGATTTCCTTGTTTGACTATCATTATACGGGCGGATTCTCCACCGTGGCGGATGCGGCGCGGGAGGATTGGCTGGCCATGGCCAAAACCGGAGGCGCCTATCAAATGCACCTGG
Organism: Terrimicrobiaceae bacterium; assembly: GCA_041738805.1. Classification (GTDB taxonomy): domain Bacteria; phylum Verrucomicrobiota; class Verrucomicrobiia; order Chthoniobacterales; family Terrimicrobiaceae; genus JAJTZA01. The sequence continues at coordinate 1,120 of JBGSPC010000086.1, read as the reverse complement.
ATGGCATGCCTTCCGATGAGGCTAACGAAGCAGGCGTTAACTCCTGGGATTATGACGCTCCGGAGAAATGGATCATGAGTCGGCTCATGTGGGATCCGGCGCTCGATCCGCAAAAACTGCGGGAAGAGTATTGTCGGCGGGCCTATCAGGAAGGTGCGCCGGAAATGATCGAATTTTACAACCTGATCCGCGCGGCATGGGGCAATCCCGACATCAAGATGGGAGTGAATTGCCATACAAAAGCCCCCGAACTTTTTGACACTTTTATCGTCAAACCGGGGAACGAACAAAAACTTCGCGCTCTGCTCGTCAAGGCCGAAGGCAAGGCGAAAGATCCGAATGCCAAAGCTCTTATTCAACGTGTCATCGTCGCATTTTATCAACAAGCGGGCAGCATGAAACGGGTTTCAATCCCCTTCATCGCCGAGTCAACGACGGAGTGGGATATCCCGGGTTCGACATTTTGGTTGCAGGCACTGAAATTTGAAGGATTTAAGATGGTGTCAACCTGGAACTATTTTGAAGATGTTCCGGCCGAACATCCGACGTCCGTTTCAGTGATGCGTGACAAGGATAACTTCTATGTGCGTTTTGAGGCGCAAAAAGCCGAAAAGCATGATCGCGTTGAGCTTGTGATTCAGAAGGAAAGACGTGCAACGTCTTATTACTTTGCATTGGACCGCAATGGGAAAGCCTATGATATGAAAAATTTCACCCCGTGGGGACAGGGAACCTGGGCCGGCAAGGTGCAGGATGATCCCGACCATTATGTCGCCATGTTTCGGATTCCGTTTTCCACCATGGAGAACCTGGATCCGGGTGGAGAGACATTCAATTTTATGGTGAAATTTGCCCGCCTCATTTCCGGCAAAGCCGGAGACGAAGAAAGCGCGCTGCTTGGCTTTTCAATCACCCGGGGGCATTACGACAACTATTGGACAACCCTGACCGTGGAGAAAGATTGATGAAAAGGAAACGATATTGGGCGGCTGTGGTTCTGACTTGCTTGGTCGGAGCCGGGAGTGCGTTTGCAAAAGCGGAAAATCCCTTATGGGAGACGAAGACGTTATCCAAAGCAACCGAACTGACAGAATTAACAAAGAATGTTGTCCCACTTGAG
>JBGSPC010000267.1:0-10880 GCA_041738805.1 Terrimicrobiaceae bacterium | reverse complement strand
GGGAGCGGGTTTATTAATGAGGTTAATAATTTTATGTTGCTTTCGCGTCGCACCAAGCGGGTGATTTTGGGATTCACGGCCATCTTGATTTTTGTCGTGTTTGTGGTGGTGGCGGCGGGGCGGTATTTGAGCGGGGTTTCGGAGCGTCAGCGATTTGAGCAGGAGCGTGCCGAGTTAAAACCGCCGGAACCCCTCGCTGTGGAGATTGTGGAAAAGCCTTTGGTGCGGGTGAAGCGTTATGCGGCTGATCTTGTGCCATGGAAGCAAGCCGCGGTGCCTTCGGAGGTGGCGGGACGGGTGATAGAAACCTCGGTGGAGGCCGGTCAGGTGGTTAGGAAGGGCGAGACGTTGGTGAAAGTGGAGGACCGGCGGGCAAAGATTGCGTTGGAACTCACCCAAGCCAGGCATGAGGAGGCGATGCGGTTGTTGGGAGAGGCCGAAAGGTTGCAGAAATCCAGCGTGGTTTCACAAACGCAATATGAAGCGGTTTTGTCATCGGCAAAAATCACCAAGGCTCAGCACGATGAGGCGAAGGACGCGTGGGAGCGGCACACGGTGAAAGCGCCTTTTGATGGGGTGGTGAATCAACGGCTGGTTGATGAAGGTGATGCGGTGAATGTGAATCAGGCGGTTGTGGAGCTTGTGGATGTGGAGAGGTTGCGTGTGAAGTTTATGGTGGCGGGGAATGACCTTGCCGCATTCTCGCCGGGCCGGGAGGTGGAAGTGCGGCTGCTCTCCGGGGGGCGGGAGAAGGTGGCCGCAAAGGTTGATTATGTGAGCCGGTCGTCGGATCCTGTCACGAAGATGTTTCAGGTGGAGGCCGTTGTGGAAAATTCCGGCGGCGGGATGGCAGGCGGTTTGCAGGGAGTGGTTGAGGTGGAGGTGGAGAGTTTTGCGAACGGGCCGGTGGCCCCGGCCGCCGCGGTCCGGTTTTCGGGCAGGGATGCGGAGGTGTTGGTGGACGCGGGGGGAGTCGAGCCGGTTTCCACGCGAATCACGGTGGGCCCGGAAATTGACGGGCAGTATCCTGTTCTCGAAGGGTTAAAAGCCGGAGACCGGATTTTTATTCGATGAACCTGCCCCGCTGGAGTGTGGAAAACCGGGTTGCGGTCAACCTGCTGACCCTGGTGCTTCTGGTGGCGGGGTTTCTTGCGGCCACCACCCGCCTGAAGCTGGATCTTTTTCCCGACGTCTCCACCAATTTTATCCAGGTCACCACCCTGGATCCCACAACGAGTGCGGCAGAAGAGATTGAACGCACGATCACCGTTCCGATTGAGGAGGAGCTGGCAGGTGTTCGCGGGGTCAAAAAAATCCGCTCCGTTTCGGAGGACAATTTTTCCAATATCTTTATTGAGTTGGATGCCTCAATCACCGACCTCGACCCGCCGTTGAATGAGGTGCGTCAGGCTGTTGACAAAGCAAGGGCGAGGCTGCCGGTGACCATTGAGCCACCCATCATTGAAGAATTTGATATCCCGTTGCCGCTGATCACGTTCACGGTTTCTTATCCGCCGGGCTATGATCCCATGCAACTCCGCGAGGAACTGGAGCGGATCAAGCGGCGCCTTCGCATCATTCCGGGCGTTTCCAATGTGTTGGTGGATGGGTTGGATCGTCGCGAAGTCTGGGTGGAAGTCGATCCTTACAAATTGGAATTGGCCAAGGTGTCGCTGGATCAGGTGACCGAGGCTGTCCGGCGCAAGAATTTGAACACCGTGGGCGGGCGATTGGACGGGGAGGGCGGTCAGAGGTTGGTGCGGTTGATCGGGGAGATCCGGTCCCCCGAAGAACTCGCCGAGGTGCCTGTTCAAACCTCCGATGGCAAGATGATCCTCTTGCGGGATGTGGCAACCTTTCGGGACACCAGTGAGGAACCCCGCACCTTCGGGAGAGCTGACATGCGACCGGCGATCACGTTCACGATCGTTAAAAAAAAGGGATCGGATGCGCTGCTGACAGTCGGGCAGTGCCGTCGGGTTTTTGAAGAGGAAGCGAAGTTGCTGCCCCCTGAGATCGAGACGCGGATCCTGAGTGACTCCACGCGTTTTATCAAAGTGCGTATTAACACCGTGGCGCAGAATGGGTTTCAAGCCCTGCTTTTGGTGACCGTGCTTCTGGTGCTAATGCTCAACTGGCGTTTGGCCATTCTTGTGGCGGTTGGCATCCCAGTTTCCTTTGCCGGGGCACTCCTTGTTCTCTACATCGGAGGTTACACCATCAATCTCCTCTCGCTTTTTGCGATGATCATGGCGCTTGGGATGGTTGTGGATGATGCCATTGTGATGGCGGAGAATTGTTATCGGCACCTTCAAGACGGACTGTCCCCGAAAGAGGCAGCCATCCGCGGGTCCCAGGAAGTGATCTGGCCGGTTGTCGGCAGCGTGAGCACCACGGTGGCGGCGTTCCTGCCGCTGATCTGGGCGGAGGGCATCATCGGCAAATTTTTGATGATCGTGCCCATTGTGGTGATTTCTGCGTTGATTTTTTCATTGCTCCAAGCCTTCCTGGTGCTTCCAAGCCATGTTGCTGACTTCGTGAAGCGCGGCAAAACTGCCAAGGAACTCCGTGAGCTCCCGCCTGCAAAGGGCCTCAACAAATTCCCCCGATTTATTGCCGTCACTTATCGCGACATGCGGGATACCGTTGATTCCGGGTTGGCATTTTTGGTTTCCATTTACCGTCATCTCTTGAATTTGTCCCTGCGTTTTCGCTATTTCTCGGTTGGCGTCTTTCTTGCGTTGTTGGTGGGAGTTTTTGGGATGGTGGCTGTCGGGCTCGTGCCCTTCAAACTTTTTGACACCGACTTTTCAGACACAATTTTCATCAAAGCCGAGCTGCCATCCGACTTCAGCCTCGATCAGACCGGGGATGCGGTGGCGCGTTTGGAAAAACGCATTGCGGAAGTTTTGCCGAAGGATGACTTGCTCGCGCTGGTGACCCGCGTCGGTGCACGCTTTGATCCGACCAATCAGTTCCTTGAATACGGGACCAATCTGGCTCTGGTGACCGTGGATATTGATGAAGAAAACCCCGCCTGCCGGAGACCCTCGGAAATTGCACGCACGCTCAGACGGATCCTTTCCGAGTTTCCGGAATTTGTGAGTCTTACGGTTCAAGTCAAAGAGGGAGGGCCTCCGGTGGGCCGGGCTGTGAATATTGAGCTCAGCGGTCCTGATTTTGCAGAACTCCTGGCCGTGGCGGATCAATTTGAGAGTCGTTTGGAGAACGTGGCGGGGGTCTATAACGTGGATAATGATTTTCCACGCGGGAAAACCGAGTTCCGCGTCAAGGTGGATGAGACACGTGCTGTGCAGGCCGGGTTGGATGCGACGACTGTGGCACGGGCTTTGCAAGGGGGATTTTTCGGGTTGGAGGCCGATCGGATGCGTTGGGGAAATGAGGAAGTGGTCCTGCGTGTGAAAGCGGCGGAGCGTTACCGTCAGGACCCGGAATTTCTCATGGGCTTGAGGTTGATCAATCGCGAGGGGAAAGCGGTGGATCTCTCATCCATTGCCACCGTGGAAAGCACAACCGGTGTTTCCCGCGTGAAGCGCACCAATCAGGAACGGGTGCTCACGGTTTCGGGGGATGTCGAAAGCCAGGTCACAACCCCTGCGGATGTGAGCAAAAAAATCACGGAGTGGATTCCCGGGATTCTGAAAACCCACCCCAATGTCAAAGCCTCCCTGACCGGGGAGAGCGAGGATTCGGATCGCAGTGTGGCCAGCATGCAATTTTCGGCCATTGTGGCCATGCTCCTCATCTATGCCCTATTGGCCGTGATCTCCAATTCCTTCCTCCAACCCGTGGTGATCATGTCGGTGATTCCCTTTGGAATTGTGGGAGTGATTCTTGGTTTGTTGCTGATGGGGGAACCGATGGGATTGATGTCGCTTATGGGCACGGTCGCGTTGGCAGGCATTGTCGTGAACAACTCCGTGGTGTTTGTGGATTTTATCAATCAATACCGTCATCAAGCCGTGGGAGCTCCCGACTCCCAGAGCCGCAGCCAACCGCTCCTGCTTCCGCCCATCGTGCGGTGGCGATCCATTCTGCAAAGTGCCAGCACACGGTTTCGTCCGGTTTTTCTGACCTCTGCCACGACCGTGGTCGGTCTCGCTAGTATCGCGTTTTTTAGTTCGGGCCAGGAGCAGTTTCTGGCGCCAATGGCGCAAGCCATTGTGTTTGGGCTGACTTTTGCAACCCTCATCACACTTATCCTGATTCCCTGCCTTTACTCTGTGTTGGATGACCTTCACCGCTTGTTGGCCAGGATCCAGGGCCGTATGGAATCGCGGAAGGATTGATTCACGTTGCCGACTGGCGGTTTTGACTTCATGGTCATGGTCCATACCGACAAACCATGACCATCACCGCCTCTCAAATCTCAGAACTCATCGGGGGCGAGGTCTCCGGCAACGGATCCGTCGAAATCACCGGCTTTTCTCCTGCAGACTCTGCAAAAGCCGGTGATCTCACTTTCGCCGAGAAAGAACATCATTTTCTTGCTGCCGAACAAAGCGAAGCAGCCGCCATCCTTGTTTCCGGCCCCTTCACGTCTTCCACCAAAACCCTCATCCGGGTGAAGGATGTGCGGGTGATGATGGCCAGGCTGTTGCCACACTTTTTTCCACCTGATGTTCATGAGCCCGGGATCCACCCCACGGCTGTGATTGCTTCCTCAGCAACCATTGATCCCTCCGCTCACATCGGCCCTCATGTGGTGGTGGGGGAGCGGGTGCGCATCGGGGCAAAAACGGCCATTCTCGGTGGAAATCACATCGGCCGGGATTGTCAGATCGGGGACGAGACATGCCTGCATCCTTCGGTAACCGTTTATCCCGGATGTAAAATCGGAAACCGTGTGAGCATTCATTCGGGCACGGTTATCGGAGCTGATGGTTATGGATATATTTTTGATGAAGGACGTCATCGCAAGGTCCTGCAGTTGGGGAATGTTGTGGTTCAGGACGACGTTGAAATCGGCGCAAACACCACGGTCGATCGGGCGGCGTTTGGTTCAACCGTCATCGGCCAGGGATCCAAAATCGACAACCTTGTCCACATCGCCCACAACGCGAAGCTGGGAACGCACTGTATTATTATGGGCCAGGTTGGTGTGGCAGGCAGCACCGAGATTGGTCACTACACCCTGGTGGCTTCCCAGACGGGAATTGCCGGGCATTTAAAAATCGGAAACCAGGTCAAGATCGGGGCGAAGTCCGGCATCATGAAGGACGTGGAAGATGGGGGGGCTGTGCTTGGCGTGCCGGCCGTGGCAGGCAACCAGGCCAAACGTCAGTGGCTTGCCATCCAACAACTGCCTGACCTGATTAAACGCGTGCGGGCGCTGGAAAAGGAAGCCGTCGCCGAATCTTGACGGTTCCGATCATTCAAGGCAATTTTATCAGAATCAAAGGGTATGTTTTTTAACGGGGTCATTAAAGTTGGTTGGAAGGAAAGCCCGTGGCCCCATTCGTTAACAGACCTTCCACCGTTCTGCACAACCCACCTGACACTATGCCAAGAAATGTTCGTATTGGATTGATTCAAGCCTCCACAACGCACCCCGGGGACACGGATCCCGCGGTGATCAAGGCGGCGATGATTGAAAAGCACATGGCCTTCATTGAAAAGGCCGCTGCACAGGGCGTGCAAATGCTGTGCATGCAGGAACTGTTTTATGGCCCATACTTTTGCGCTGAGCAGGAGACCCATTGGTATGGGCTCACCGAGTCCATACCGGACGGGCCCACGACGCAGCTCATGATGGAAACGGCCAAGCGTCATGGAATGGTGATTGTGGTTCCGATTTACGAAGTTGATGGAACGGGGATTTATTACAACACGGCCTCCGTGATTGATGCGGATGGTTCCTTCCTCGGCAAATACCGCAAGCATCACATCCCGCATTGCCATCCGGGGTTCTGGGAAAAATTCTATTTTCGCCCCGGGAATCTCGGCTATCCGGTGTTTCAAACAGCTTTTGGGCGCGTGGGGATTTATATCTGTTACGACCGGCATTTTCCGGAGGGAGCCCGGTGTCTTGGGCTCAATGGAGCAGAGATTGTCTTTAACCCTTCGGCGACCGTTGCCGGACTGAGTGAATATCTCTGGCGGCTGGAGCAGCCGGCACATGCGGTTGCCAACCAGTATTTCCTGGCTGCGATTAACCGTGTGGGTGTCGAGCAACCCTGGGCCATTGGAGAATTTTATGGGCAATCCTATGTGTGCGACCCCAGAGGCCAAATGGTCGCCGTGGCCAGCCGAGATCAGGATGAACTGCTTCTTGCTGATATCGATCTCGACCAGATCCAGCAGACAAGAGATGTTTGGCAATTTTACCGGGACCGCAGGCCGGAGAGTTATGGTGAAATTGTTGCTCCGTGAGGGGATGTGATTGAGATTTAGCCCGCTCGGGGGGGGGATCGCGATCTCCGGGCTGGATGGAGCAAGTGGCGGCGGAGCAGCGTAGGATTTGTCATCGTGCGGCGGAGCGCCCGATCCACCTGGCCTGCTTTGGGATAACAGCGCTCTGAGATTCACCCGCATTTGAGCCTTGCCTCGGCTCCAGGTTCTGAGGAGCTTGTTTGGTCTCCATGACTCAACCAACCTCGCATTTTGCCAACTCCCTGTTTGTCGCTGCTGAAATGGCTGCGGTCGGGGGAGGCCTCAACTGGCCTTTGATATGGGTTCTTCTGCTTCTGGCCTCGGCGGTGACGATGTTTGTCATCAACAAGCCCGGGATGGATGTGGTGGGTTTGCTCATGATTGCGGCCTTGCCTTTCACGGGGGTTTTGACCGTGCCGGAAACGATTGCGGGTTTCAGCGATTCGAGCATCGTTCTGATCGCGTTTCTTTTTGTGCTTGGAGAAGGGCTGGTCCGCACGGGGATGGCGCGCCAACTCGGCGACTGGATCAACGTCAAAGCTGCGGGCGATGAGACCAAGCTGTTATTGATGGTGATGGTGGCTGTGGCCGGGCTGGGATCAGTGATGAGTTCCACCGCCGTTGTGGCGATTTTTATTCCGGTGATTTTCCGGATCTGTCGAAATAGTGGAATACCTGCCAGCCGCCTCATGATGCCTGTCAGCTTCGCTGCCCTCATCAGTGGCATGCTCACACTGATCTCGACCGCTCCCAACCTGGTGGTGAATGCGGAATTGGTGCGTCAGGGCCATAAGGGTTTCGATTTTTTTAGTGTGACTCCCTTCGGTCTCGTCGTCCTTGCCCTTGGCCTGGTCTACATGCTGTTTGCCAGAAAATGGATCCCTGAGCGGGACCAGGACAAATCTGCAGAACCCCAGCGCCCGACGTTTCGCGACTGGATCCAAAAGTACCAACTTAGTGGACGCGAAAAACGCGTTCGTGTGAAACCCGGTTCTCCACTGATCGGCCGGTCCCTTGCTGAGCTAAACCTTCGTGGAACGGGAGTGAACCTGCTGGCGGTGGAGCGGATCCAGGAACGCCGGAAAGCTTTGTTGTCCCCCGACCAGAACTTTTGTCCCGCCTCCGGAGATATCCTTTTTCTGGATGTGGACATGGACCCTGCCGAAAGCTCCGCCCTCATTCAAAAATACGATCTGGAGGATTTGCCTCTCGATCCTGAGAACGCTTACTTCACCGACCTATCCCAGAATATCGGGATGTCGGAAGCCATCATTCCAGCCGACTCGGGGCTTCTGGGGAAAACCGTGCGCGACTCGCGCATCCGAGCCGATTCAGGGCTTACCGTGATCGGCCTGCGCCGCGCCAGCGAGGCTATAGGAGAGCACTTCCTGGATCAGCGTCTCCGTGTGGGTGACACGATTTTGGTCACGGGATTCTGGAAAGACATCCGCCGCTCTCAGCGCAACAACAAACAGCTCGTGCTCCTGGATCTCCCCGCCGAATACGAAGACGTTTTGCCCGCAGCCAACAAGGGCCCCATCGCCCTTGGAATCCTTGCGGTGGTGGTGGCGATCATGATCACCGGCATTCTTCCGAATGTGCAAGCTGTCCTGATCGGCTGTTTGTTGATGGGGCTGTTCCGCATCGTGGATATGAAAAGCGCCTACCAATCGATCAGTTGGAAAAGCCTCGTGTTGATTGCGGGAATGTTGCCTTTTTCGCTGGCGCTCCAAAGGACTGGCGGCGTGGACATGGCAGCGGACGCCATGTTGTCCATCATTGGTGATGGATCTCCCCGCCTCGCTCTGGCCGCGATCTTTCTGGTCACGGCGGGACTTGGTTTATTTATTTCCAATACGGCCACCGCTGTGCTGATGGCGCCTGTCGCGTTTGCCATTGCCGCAGATATGGGGGCCTCGCCCCACCCCTTTGCCATGACGGTTATGCTTGGAGCCTCAACGGCCTTCATGACTCCGGTCTCTTCCCCCGTGAACACCTTGGTGGTGTCGCCCGGGAATTATCAGTTTGCAGACTTCCTTAAAGTGGGGGTGCCGTTTTCGATCATCGTCATGATCGTGAGTGTCATTCTCGTTCCAATCATTCTCCCACCCTGAGGCTGTTCCGGATCGGCACACGGGTAAAAGATCCCCCATGAAGCCAGAGGGTGGAAAACGAGCCGGTGCTGAAGCGACATCTGTTCCTCGACTTGAGAGGGTGTGATTAAAAGTGGGTGAGGTGGATCGGGCGCTGCGCCGCACGATGAGAAATCCACGCGGCTCCGCCGCCACTTGCTCCCATCGCGCTCGGAGATCGCGATCCACCCTTGGGCGAACTCATCAAATCACCCACTTTTAATCACACCCGACGTGAGAGGCGCTCTGTAGTGATCCCTAACGTTTCCCGCGTTTGGCAGGGTATTTCAAGGGCTTGCGCCGGGGCTCAATCTTTGAAACCCCGGTTCCATTTTTGAGTTCCATGATTTGGTCGCGGAGCAGGGCGGCGCGTTCGTACTCCAGATTGGCAGCGGCGGTGGACATTTCCTGCTCGAGTTCACGAATGAGCTCATTCAAATCAAAATCCGCTGGCGTTTCACGAACGATGCCCTGTTCGAGCTCCCGGCCTTGAATAATCACGTGCAAGCTTTCCTGCACGGCCCGCTGAACGCTTCGAGGTGTGATCCCGTGTTCTTCATTATAGGCGAGTTGACGACCCCGGCGGTAATCGCTCACATCGATGAGGGCCTGCATGCTCCCGGTGACCGTGTCGGCAAACAGCACCACTTCGCCATTCAGGTGTCGGGCGGCACGGCCGGCTGTTTGGATCAGCGATGTCTGGGAGCGCAGATACCCTTCTTTGTCGGCATCCAGGATGCACACAAGACTGACCTCCGGCAGGTCGAGACCTTCCCGAAGAAGGTTGATTCCCACCAGCACATCACAGTCCCCTGCTCGTAAACTGCGCAAAATTTCCACCCGTTCGATGGTGTCAATGTCGCTGTGCAGATACCGCACCTTGAGCCCCACGTCCCGCAAATAGTCGGCGAGATCCTCGGCGGTGCGTTTGGTCAGGGTTGTCACAAGCACCCGCTCGTTTTTTTCAATCCTCTGACGGCACAACTCGATCGTTTCATCGATCTGGGCTTTGAGCGGGCGCAGAGTGATCTTGGGATCGATCAGCCCGGTGGGACGAATAATCTGTTCCACCACCAGGGGTTTTCCCGGAGTGTGGACATCCAGCTCCGTCGTCCGGTTTTTGTCGCTCTGCGCGCGGCTTGCCGCGATGGTTGGCACCCCTTGCTCGCGAAAAGATTTGTCCGGGTTGGGGATATACCCGGTATTGCCCACAACACTGTTGCGGATCTCAAAGGCCCCCGGTGTGGCACTCACATAAACCAGCTGTTTGGTCACACCCATGAATTCCTCAAAATTCAAAGGCCGGTTATCAAGCGCGCTGGGAAGCCGGAACCCGTAATTCACGAGAACCGATTTTCGCGAGCGGTCCCCTGCAAACATCCCGCCCACCTGTGGCACTGTCGCGTGCGATTCATCGATCACGGTCAGCGTTTCTTCCGGCAAAAAATCCATCAGCGTGTAGGGCCGCGAACCGGGGGGGCGTCCGGTCAAATGACGGGAATAATTTTCAATCCCATTGCAAAATCCCATTTCCTGCATCATTTCGAGGTCAAACTCGGTGCGTTGTTTGATGCGCTGGGCCTCGATGAGCTTGCCCTCGCGTTCGAATTCAACAACCCGACCTTCCATCTCCTCCCGGATCGCGCGGGCCGCCCGTTGCAGCTTGTCATAAGGCGTCACAAATTGTTTTGCGGGAAAAATGGTGACCGTTGTCAGCGTCGCATTCACATGGCCGGTGAGCGGATCAAACCGGCTGATACGATCAATCTCATCACCAAAAAATTCCACTCGGATCGCTTCATCTTCAACCTGCGCCTGATGGATCTCAACCACATCGCCGCGCACCCGGAACTTGCCACGCGCAAACGCCACGTCATTCCGCTCGTAAAGCATGTCCACCAGCTTCGCAAGCAATGCCTCCCGCGTGAGCTGCTGGCCCTGCTTGATCGTTACCAACATCTGCAAAAAATCCTCCGGCGATGCCAATCCGTAAATGCACGAGACGCTCGCCACAACAATCGTGTCTCGCCGCGTCAGCAGCGAACTCACCGCAGAAAGCCTCAACCGTTCGATCTCCTCATTGATCGAACTGTCTTTTTCAATGTAGGTGTCCGTGCGCGGGATGTAGGCCTCAGGTTGGTAATAATCGAAGTAGCTGACAAAATATTCCACGGCATTGTCAGGGAAAAACTGTTTGAACTCGCTGTAAAGCTGCGCTGCCAGCGTTTTGTTGTGTGACATGATCAGCGTCGGACGGTCCAAATCCCGAATCACATTCGCAATCGTGAAGGTTTTCCCCGATCCTGTGACCCCGAGGAGGGTTTGATGACGGTTCCCCGCATCCAGGGACCTCCC
>JBGSPC010000253.1:0-39597 GCA_041738805.1 Terrimicrobiaceae bacterium | reverse complement strand
CCCAGCGAAAACCTTGCTCCCGGAACACAATCAACCTACAACAAAAACCAACCCCATTGAGACCTCTGCAAACTAACTAAAAATTAGTTCTGATTGGCAACGCTTTCCGCGCCACCTCTGATTTCAACAACCTCTCTTGTGGCCCACGCCTCATCAAACTCCACTCCGTCGATTTTATTCAGGAGGTCTATGCGATTCGGAGGACGACCAAATTGAAAGATCACGCCTTCATCCATAAAATCGTCTTCTTGCTCCACTTCTGGTATCATTCCATCCCAGAATTCCTGAAGGCATTCAAAAAGTTTCTTGGAATTCCCAGGGGTTCGCTCGTAAAAGAAATCCACATCGCCCGTCAGGCGCAAGTGACCAGGAAAGATAACGGCCTCCCCGCCGACAATCAGATATACCACTCCGTGGCGGTACAACAAACTGATGAACTCCAAGGTGTCCGCTGAGAAACACTTTGATGCTAGTTGTCTTTTCGATGGCATGCTCTCAGGTCAAGAGGATTTTCTCCATACACTCTTGTCTTGAGCGTGGCCGAAGCCTTGAACCGCTCATTCAAGGACATTTCACGGTTTTGTTTGATATCCCATTCTTCTGCTTCTCGGAAGGTTTTGGACTTTGTGCCGATACGCTCCATGTTCATTATCCTAGCAGTTCGAATAGGATCCCATCAAACATAAGAGAAATGGGAAGTTCGCTACAAGACATCCGCCATGAGGCTTCCAGTCGCCCGATCACGCAACGTTGCATGCGTTGCATACAGTTTTCCCCTAACACAAATTGCCATTTCCACAACGTTGCACAGTTTTGGTGGGGTCGTATGTTGAGGGCGTTATGAAAAAACCAACACAACTCACCATCAAATCAGCATTCAGCTTGGTTGAATTGCTCGTCGTGATCGCGGTCATCGCCATCATCGCAGCAATCGCCATCCCAAATATCGCTGGTATCACCGGCGCTGCCAACACCGCCAAAGCTCAACGCAACGCTCAAAACCTTGCGTCAACCTACAATGCAGCAATTGCGGCGGGAATGCCGACAAATGCAGCATCCTCTGTACCGACAGCGGTGACACTCATCACTTCCGGAACCAACGTCGTCATCGGGAATACCACGAACTTCTTCCGAGTAGACGGACTTTCGACAGTCGAATCCTCGAATGCTCGTGCTTTGTTGTTATTCCAAAATGGTACTTTGCAATATAATCCAGGCACCTGATTCGGAAGGATAGTTTCACCAAAAGGGCACCTCGAACCGAGGTGCCCTTTTTTTGTGCCAAGCTTTGCACAAGATTGGTTCGATATACAGGATAACCCTGAGAACATTTACAAGATTGCTAATATTGAAGTCCCAAAATGGCTGCATTATAATATGGGCCTATGCAGCAAGACTTCCGCATAATCAGTGACGGCTTTAGCCTGGTTGAATTGCTTGTTACTATCGCCGTCATCGCCGTGATTGCGGCAATCGCGATTCCAAACATTGCCAACGTGGTGCAGGCGGCGGATTCCACCAAAACCCGTAGAAATGCCCAAACTCTCGCTGCCACTTACAATGCTGCCGTGGCAGCCGGACTTCCAACAAATGCTGCCACGGACCTGCCAAATGCGGTAGCGCTCATTCGTCAGGGAACAAACCTTGAAGTCGGGGGCACTTTTCAATACTACGCCGTGGATGGATTGAGTGATGTGGAAAGCTCCAATGCTTCAAGTCTGCTGCTCTTAACAAACGGGGCAATTCGGCTCCTCGCGGGCCCTTGATGCATGACCTCGCAGCGACGCGATTTCAACGATTGACATAATTGATGCAACTGGTAGTTTGAAGGAACCCCTCATGAAAAATCAGAAATCCATTTCCTGCCGGGCTTTTAGCCTCGCTGAGCTACTCGTCGTGATTGCGGTGATTGCAATCATCGCATCAATTGCCATTCCTGCTATCGCGGGCATCACTGATTCTGCAGACTCTGCGAAAGACCTCAGAAATGCACAGAATATTGCCGCGACTTATAATGCCGCGATTGCAGCGGGAATGCCAACCACAGTGGCCGCCGACGTTCCGGAGGCTGTTGCGATCATCATGGTGGGCACAAATTTTAATGTGGGAAGCACACCTTATTACTTTTCCGTGGATGGTCTGAGCGAAACCGAAGCGACAAATGCGATCTCGTTTTTAGCTTTCCAGGACGGGACCATAAAATACTCCCCCTGATTATCCCGTGTGTTTCAGATGTTAAGATAGCCTGTGGTGTTCGTCTCCCCTTTGCAGACATGATTGGCATCTGCTAGTCTCGCCTGAATGCAATCCAGTTATTCTTCGGCCAAGTCAGAGGAGGATGCCGGGGAGGTCGTAAATATCTCTGCGTATCGATTTGCGCCTCTTGCCGACCTGAAGTCATTGAAGACCCAGTTACTTGTTCAATCCCGGGCTTCGGGCCTGAAAGGGACCGTTCTCATCAGCCCGGAGGGGGTGAATCTTTTTGTGGCGGGTGCCGGGGTGGCGGTGGAGGAGTTGTTGGAGACGCTGCGGGCGATTCCGGGGCTCGAAGCGCTGACTCCAAAATACAGCCGGAGTGTGGAGCAGCCCTTTCGAAGGATGCTCGTTCGGATCAAAAAAGAGATTATTGCGTTTGGGGTGCCGGGTATTGATCCCGCCCGGCATTCCTCACCAAAGCTGGCACCAACCACACTCAAACAATGGTTGGACGAAGGCCGGGCGATCACACTGCTGGACACGCGAAACGATTATGAGGTGAAACTTGGGACGTTTCGCGGGGCTACCCCGGCCGGCATTGACACATTTCGGGAGTTCCCTGAGGCCGTCCGGAGTCTGCCGGCCTCGATGAAGCATGAGACGGTCGTCATGTTTTGCACGGGTGGCATTCGGTGTGAGAAAGCGGGCCCACTGATGGAGAACGAGGGGTTCAAAAACATTTTTCAACTAGATGGGGGGATTTTGAAATACTTCGAGGAATGCGGAGGAGCTCACTATGACGGCGAGTGTTTTGTGTTTGATCAACGGGTTGGGGTCGATCCGGGACTCAAAGAGACGCCCACCGTCCAGTGCTATGTGTGTCAGGCCCCGCTCACCACCGCAGATCAAACAGATCGGAGGTATGTCGTCAGCGAGTCCTGCCCGAATTGTTATCAGTCCCCTGAAGAAAAAAAGAATTTACAGATCGCTGAGCGTGAGGAAAAAATCCGCCGTCTGACCGGGCCATTGCCCGGCAGTCAGCCCTACAACGACCTTCGTCCTGTGAGCATTCCGGCGCAGTTTGATGGGCAGCGCTTCGGGGGGTTTTTGGCCACCGCCTTCCCCCGGCATGCCGAAGCCTATTGGGTGGAGCGTTGTGATCTCGGTGGCTTTGTGGATGATGGCGGTGCGCCGATTGCAGCTGACCGTGTGGTGAGGGCGGGCGAAAGATTTTATAGAAAGCTACAAGGGACGGTGGAGCCCGACGTGAAAGCCGATATCAAAATCCTCCACGAAGATGAAGCCATCATCGTCATCAACAAGCCTGCCCCGCTGCCCATGCATTCGGGCGGCCGGTTCCACCGTAACACCCTTCAGTGGATGATGTCTGAGGCCTATGCCCCTTTCCATCCCAGGCCGGCGCACCGCTTGGACGCCAATACCACCGGCGTTCTGGTTTTTTCGCGGAGTCATCGCTTTGCCAAATTATTGCAAGCCCAGTTTGCCGGCCGCACGGTCGAAAAAACCTACCTCGCGGTCGTGTGGGGTCACCCACCTGAAGATCTCTTTGTTTGCGAGGCTGGCATTTCCAACGGGCCGGGCCCTCTGGGAGCCCGAACCATCGATTTTTCCCCCCATGGCCTGCCGGCCCGGACGGAATTTCGAGTCCTTGCCAGGCAAGCAGACGGCACATCCCTCTTGGAAGCACGACCAATCACAGGACGCACGAACCAGATCCGCATCCACCTCTGGCATCTTGGCTGGCCGGTCTGCGGGGATCCAGCATATCTACGCGAGGGCAAAATGGGAGAAGCCATGACGCTTCACCCCGCAGAACCCCGGATGAAGTTACATGCGTGGAAAATCGCGTTCGATCATCCTCATGCCCGCAAGCGGATGGAGTTTGAAGTGGCCCCTGACTTTGAGCCACTTAGAATGTAAAAAAATCCGCCGGGCTGAAATACCCGGCGGACGTTTCCCCCAAACAAATCGATGGATCAAACTCAGGCCCTGCGGCGGCGGAGGATCATCAATGCGGTCAAGCTTCCAGTCAAGATCGTCTAAGTGGCGGGCTCGGGGATGGCTTCGAGTTTGAAGTTGTCAAATGACACGGCGTTCAAGTTTGTGCTGGTGGTGAATCCGACCCGTGTGATAGTGGACAGTAACGCAGTGGACTGTGAATCCGAGTAGGTCACGGTCGTTCCATACTGGGTGCCGCCGACGAAATACTGCAGCGAAAATTGGGTGCCAACCGTTGGCGAGGTGTCGAAGGTATTCAGCACCAGCTTGAGAGGCATGGTGTCTGTGACGGTAAAGTTGGTATTGAGGACTTGAAATGGGATTGCAACATCATTTCCCAAGGGCCTGAGTGAACTATCGCCGATCTCATTGATCAAGACCACCGAAGACCGCCTGCGACGCGATGCTGGCGACCTCAAAGATGGCCCAAAAAACTCCGAAGGAGACCAACGCGACGACGGTCCCGTCCTGCCCGGGCATCGCGGCATGAACATATGCGGAGACTAGCGGTGTCAGCCCAAGGCCGATCATTCCAGCCGCCGAAAGCGGGGTGGTGATTAAAAGAAACGGAATTCGCCGTCCTATCCTCCCCCGGTGTCGATCTGAAATATAGCTGATCGTGGGCGCGAGAACGAGGGTGATCAGGGCCGGAAACGAGGTCATCAAAAGGCCGAAAAGGAGGCTCGAGACATTGAGGTGACTCAGGTACCAACTGGCCATCGGCCCGACCGAGCGATCGCGCATGGCCCAGGCAAAATCCCCCCAGAGGAGCCAAAGGAAAAGTAATACAAGTGCTGCGGGAGTGTAGACCAGTGTTCCGGCACGCCATTGTTTTCGGGGAGCGCCTTGCCGTGCGTCCACCGTGGGGGGTGGTTCGTTGGGTTCAGGTATGCTGGTGCCGCTCATTGGAATCAGAGGGTCGTCGTGGGAAGACTTTTCGCCACAACAACGCCAGCCTTATCGCAGTCCCTAGCCCCCTCTCCCAACCGATTCTGCTTCTACCTGTAGAAGAAGCCGTGTTTGGCTTTGTTTACAGGTCATGAAGGAGTAATTGCAGGGCATGCAAATAGAGTTTGGTTTTTCTTCCATGGGTCAGCCTGAACTTTCCTTCAAAGCGTTTGAGCTTTTGGCAAAGGAGTTCGCCATGGACTTTCTTGAACTCCGCTCGCTGGAAGGCTCGCTGGATCTGCCTGGCTATTTCAGCAGCTGTGGGCCGACAGTTCCATCGGTCCCCGTGCGCCTGCTGGCCTCATCGCTTCAGCTTGCCAAGGCGTCGCCTGCCGACATGGAGGAATTCTTCCGCTTCGGAGAACTGGCGCAGACGCTGCGCACGCCCTACGTCCGGGTCTTCGGCGGAGGGAACTTCGGTGATCCCATAACCGATGAGATGCTTCACACGGCGGCGGACACCGTGGAAAAACTGCGTGAGCGCATTCATGAGGAGGGGTGGACGTTTGAAATCCTCATTGAGACACACAGCGCTTTTTCCTCCTCCCACCACTGCGTCGCTCTTAACCAATTACTCAATGAACCTCTTGGTGTACTCTGGGATTCGCATCACACATGGAAGCTCGCCCGGGAGGATTTGGCGGTAAGCTGGGACCGCCTGGGGCCATGGGTGCGCCATGTCCATTACAAGGACAGCCGGACCGCTGACGGCCATTGCCACCTTGTTCTGCCAGGAGAGGGAGACTTCCCCACTGCCACGCTGCTCGAACTTCTCGACCGCGAAGGCTATCGCGGCGGGCTCTCGCTGGAATGGGAAAAACTCTGGCACCCGGAGCTCCCCCCGCTCCGTGACGCCCTCCAGGCATTCTCTGGAGTCATCTGCCAGACAAACCCGTAACCTTTCTGCGGAAGATCCTTCGTGAACGCCGGTGGAATTCTACAGGACGAATTCCAAGCCGATGGCCAATCACCACCATGCGATGTATCGAAGACTCATCCAACTCCCACATCTCTGGCATTTGCGATCCCACCGTCCATTGAGCCCGTAAAAAAATATGATCAACCCCATGTGGACATTCACAAATGACGGAAGCGAGAGCATCGTGCGGGACCCCCGGACGGCGCGTGCAGGTGACAACTATCTATGGAACGATTCGGCCTTCGCAATCGTGCATCAGACCGGTGTTGGCTGCTTCGACTATCAGGTGGGGTCACACGAGGCCATTCAGATGCTGACTGGCATCGGACGCACATGCGATTTTGATGTCTTCGGTCGAGAACACCTTATGAGTCGATTGATCTATCTCAGGGACGTGGAGACGGGAGAATTCTGGAATGTGAACTGGGAGCCGTCCTGCAAGCCCTTCGAGAACTATGAGTGTCGGCACGGCCTCGGCTACACCGTGATCACCAACGCGACCAACGGAATCGAGGCGCGCTTCCGGATTTTTATTCCGGATGGAGACACACCGGTCGAGCTCTGGACTCTCACTTTATTGAATGTGTCGGGACGGCCGCGCCGGATCTCAGCCTTTGTCTACAGCCAGTTGCAATTGGCCTATAAATGGGGGTTTGACAGCTACGGCACAGGGATCTACCGGGAGGTTCACTGGAACCCTGGACTAAATACCATCGTGGGCTCCAAGCATCCGTTTCGGCGGCCTCACGACCATCTGGTTGCCTTCCTTGCGAGCGATTTCCCGGTGTCCGGATTCGACGGATCCCGCCTCGCGTTCGTGGGCCCCTACAACACGCTCGCAAGCCCCGAAGCCGTCGTCCACGGACGTTGCACCAACACGCCCGGGTCAGCCGAGGATACCATCCTCGCGATCCAAATGGACTTCGAAATCAAGCCAGGCGAGGCCTCAACCGCGAACATGGCGCTCGGTGCAACCGACGCGGAGGAAAAAATCAAGGTGTTGCGCGACGGACTGTTTGGCAGCATGGAAGAGCTTTTTGCCGGGAAGCAGGCAGCAGCAAAGCGCCTTATTGCACAAAACAGCGTTAGCACACCTGATCCTGTCTTTGACCGGATGGTGAATGTCTGGATCAAACAGGGGGCCTCTTTTGGAGCGGCATGGTGCCGGTGGGGTTGGAACGGGTATCGCGACATCGTCCAGCACGGATTGGGCGTTTCAGCCCTCGACCCCCTCCGCACGAAGGAGATTCTCGTTGAGGCGCTCGGCTACCAGTACGCCAGTGGCCTTGCTTTGCGCGGCTGGAACCCCCTCGATGAGAAGCCATACAGTGACAGCGCGCTCTGGCTTGTCTTCACGCTGAGTGCCTACCTGAAAGAAACCGGAGACATGGCGTTTCTTCACGAAGTTGTTCCGTTTCACGATGGCGGCTCAGCATCGGTGCTCGGGCATGTGCAGGCCGCCCTGGATTTTCTGGAAAGCAACAAAGGAAGCCATGGCCTTATGCTGATCAAGTATGGGGATTGGAACGATTCGCTCACCAACATTGGCAAGGAGGGCCGCGGCGAAAGTGTCTGGCTTTCGATTGCCTATGCTGAAGCCATGCGGGAAATGGCGGAACTTATGGAGTTTCTCAACCGCCCCAACGATCTGGCCGGCTTCCAACTCCGCCGAGAGCGGGTGATCGCTGCCGTGAATGAATCCGCATGGGATGGCGAGTGGTATTTGCGTTGCTATGATGACAACAGCCGCCCAATTGGATCCCATAAAAACCGGTTTGCCAGGATCTTCATGGAACCTCAGTGCTGGTCGCTCATCGCTGGCGTCGCAGATCCCGAACGCGCAAAACAGGTGATTGAATCGTGCGATCGCCACCTGGCAACGCGCCTTGGCTACCAGCTGTTGACCCCGCCCTACACGGAGATCGATCCCAATATCGGACGGATCTCGTCCATGGAACCCGGGATCGCGGAAAACGGGACGGTTTACACTCACCTCAACATTTGGATGATCCTCGGCCTTCTGCGACAAGGTATGGCGGACAAAGCCTATGATATCTTCAAGCGCCTGACACCAGGCTGTTTCGACGGCCCCGATGACCCCAAGCACCAGGCCTCATTCACCTATGCGAATTGTTACTTCGGCCCGCATCATAAAAACCGGCCCTTCCAACAGGAGTTCACATGGATCACCGGTTCATTCGCGTGGCTCAATACGGTCCTCATCAATGAAATGATCGGAGTGAAGCCCGGTTATCGGGGCCTGACCATCCAGCCATGTCTGCCCAGCCACTGGTCCGAGTGCCGCATCATGCGTTCCTGGCGGGGCGCAGACTACGATGTCCACATCCTCAATCCTCATGGCCTCCAGACCGGGCGGGTCAAGCTCACTCTGGATGGGGAATCCCTGGATGGCGACGTGATTCCAGATATCGCGGATGGCAGGATTCATCGAGTGGTCGCGGAAATTCTCAACCACAGTCCTTGATTTCAAGGACCCGTTATTTGCGGCGGCTACAAGGCCCGTTGACGGATGGCAGTGATCACTTGAAGGATGGCCTCATCGCGGGGTTTTGCACCGAGGTTTCCCTGGCCATGAACGCGGAGGCTGACGGCTCCGGCTTCGGCATCCCTTTTGCCAACCACAAACATCGTATGAACTTTTTCGGCTTCGGCCCGCGCGACCTTTCCATTGATGCGGTCGCCAGTGGGGTCCAGGGTGCAGCGGACTCCGGCTTCGCGTAGTTCCGTTTCGATGGCTTGGGCATAGGCCATGAGTTCTTCGTCATCGGTGTTGATCGGCAACACGCGCACTTGCTCGGGAGCGAGCCAAAGAGGGAAGTTTCCTGCAAAGTGCTCGATGAGAACGCCGGTGAAACGCTCCATGGAGCCAAACGGAGCGCGGTGGATCATGACCGGGCGGTGCTGGGTTCCATCAGTGCCGCGATACCAAAGATCGAACCGCACGGGCAGATTGTAGTCCACCTGGACGGTGCCCAGTTGCCATTCCCGGCCAAGGACATCCTTGACCACAAAATCGATTTTGGGACCGTAAAACGCAGCCTCGCCGGGCTCTTCCGTGAAAGGAACCCCGAGGGTACCGGCAGCGTTTCGGCAGGCGGCTTCAGCCTTGTCCCACAGCGAAGGATCGCCCGTGTATTTGGCGGAATCAGGATCCCGCAGTCCCACCCGCACGCGGTAGTCGGCCATCCCCAATGTGCCGAGCACCGTCTGGACCAGGGAGAGACAACCCCGGATTTCCGCATCAACCTGTTCCTCCGTGCAAAAAATGTGGGCATCGTCCTGCGTGAAGCCGCGCACACGGGTCATCCCGCTCAGCTCCCCGCTTTGCTCCCAGCGATACACGGTTCCAAACTCCGCCAACCGCACAGGCAGTTCCCGGTAGCTCCTCGGCCTGGAATCATAAATCTTGATATGCATCGGGCAATTCATGGGCTTGAGCAAAAACCCGTCAATTTCTCCGGCAGAAACACGGTTTGCCAACTCACCACACGAGCACCCTTCCTCGGCCAGTTCTTTCAAGTTTTCACGCTCGATGAGCGGCGGAAACTGAGAGTCCGCATAATATGGAAAATGCCCGCTGGTGCGGTAAAGCCCAAGCTTGCCGATATGCGGTGTGAAAACCTGTTCGTATCCCTGAGCACGCAGTTCTCCGCCGATAAAATCCTGGAGGGCCTGACGGACCACGGCCCCGCGCGGAGTCCACAGAATGAGGCCCTGGCCCACTGTGTCATCGATCACAAACAACTCCATCTCCTTGCCGAGCTTGCGATGGTCCCGCTTTTTTGCCTCCTCCAGCATGGCAAAGTGGGCCTCCATCTCGGTCTTGTTTTTGAAGGCTGTTCCGTAAATCCGTTGGAGTTGGGGATTATTTTCGTCGCCTTTGTAATAGGCACTGGCCACGTGGGTCAGCTTGAAAGCTCCGATGCGGCTTGTGTGGGAAACATGCGGACCAGCGCAGAGATCGGTGAACTCGCCATTGCGGT
The DNA here is from genome assembly GCA_041738805.1 of Terrimicrobiaceae bacterium. Lineage (GTDB taxonomy): Bacteria > Verrucomicrobiota > Verrucomicrobiia > Chthoniobacterales > Terrimicrobiaceae > JAJTZA01. The sequence continues at coordinate 29,511 of JBGSPC010000253.1, read as the reverse complement.
AAATGGTGATCGCTTCGCCTTCCGGAATGCCCGAAAGGATATCCAGTTTGAACTTTGAGGCTTCCACACGAGCTCCCAGGGCCGCCAACTCTCCGCGCTGAGCCTTGGCCAGAGCCTCTTCACGGCTGAGTTCCTCGCGCTCAAATTTGTGGTTGGCTTTTATCTCCCGCTTCATTTCCTCCTCGATCCGCGCAAAATCCTCGGGCGTGATGCGATGGGAAAGCTCCACATCATAATAGAACCCGCCGTCCACGGGCGGCCCGGCCGCAAATTGAGCTTCGGGCCAAAGGCGGAGGATGGCAGTTGCCAGAACGTGGGCGCAGGAATGCCGGAGAGTTTCGATTTCAGTCACAGCCTATTAAAAGCGGTTTCCGCCCCTTCCCGTCGAGCTTTTGCAGTACCGCGATGATTATTAATTATTTTTGTTGCATAGATTTTGAAATTTTAATATTAGTTTTTCTTATAAATGAATGCGTTTGATGACTTTCCATCGGTTGTGATCTGGGAAATGACAAGGGCCTGCCGGCTGGCTTGTGAACATTGCCGCGCGATCTCGCGGAGGAGTCCTGATCCTACGGAATTGAGTGCTGACGAGAGCTTGGAATTGATTGACCACATAGCTCAGGCGGAGCCCCAGCTTCTGATTTTCACAGGGGGCGACCCGTGCAGGCGCAAGGATTTGATAGACCTGATCACCTATGCTTCGGCGAAGGGTTTGCGGGTGGGTCTGAGTCCGGGTGCCACCCCGGATTTTTTGGTTCTGGATATTGACCGCCTGCGGGAGGCGGGGGTCTCGCGGGTCTCGTTGAGTTTGGATGGAGCGACCGAGGAGAGCCACAACAGCTTTCGCGGGGTCACCAAAGCCTGGCGCTGGACCATGCAGGCCGTCGAAAAACTAAATGCTGCGGGATTGCCGTTTCAAATCCACTCGACGATCACATCGAAAACCCTTGGAGAATTTGACGCTCTGGCCAAAATGGTGGAGTCGCTGAATCCTGCGGGATGGACGATTTTTATGGTGGTTCCCACGGGTCGGGCGGATATGGCCATGCTTCCACAACCGGCGGAGGTCGAGCAGTTGTTCAGCAAGCTGGTGGAGATTTCCAGACGGGTTCCCTTTGCGATCCGCACGACCGAGGGACAACATTACCGCAGGGTTCTCGCACAGAACGGAACAGCCACCGGGGAACTTCCTGCGGCTGTGAACGATGCGAAGGGACTACTCTTTATCTCACACACCGGAGAGATATATCCCAGCGGGTTTTTGCCACTCTCCGAGGGCAATGTGCGAAACCAGAACCTGCTTTGCACCTACCGCAATGCTCCGCTTTTTCAGAGGCTTCGCGACCCGCAATTTTTAAAAGGCAAGTGTGGACGCTGCTCCTACAACCGCCTCTGTGGAGGATCGCGGGCCCGGGCTTATGCGGTGACCGGGGACCCGTTTGCTGAAGAACCCCTTTGCATTTACCAACCATGATCAATCTCACGCGACTCTATCTTGGAGAAACCCAGCCAGCCGATGGCCTGCGTTATGGCAACGGCGCTCACGTGCCTTTTGCCAGCGCGGCCGAACGCAAACCTGTGGTGGTCTGGAATATCACCCGGCGCTGCAATCTGCGTTGTATCCATTGTTATTCGGATTCCGAACCCCGCGGATACACCGGGGAGCTCGATTTCCGGGAATGCAAAGCTGTTATTGATGATCTTGCACAATTTGGTGTGCCGGCCGTTTTGCTCTCGGGGGGTGAGCCGCTCACCCATCCCGACTTCTTTGCCATTGCACGGTATGCCACCGAACGGGGCCTCCGGCTCACGCTCTCAACCAATGGAACCCTGCTGCGCCGTGCCACGGCTTACAGTCTTCGAGCCATCGGGTTTTCTTATGTGGGCATTTCCCTGGACGGGATTGGCGAGATCCATGACACCTTTCGCGGGCGCAAAGGTGCGTTTGAAGGCGCCGTTGAGGCCTTCAGGAACTGCCGTCGTGTGGGGCAGAAAGTGGGGCTTCGCCTCACTCTCACAAGACACACCATTGATAACCTGGGAGAAATTCTCGACTTTATTGAGGCCGAGGACATTCCCAGGGTTTGCTTCTACCACCTTGTTTTCAGCGGCCGCGGCGCGGGCCTCCAACTTGTGGATCCGCTCCGGGTCCGCGCTGCCATGGATTTGATCCTGGACCGCATCAAACTTTGGCAGAGCCAGGGAGTCACCCGGGAAGTGCTCACCGTGGACCAACCCGCCGATGCCGCTTACGTTTACCTCCGGTTGTCACGTGAAAACCCCGAACGCGCCAAGGAAGCCCTTCAACTCATGACGTGGAATGGCGGTGGTGCCAATGGCTCAGGTGTCGGGATCGGCAACATCGACAGCGGAGGAAGGGTGCACCCCGATCAGTTCTGGCAGACCCACACCTTGGGCAATGTGCGGGAAAAACCATTCAGCCGGATCTGGACGGAGTCACAAGATGACCTTCTTCTGGGGCTGCGCAACCGGCTGCCACGGCTCCGCGGGCGCTGCGGAAAATGCCAACATCTTGCATCCTGCGGGGGCGGGTTTCGTGTCAGAGCCGCACAATTTCACAATGACCCCTGGGCACCGGATCCGGGTTGTTACCTCACTGAGGAAGAAGCGCTTGGCGGCGTCTGAAGAATTCTCACTCCAGAGCCACCGGATTGGTTAAAGCCCCGATCCGGTCAATCTCGATGGTGACCAGGTCCCCGGGTTTCAACCAGCGGGGAGGTTTGGCTGCCATGCCAACCCCATGAGGTGTCCCGGTAAGAATCACGGTGCCAGGAAAAAGCGTTGTGCTTCCGCTGAGAAACTCAATCAAAGCGGGAACGTCAAAAATCATATCATCGGTATTCCAGTCCTGGACAGTTTCTCCGTTCAGGATGGTTCGGATTCCCAGGGCGTTGGGGTTCGGGATTTCATCGGTTGTGACCAACACCGGACCAAGCGGGCAGAAGGTGTCGAAAAACTTTCCCCGGCACCACTGACTACCGCCTTTTTTAATCTGCCAGTCACGAGCACTCACGTCATTGGCGGCCGTGTAACCCAGGATGAAATCAAAGGCGTCTTCCCGTTTCACGTTTTTTGCGGTTTTGCCGATCACCACGGCGAGTTCGCATTCATAATCCACCTCATCACTGGGAAGGTGGGTGGGAATGAGAATCGGATCGCCGGGGTTTTGTAACGTGTTGGGACCTTTGACAAAGAGGATTGGGACCTTCGGGGGCATTGCACCGCTTTCGGCGGCATGGTGTGAGTAATTGAGACCGATGCAAAGGATGATGGGCGGCACAATCGGCGCAAGGATTTTGGCGACATCGGCTTTTTCTCCGGTGGGAGACGGCTTGGAAAAAATGTCGCCTTCCAGGCGCTCGACGCTTGTGTCGGGGTTTTGCCGGCCAAAATGAATCCGACCGGTGCTGTCTTGATATCTGAGGATTTTCATGGGTGATGGTTGATGGGGGAGTTTCCGGGCTTTGCCAAGCCACAGGAACCGGATTCTGCCACAAAGCCCGGAATCAGGCAGAGTGAAGAGGCAGACTCGTCCTGAGGATCAAGGCCTTTTCTGACTTGGGACTCACCGCGAGGTCCCTGGCATTGGCGGGTAGAATAAAAAATGCCCCGGGGATAAAAGTTTTGTCCCCGCATTCAACGTCTCCTTCGAGAACCGTGAAGAGTGAGAAGCGCCCGGGGATTAAAGATTTCACTGGCTCCGAAATGTCGAGTTTTTCGACTTCGAAATAGTCACAGTTGGCAATGTCTCCGGATGACACATGGTCAGCGGCGGGCTCCACATCCTGAAAGTCGATACAGGCCAGCGACTCCGTGATGTGCAATTGACGTGGTTTGCCATCCAAGCCGGGCCGGTTCCAGTCAAAGACCCGGTAGGTGGTGTCGCTGTTTTGCTGGATTTCCACGATGACATTGCCTTCGCCGATGGCATGCAGACGACCGCTGGGAATGAAGATGCTGTCTCCTGACTGCACGGAAATGGTGTGAAGAATGTCCTCAACATGGCCATCCCTGAGACGCGACTCAAAACGGGAGCGATCCATACCAGCCTGGACGCCGGCATAAATCAATGCGCCCGGAGAACACCGGACAAAATACCACACTTCAGTTTTCGGTTCACCTCCCAGAGCTGCCGCCATGCTGGCTGGTGGGTGCACCTGCAGAGAGAGTCGCTCCCTTGCGTCCAGAAGTTTAACAAGCAGGGGAAACCTTGTGGCCGGGTGCGAAAGGTATTCGTGACCAAAAACGGCTTCACGGTAATTCTGCCAGAGTTGATTGAGCGTGGTTCCTCTCAGAGGCCCTTCATGGACCACACTTTGCGCTTCTTCGCGGTCCACGAGTTCCCAAATTTCTCCAATCGGCACCCCGTGAGGCAGGGATTTGCCGTAAAGCACTTCCAGACGTCTGCCCCCCCAAACCCGTTCCATGGCCAGCGGTTCAAAATAGATGGGCAATGAGGACATGCTTCAATCTTGCCTGAGTGGGATTCCCGCCGCAACTGATTTGATCCTGTTGGCTGGAAAACTTTCAGCTCCACCGCCTGGCAAAAAAGGCCTAAGACTCTTCGTGATGAAAGCACTAAGAATCGGAATTGTTGGAGCAGGCGCCATTGTGCGTCAACGTCATGCTTTGGGAATTCTCAAATCGGGAATTGGGGAAATCTCTGCCGTCTCCAACTCCACTTCAGAAAGTGCCCGGGCTTTCTGCTCGGAGTTTTGTCCCACGGCCGAAGTGGTGGGCGATTGGCGGGAACTTATTATCAGAGAAGATATCGATATTGTCTGGGTGGGCACAGGTCCCGCGCTGCATGCCCCGGTGACCATCGCGGCCCTGGCGGCCGGAAAGCACGTGTTCTGTCAGGCCAGGATGGCCACGGATCTTGCTTCGGCCCGGCAAATGTGGGCCGCTGCAGAGGACCACCCCGAGCTGGTGACGATGCTCTGTCCTCCACCCCACGGTCTGGCCATTGATGGCTTTGTGAAACAGTTGCTTGCGAAAAACATCGTGGGTGATCTTCGATTGGTTCGTCTCCAAAGTTTGAATGCCGCATTTCTTGATCCCTTGACGCCGCCCCATTGGCGTCAACGCAAAGACATCAGCGGAAAAAATATTATGACCCTCGGGATTCATGCCGAGGTCCTCCACCGTTGGCTCGGTCCTTTTGCCGTTGAAGCAGCCCAAGCGGCTACTTTTGTTCCGGAGCGGGCCGGCACGCGGATTGAGATTCCTGACACCCTCACCACGCTGATCACTTTTGCCAACGGGGTGACCGGATGTCTGGAATTCAGCGGTGTCTACGCAGGCCCACCCACTGACCAACTCGAAATTGCCGGCACGAAAGGGTGCCTTCGCATCAACCATCTCACTGAAGAAATTTTTCTACAAAAAATCGGAGAGTCCGCACCGCAAAAGCTCGACGCTCCCCCCGGGCTTTTGCGCCCATGGCAGGTCGAAGAGGACTTTTTAAGGGCCGTTCTCCACCCGGAAGCTCCGCGGCCCCACCCCGACTTCTCGGACGGACTTGCCTACATGGAAGTTGTGGAAAGGGTTTGGGAAAAGATTCAAGCGAAGTGTCCTTGATCCATCTACCAGGAAAACAACAATTCCCCGTCAATATTTCCGACTTTGACAGAGGCTCCTCCGCTTGAGGCAATGACCCCGGCCTTGATAAACTCCCCCACAAAGTAAGGGAAGAGCGGCTTTTTGAGAATCTCGAGCATGTCTTCTGTCCCGGGCTCAGGGAAAAATTGCACGGTGGCATTTTTCAGCCCTGAGACGAGGAGGCGGTGATGATACCCGTGTTGGATGGGAGGAAGGATCCGGCACGTCACGCGTCCGCGCTCCTCTTGTGTGACAAAGACCCGACAGACATGATGCCATGACGGTGGTCCGTCAAAGTGCAGCGTGCTGCCTTCGACATCATTATCATAAGCAGGAAAAACCGGCGCGCCGGCAGGAAGCGAAATGCTCATTGGCGTGTTGCCTCCCTGCTGCAGGCCGGAAAACACAAACGCATTTTCATGGCGGTGAATGGTCAGGAGCGGGGCCGGGCGGGCGACATCAAAACTGATTCCCACGCCGAGATCTGCCAGGAGTTTTCTAGCGATATCCTCGGAACTGAAGTGCGTTAAGCGATCCAGTTCCTTGAGCCGGGGACCTTTGATGGGGAGCGGGTTTTCAGGGTCCAGCTCCTTTGTTGCCAGAGATCCGCGAACCCAGGCCATGCGCCCCCCGCTGGTGAAGGTTCTCAGAGCGCCGGCGGCGCGGACTCCTCCTGAATTTCTGGCAGAAAAACGGGTCTCTGGTCCGGGAGTCTCCGACCATCCACCCGCGCTGAGAAAGGACGTGTGACGAATGATACGTTCCTCATCCCACTCCGGCAGGAAATCACCCTCGAGCGGCCCGGCAATTCCCAATTCAAGGGCAGCACGGATCTGCGGGCAGTCATCGAGGGGACCATAAAGCAAAACAGTTCCCCCCGCTTGTGCGTAACGCAGGAATGGAGCAGCCGACTCATCATCCAGGCAGGGAGCCAGGAGGATCGAGTCGTGAAATGTTTCTGGCTGACTTGAAAGGAGCGGCAAAAGATTCTCCCAACTGGCTACCGTGTTGATCGGCAGACTCCGGGAAATCAGCCCCCGCACAAACCAGTCCCCGAAAAACGGCAGGTCGGGCCGCGGGTTTTTGGCGAGGAGGAGATCGTGGTAACCATCAAAAGGATAAGCCCAGACAATGAGTCCGGGGGCATCGGGGAGAAATTCCCGGGCATGGAGAATGTGGGCTGTGACCTCCACAGGAACAACCGGGGGAAGGCACCCGTGCGAATCATCAACGGAAAGAAACGCCACATCCGAGGGAGGTTCCACACGGCCATCCCTCTCCAGGCGGCTCACCGAAAGCGGCAGATAAATATCGAAGGGCTGGCGCTGAAAACGATCCAGCCACGGGCTGTTCATCCACCAGGCATCGTGGGTGTAAAACCGGAACCGGTAGCCTTTGCCGGGCGTGGTTGCGATGTGAGACATCCAGCCGGCAAGTTCCAGACCGATGTCTTCATCAAGCGCCGCCCAGGGGGAGTTGACGGGAGGCTCCACGTGCGGAATCGATTGGTAGATTTCCCGCACGGGCGAGGCATCGGACCCAAGGTCAATGCCCGTGGCCAGATTGGTGCCACGGGTTCGAATCGGCGTGTTGGGGAACTCGTTCCGGAGATCCCTCCAAAATTCCAAAACCGATTGATAGGTGCTGCCCGCACGGCTGGCATCAAAGTTGGCCCCATCAAAGATGGCACCGGTCAGGGCCCATGGTTCAAAGGCAAATCCAAACCCGTTGGAGAGCCAGAAAAAATCGAAATCATGATCTGCAAAAAAATGATGACACTGCCTGCCAAGAAATGATCCCACGCTGGTGCCTTCGGGAATGCCTCCGGGATAGCCGGCATAGACCCGCGTGTCGGCGTGCAGGCGGGCGTCGCAGCGGATGAATTTGCCTCCGAACAAACTCCCGCCTCCACAAATTTCCGGGTGCCATTCATACTTGAATTTGGAAATGGCGAACTCGGGTCCGATATCAAATGTTGTGCCCACTTGGATGCGTTGCCCGGTGAGTTCCGTCCCGATCCTTTTGATGGCCGCGACGAGGCCTGCCAGCCACGTGTAGGTGAAAACGGCAGGTTCCGGGCGGTAGAGATAAGATCGGCTGTGAACCCCGCGCTTCTCGGGATCTCTGAGGCAGGCTTCAAAAGCGATGGCTGCATGGTCGGGATCACCGCTGTCTTTCCGGTCTCCTGCCACATGCCAGGCAATGGGATTCGCTCCGCCATGATAACGTGCCCAGTCGAAGCTGGCCCGTTGATCGCCGGTATATTCCAGAATTTCCGAACCATCTCCAATCCAGAGCATGAGGGAAATGGATTCGGCAAAGCGTGTGAGTGGTTGCCACTGGGCAAAGATCTCCCGGATGACTGCGTCGCGTGTCTCATGGGAGGTGTCCCAGAATGCCTTGAGACTCATCTCGAGTTGGACATCGCGGAAGTGGTAACCACGCGGTGGAATCGCTTGAGGCAGGGAGACAGTTCTCATGGTTTGATAGAGCTGGCCAGAGCATCAAAGACCCGGGCAAAAAACATGGGAGCCTCCGGCCGCAGCACAGCCGATGGGCGATCATTGTTCACAAAAAATCCGTGAAGGTTTTCATCCCCGTCAAAATAGGTGGCCTCAGCCCGTCCACCACCGCGGATCCACGACGCAACAGCTTCTTCAGAGTAGCGTGGCGGACAAAGCTCATCGGCTGAGTTATGAAAGCAAAACAGTGGTGGTGGAATTTTTCCGGATTTTTCCACGAGGACCGCCGGGCTTGCCGCCGCCACCAAGGGATCATCGGGCGGCACATCCCAGCCGAAAAATCGCTCATAAAAACCCTCATGCATATTGGTGGGATCCGGGTTCGTGGCAACCCAATCCAACCGGGAAGGACCGGCCATGGACACAATGCCCTCGACCCGTTCTGCAGGAAGCGAGAGACCGGTCATCATCGCGAGATGGCCTCCGGCAGAGGCACCGCAAATCAGGATTTTTTCAGGGAATTTCAGTCCGAATTCCGTCAGACCTCCCCCCAGCAGGAATTCCCCCGCAAGCACACAATCCTCGCCACAAGCCGGCCACGGAGCTTGGGAAACATAGCGGTAATTCACATTGAAAGCCGGCCGGCCCGCCAGAGCAAAGATCGGAAGCATGAACTCAAAAGACTCTTTATCAAGGGCATTCCAGCCGCCCCCGTGGATGAGGAGCACAGGCGCTCCGCGGGCCGGCCCCTTTGGCAAAAACAAATCTCCCACAGCGCGATGAGCCCCCTGACGGGCATAAGGAATCTCCCGAATCGTGCGATAGTATCCTTGGTCCAATGGAATATCTTTGAGGGCTGGCATCAGTTTTTGGAAAATTCTGCTTCAGCAGGGCTTGAGGGAGTTCGATAACCCGGGGCAAGCACCGGCGGGGTTTGGGACGCGGCCAACCCGGCGTTTTTTGGGCTGTCAAGGAAGGAGGGCGGGAGGTTGTGCATCCCGGCCGTTTGGAGTTTCGGAGTGTTCACATATTTGTTCAGAAACCACCGGCCGGCCAGCACACCACCCTTCCATGGATCCCCGGCCAGTTGTTTGCTCCGGATTATCCCGGTCGGCCCGTTCACAAACTCCGCAAAAGTCTCGTCGAATGCGGTCAGCGGAAGAGCCACGAACCGCTCATTGTCTTTTGCGGGTTTCCCGTCCGTTTGAAAAAACCGTGGATCTTTCATATCCCCGTTCCAGCACACGCCGACCTGCGTGGCAGCGAAGCGATCCATGTCCTCCCGCGTGAACACAAGCCCGCAGCCATACAGATTGGTCGCGGTGTCAATGGCCGCAGCATACCACTGCGCTTTGGGATCAGCCCCAACCCAGGTTTTCCACTTGGAAGGGGTGTCCGGATGGATATCCCAAACGCCAGCCGGACTCCACCGGCTCCATTCGTAGTGACCATCCTTGAGTGTCAAAGTTCGCTTCAACCAAAGGCCCACTTTGGCGGCATGACGGGCATGATCCCCGTTTTCCGTGACATGATACAAGTTGAGAAGTCCTTCCACCATCATGGAGAGTTTCTCATGAGGAAGAGTCAGATGGGCCGCCGTGGGGCGATAGTCCTTGTTCCACCGGTAGATCCCGCCCCGCCCACCAAGATCCTCGAAATAACCGTGCGCATGCCAGTAGCCGACCAGATCATTTTCCATGAGCTCAACCCACGCTTCACGATCCGGGGCAAGTTTCTCTTTCATTGCAGGGTTGGTTTCCGCAAGAGAGATCAGGCGGGACAACACGGCGACAGCTCGAAAATCGGTCTGAATCTCCCGGATTTTTGGCTGGGGGTTGGCGGGGTCACGAAGGGATTCGATGGGCAGCCCGTACCAGCCCCGACGGCCATCCTCACCGCTTTGCATCACGGAGATCAGAGCCTTCAGGGAGGCTGCTGCAGACTGCAAAAACGAGGAATCACCGGTCAGTTCGTAAGCTGTTAAAAGCATGTCAATCCTGGGAAGGTCCAGCCAACAGAAATCCTCGGGACACGTCACGGATCGAAATCTCTCCTCATTCAGGGTTTGCGCCTCGGTTCGTGCATGACCCAAAAATGCCTCGAAAGCCTCCCGGTCTTCATCCTGGATCTTCACCGGCCGGGCACTCCAGGCAAGCGTCGGGAGAAGAATCAAGGCGACCGGGAGGAACGAGCGACTCATGGAGTCACAACGACATATTCGATTCCAAGAATTTCCGCGATATGAACAAGTTCCTTCGCGTGGTGGCCGATCCCCAATGCAAAGTGGTGGGTCGGACCTTCTTTAACCCATTTTTTCAGAAACGTTCTCACATCGGGCTGAAAGATGCCGTGCGTGTTGGTGTTGCCGGTTGGAGGAATCGGCCGTTTGGCAGATTCGCCCTCCGCGATCACAAACTTGAATTTGCCATGGGCTGTCTGACCAATGCTCAACATGGTGATCGGGCCCTCTTTGATTTGGAATTCCACACCGGCTCCTGAACCAGGCTTGCCATGATATTTTTTCAGGCTGCGAATGACAGGTTTTGCCGCCGCAATGTTAATGTGGTGCGGACCATCATGACCCACCAACACGCTATCCAGCGCAAAGTCCACGGGGTGAAATTCCGCAAAACTTCCGCCAATATCCAAACGGTCCATGATCATCATCGCCACACAGGTTTTGATGTCATACTCCCCGCACATCGGAAAGCCCGCTCCGGTGAGCAAGGAATTGCCCACAATAAAATTGGTGACCAGTGTGCGCATTTCGGACCCGGCCTCCGCCTCGTAATAATAAGCGAGGCCATCCAATTTCTTCTCTTCAATAAACGCCTCCAAAGCCACCGCAGCCCGCGCTGCCGTCTCAAGATCGGAATCCTTCAGCTTTTCTGTGATGGGATCAGAGACCGGTGTCGGGGTGTCAAAAAAGTCGAGGATTTTGGCTTTCCATTCCGCAATATTTGCAGGGGCCGCATCACGGTAGTGCTTGAAAACATCGTCAGGCTCCACAAGGACAATGTGGGAGCCAAAGGCCGCCGTGACCGCCGTCGGATCCGCATGCATATCCAGCATCGCTTCAAGAACATGCCCCATCAGCCCTAAACGCGCGGTTTTCAGATCATGAAGAACCTTGGCGATCTGACACCACATCGCCAACTCCTCATTCACCACAGGGTCGCCGATTTCATGGCCAATCACCACTTCCGGAGCCCTGCGGCCCAATCGGATCGCCACACCAATAAATTCCGGTATGGAACAAATATCATCATTGCAGAGCTGCATGAAGGTCGAGCCATTGGGGTAATCCATGGCCGCCAGCGGCTGGATCGCCACCAGGACAATCGGCACATCGACCTCCCGGCAGATCGTTCCGAATGTGGATGAGGTCGCATACGTCGCCATGTCCACAAACAGCATGTCCAGGTTCGCAGCTTTGATTTTTGGAACCGCTTCATAAGCGCTCTGCGAATTGTCCAACATCCCGAACTCAACGACCTCCACACCATTGCCATCAAGACGCCCCTTCAGATCCGCAACCTTCCGGTTCATCTCATCAAGAAGCCCATCAAATTGCGGCCAATAGGTGTGATGTCCCACAGCAAGCAAACCGACGCGGGCGGTGAGAGGTTTACGGCGCTGAACTTTTTGGGGCGGATTGTTGAACATAATTATTGATGATTGGTTTCCGACCGTCACCAAAGGTTTGCTTCTCCCACGAAGCAATTGCACTCGAGGAAAACAACTGGATAAATGACGGGGTTAAGACTCGAAATTCGAGCATCAAATATGTGATGGCAAGCCTTTTTTGGAGATTTCACGAATTTCTTTCCACCAATCCCCTTGCAACACGATCACACAATTGATATTTCTTTAGGATGTTGGAGACGAATTTGGTGGCCCCCCAGACGAATGATTTAAGCGCTGTGGGCGTTTTGCAAGCGATGACTTTGGAGGAAAAAGCGTCCATGCTTGCCGGGGTGGACGATTGGAATTTGCAAGGAGTTCCGCGTTTGGGTGTTCGGGGAATGAAGGTCACTGATTGCGGTCACGGGGTGACCCTTGTGGGAGATAGCGACAGCGCAGCGACATGCTTCCCGACGGGCATTGGCATGGCCTCCACCTGGAATCAGGATCTCATTGAGCGAGCCGGGCGGGTGGTCGGTCGGGAATCCCGGGCCTTGGGTTGCTCGGTTCTGCTGGGACCTAAAATCAACATTCACCGCATTCCCTTGAATGGCCGGAGTTTTGAAACATTTTCTGAAGATCCGTGGTTGGCCGGGCTCTTGGGTGCGGCGGAGATTCGCGGGATCCAGTCCGTGGGAGTTGGCGCTTGTGTGAAAGCGATGTCGGCGAACAACCAACAGCGGGATCAACAAGAAGTGAGTTCCGAAGTGGATGAGCGCTCTCTCCGGGAGATTTATTTTCGGGCCTTCGAGATCGCGGTGACCTATGGGAATCCCTGCGCCATCATGACCTCTTACAACCGCCTGAATGGCGTGTACACGGGGGAAAGCCGCAAACTCATCACGGATGTGATCAAAGGCGACTGGCAATTCCCGGGCTTTGTGATTTCTGACTGGCGGTCCATTCGGACCGAGAAGGTTTTTGAGTCCGGGCTCGATCTTGAAATGCCGGGGCCCGGAGTCTTTTACAACCGGGGTGCCGTTCTGCGCGCACTTGAGGAAGGAATGTTAACCGAAGAGGACATCGACGACAAGGTGCTCCGCCTTCTGACCGCGCTGTTAGAGTATGGTCAAAATGGTTGTGAACACGCGGCACTTGACACGCCCGAACACCGGAGTGCGGCGCTCATGGTCGCAGAGGAGTCCATTGTGCTCCTGAAAAATGAGAACAGTTTGCTGCCTCTGGAGAAATCCAAACTCCGCAAAATTCTGATCACCGGTCCCAACGCTGTCGACGCGCGACTGGGGGGCGGTGGAAGTGCCTCGGTGACTCCGTTTTATTCTATCAGTCCCTTGGACGGTCTTCGCGAGATCTGCGGTGATGAGGTGGAACTCGAATATATCGAAGGCTGTTCAATGACCGGAACCATGGAGACCATGTCCGGGTGTTTTCAGCACCTTGATTCAGCGGGTCAAACCGTTCCCGGCCTGCTCACAGAATATTTTAATGATCACAATCCCGAAGGAGAGCCCGCTGCCACGGTTGTGACGGAACGCCTGGATTATTCCTGGGGGTGGGCTTCCCCCTCTCCTCTCGTGCGACGGGGGGCACTTGCTGCCAGGTTCACCGGGGAAATTGTCCCGCCCGCCACGGGGCGTTACCGCCTGGGTGTGTATGCTCAAGAGGGATGCGTGCGGTTGCAAATCGGTGGAAAAACACTGGTGGAGCAGTGGACAAAATCCGAGGAAGAAAATTTTGAGGCGGCATTCAAGACCCGCTACGAGATTCTGGAGGTTGACTTAGTGGAAGGGGTTTCCGTTCCAATCGTCCTGGAATATGGAAAGCGTGCAGCCCGGGCCGCTATCCGGTTGGAATGGGAAGTTCCCGGCTCCACCAACCCGATCACTTTGGCCGCCGAGGCCGCCTCACGGGCTGATGTGGTCATTGTGTGTGCAGGCCTCTCAAACCTCATGGAAGGAGGGGCTCACGACCGTGCTTCCATTGACCTTCCTGCCGCGCAGGAGGAATTGATCCGGGCCGTTGCAAAAGCAAACTCCCGAACAGCCGTGATTTTGTTTAACGGCGGGCCGGTTGCCGTCCCATGGGCAGATGAGATTCCCGCGCTCATCGAAGCGTGGTACCCCGGTCAAGAGGGCGGGCGGGCTCTGGCCAAAATTCTTTTCGGGCAAATTAATCCCTCGGGTCGTCTCCCTGACACGATTCCCCACAAACTCACCGACCATGCCTCCGCCAAAAATTATCCCGGAGATGGAACAACTGTCCGGTATGAGGAGGGGCTATTTGTCGGCTATCGTCATTTTGATTCGGCAAATGTTGAACCAAGATTTCCCTTTGGATTTGGTCTGAGCTACACATCCTTCGAAATTTCCACCCCGGAATTGTCAGCATCGCGCATTTCAGCCGACGGAGAGGTGGAAGTGACAGTGCAAATAAAAAACACAGGCTCCCGATCCGGCAAGGAGGTCGTGCAGCTGTATGTCCGCCCAATCAATCCACCGGTCGTCCGCCCGGATAAAGAGCTTCGCGCCTTTCAGAAGATTGATTTGGAGCCGGGGGAATCAAAAACGATCCGATTCCAGATTCATGACGAGCACCTGTCCTATTTTGACATAGAAACCAGTAGCTGGGTGTGCGCCCCTGGTCGTTACGAGATTCTTGCGGGGAATCACTCCAGAAATTTGAAAGGCACGATTCTGGCAGTGGCGTGAGTCCTTCAATAAGGCTTCTGCCGCAAACTGGAGAGGTTTCCCCATGACGTGGCTGCAGAATTTTTTGTGGCCGACCCACGCAGTTCTGGCGTGCTTTGGCGGTTGCCCCGCAGGTGTGCGCTTTGCGCAATAGACCTCAGCGTGGCCAGAGACTGCCGTGGCTACACCCCCCGGCTCGAACCGCGAACTAACTCGAAGACTCCCGAATCTCCAGCTTGGAAGCGAGTTTGACAGAGTGAACCGTTTCTCCCGCAATTTTCTGGAGAAGAAGTTCCACGGCTTTGATTCCAGCCGACCGCATTTCCGAAGTCATCGATGTGATGGGCACGATGCAATATCTTGCGAGGGGAGAATTATCCACGCCAGTGACCTTGATGTCTTTAGGAACTTGAACACCTTTTTTAGTGAGCCGGTGAATCAGACCCAACGCCTGGGAATCCGACTGGCAGACCACCCCTTCCATCCCATTGGCAATATGCAAAATTTCATCAGCAGCAATCACCCCGTCCTCGTAAGTGAAACCCTTGCAGCGAACGAACTGTGCGGGCCGCGGAGTGAATTTGGCCTCAGCGAAGGCGCGACGAAAACCCCGCGTGCGGTTCTCAACGGTGTCGAGGCAGGCGATCCGGCGCAGCCCCTGATCCAGCAAGTGCTTGGTCGGCAAATATCCCTGCAGTTCGTAATCCGCGACCACGTTGGTGGTGTGTTTGATGTCGTTCTCGGGCAAATCGTTAAAGATAGAAACAACTTTCACGTTTTTTTCCTCGAGCTCCACAAATTTGGGAACCAGCTCAGGGTGGGTCGCACCGGCCACGATCAATCCATCCACCTCGGATCTCAACCGCACATCACAGGCTGCAAGAAACTCCTCCTCGGTCTTGAAAAAACGGAGCAACATCCGCAAGCCACTCTGCTCCAAGCCATCCGCCAGTCCCCCCAGGAGACGGTCGGTCACATCACTTCCCGGGCTGCCTATCCCATGAAGAAAAATGCCCACAGATCCCTTGCGGCCGGCCTTCAGTGCAACCGCGAGGTGATTCGGCACATATTCCAACTCCGCAGCCCTGGCAAGAATCGCTTCCCGCGTTTTCGCACTCACCCCTGTCGTACCCAGCCGTCCGCTGAGCACCTTTGATACCAAGGTGTACGAAACCCCCAAGTCCCCTGCAATGCGTTTTAGTGAAGCCATTTAAGACGTAATCTTAGTAAAAGGTTGCACTTTTCGTTAAGAACAGTCCATAGCAAAATTTGCAGTTCCTTCAGGGAACCTCAACCCTGAGAGGCTTGTTCAGGGTTCCTTGACTCTGCGATCCGAATCCGTTGAGCCGGGGAATACCAGAGTTCAGAAAGGCCAAAACTGAGAGACCCATGTGAAGACCCTTGTTCCAAAAAAGACGAAGGCCACGGCGACAGCGGCAAAATAGAACATCGTCGCGATGCCCCATGCCAGCGAGACAATCACCATGAGTCCGTCCCGCTCCAGCCATCCGACACAGGCAAAAACAATCATGAGGGCAGGCAGGGAATTGTTAAAAGGGAGGCTCGCCATGGGCAGGGCGAGCAGAGCTCCGCCAGAAAAAATCAACCACCCCACAAAACGTTCCCCTTTCGCCCCTGTCACCCATTGTTCTTTACGCACTTTTGTGAAGCGTTGGCACCAAGCCAGCAATTTCAGACAAAACTCCAAAACCCGAACCCAGCCTTTACCGTGGATGTGAAGGTTCAAAGCCTTTTGGGGAAGGACTGGCGACATTTTGCCGGTGCCCATCTGCCAGCCCAGCACAACAAATGTGATTCCGCCAATCATGGTCAACGGCCCCAGAGAAAAGGGTTGCACGAAAGGAATCGCGAGCAGAAGCGCTGCGAAACAAAAACCAGCCTGACCAAGACGGTCAAGCATGTGGCCGAGAGTTACGCCATCGGTTTTGGCATGTTGGATGCAGTCATTGAGAGCTGATTTTACGGAAGCTTGATTCATAAGTGTCAGGTTTTCTGGAAACGTAGCCGCTTCATTTTGATGGACAGTCTGGTGAGCAGGGCGGCAGCAGCAAAGGCGAGGCCAGCGGAAAATCCGAGCCACACGCCGGTCGCTCCCCATTCGAAGATAAAGCCACCCAGGTAGCAAAGGGGCAGCGCAACAACCCAATAAGCGGAAAACCCGATCAACATGGGAACCCTCACATCCTCGAAGCCGCGAAGGGCTCCTGAACTCACGATTTGAAGGCCATCAAAGATTTGAAAAAATCCCGCCAATAGCAGCAGTCGGGTGCTGAGTTGAATGAGTTCCGGTTCCGAAGTGAAGATCGAGGAGATCGGCCTTCCGAAGAAAATAAAGATAAGCGCAAAAAATCCCATCACAGCAATGGCAAGGAGCAAAGCGCCTCCAATGATGGGTCGGCAGCGGGCCAAATCACCTGCCCCCCTCGCCTGCCCGACCCGCACGCTCACAGCCTGGGACAGGCCCAAAGGAATCATAAACGTCGTGGCCGCGCAGGTGATGGCGATTTGATGAGCAGCCAGGGGGACCACTCCCAGCCAGCCCAACATGATGGAGCCCATGGCAAAACCGCTGACCTCGGCAAGGTGCATGGTTCCCACCGGAAGCCCCAAAGCCACCAACCCCTTCACCTCGCGGGGAATCGTCTTTTCGATCCATGGTCCTCGCGCGGCGGCTTTTAACCGGCGGTCCCAAAAAGGATAGGCAACCATCACAGCCGCTCCAACAATCCGGGCGATGAGGGTGGCCAACCCTGCCCCTTCAAGTCCCATTTTTGGAAATCCCAGGTTTCCATAGATCAGCAGCCAGTTCAGTAACACGTTAAGAAGCACCGCACCGAGCAGGATCCAGAATGGCAGCCATGGACGCGAGAGCGCCTCACTGAAGTTTTTTGCAGAGGTGGAAATCAAGGCAGGCACAACCGACCACGCACAGAGGATAAGATAGGTTTTGGCGGCAGCATTCACTTCAGGTGGCTGGCCAAAGATATGCAAAGAGCCGGACAGCAAAATCATAAGACCCACCACGGCAAGCCCGATGGCAGTTGCAAGCCAACACCCGGCCCGCAAAGCCCGGCCAGCCGAGTGAGGGTCCCCGGCCCCATGGCCGATTGACGCTTTCACACTGACAGCGGAGAGCACGCCAAACCCGAAAACAAATGGCGACATAAGCACCGTGTTTGCAAAAGCACAGGCCGCCAGGGGCACCATGCCCGTGTGGCCGATCATGATGGTGTCAGCCCATCCCATCAGCATCTGGCCGACATGGCCGGCCATGATCGGGACCGCGAGAGCAATCGTGCGGCGGTTTTCGGAGAGAAGAGGAGGCATGCAGCGGACCAGCTCCCCCTGCGGAGAGAGGCGGGTTTTGTCAGGCTTCTTCGCCGAGCCTGCGTCCGTGACCAAGATAAACCTGCACGTATTCGCGAATGGCTTCTTCCAGCGGGGTCGTGGGCGCCGAGTATCCGGTGGCGCGCAGTTTCGAGATATCGGCGAGGGTGTGGTATTGGTATTGGTTGCGCAGGGCTTCGGGCATCTCGATGAACCGGATGTCCGGCGTCACACCCATTGCGGAGAAAAGGGCATTGGCAAGGTCCACCCATGTTCTTGCCACACCGGCCCCCACATTAAAGAGCCCACCAACCTCCTCTTGTTCCGCAAGGTGAAGAGTCATGGCCACCGCATCCTTCACATAAACAAAATCGCGTTGTTGCCCGCCATCCGGGTACTCGGGGCGGTAGCTTTTGAAAAGGTCCATCGAGCCATGGGCCGCAATGTGGGCATGGCTCTTGCAGACCAAACTCCTCATGTCCCCTTTATGGTATTCGTTGGGACCAAACACATTGAAATATTTGATGCCCACAATGTCATTGAGGATTTCATTTTTTGCAGCGTAAAGGTCAAAGAACTGTTTGGAGTAGCCGTAGAGATTCAGAGGCCGGAACTTCCTCAGGTCTTCCTCGTGATCATTCATGCCTGCGCTTCCATCCCCGTAGGTTGCGGCACTGGAGGCATACACAAACCGGGTGCCCGAGGCCAGAGCCCAGCGGCACAGGTTCTTCGTATAAGCAAAATTGTTCTCCATCACATATCCCGCGTCGCGGACCGTGGTGGAGGAGCAGGCCCCGAGGTGAAAGCACGCCGCGAATTTGCCATGATGATCAGGATCTTTTTCCAGATTTTTGAGCAACTGGTCCGCCGGCACATAGTCCTCAAAATCCAGCGGAGCGAGGTTCCTCCACCGTTCATCGTCTCCCAGCAGATCGGATGCCACGACCTGGGAGATGCCACGCCGGTTGAGCTCGTGAATCAGCGCGCTGCCGATAAAACCGGCAGCCCCGGTCACCAGCACCCGCGCTTTCTCATGAAGGAGATTCTCAGGCTGGGTCGGGACTTTTCTGACAATCCTCCGGGGAGCGTTCATCGACGGGGAAATTCCAAGTCGGAAAACGTCTCATCAAAAATGTCTGTTTTTCCAGCAAAGATGTAACGCGCCCCCGAGAGGTATTCGGAGGCTTTGGATTTGTTGCCTTGTTTGTGCTCATAGGCCGCATTGGCATAATACCACGCCGGCGTGTCACCGGGGTACTTGATGCGGGCCAGAGCACGTTTTGCGGAGCGATCATCCTCCATGAGGAGATAGCACATAAAAACCTTGAACTGCAGGAGCTCATTCCGGGGATCGGCATCCAACATGGCCTGGAATTTTGAGAGAGCTTCTTTGTAGTTGCCCTGAAGGAAATCAACCTCTCCCATATTAAAATGGGCGGCAAACATTCCGGGGGACAGCTCGAGAGCCTTTTCAAAATTGCGCTTCGCCTCGACGTAGTCCTTCTTCTTGGTGTAAGCCGCCCCGCGCAGATTGGTCAGGAACGCGGCATCGTCTCCCTCGGCTTTGATACTGTCAATTTTGCTGATCGCGCTGTCGTATTTTTTATCATTGAAATCCTCGATAACCATTTCGACCTGGGCACGAAAATTATCGTCCACAGCCTGGGCGACAAGGCACGGGAGGACCAGGATCAGTGCGAGAAGGGTGATGATTGGAGTTTTCACAAGAACTTCCATTCTGCATCAGGCGTCAGGGCAATTCAATCTCCAAAAAACAGGAGTGGCAGGGAGCGGAACGGGCGGTCTTGCAATTTGACGGGGCAACCGTCAGAGTTTTAAGGGTTTTTCCTATTATGAACAATTCCAGCTACAGAAACGAATATGTGATCGCCGCCGATTCGAGTGCCACCGAACGCGGGCAATTTATCCGCCGCACGTATCTGCATCTTGCGGGAGCCATTCTGGCATTTGTGGCCATTGAGACAGCCTTGTTAAATTCCCCTCTGGCCCCGGCGCTCATGAATCTCATGACGGGCGGAAAATATTCCTGGTTGATCGTGCTTGGGCTGTTTATGGGCGTTTCGTGGTTGGCGCAGCGGTGGGCGGATTCCGGGGCCAGTCTTTCCCTGCAATACGCCGGCCTGGGGCTTTATGTGGTGGCACAGGCGGTCATTTTTGTTCCGCTGTTGTATGTGGCGGCGTTTTACAGCTCGCCGGAAGTGATTCCCATGGCTGCGATGATCACCGGGGGGCTTTTCCTGGGCTTGACGGCAGTGGTTGTCACAACGCGGGCAGATTTTTCGTTTTTGCGGAGCGTTCTGATGATCGGTGGTTTTGTGGCCATGGGGGTCATCGCCGCGAGCATCGTTTTTGGTTTTAATCTCGGGCTGTTGTTCTCCGGGGTGATGGTGCTTTTTGCGGGGGCCGCCGTTCTTTACAGCACCTCCAATGTCTTCAAATCCTATCGCACCGACCAATACGTGGCTGCCGCCCTTTCGCTTTTTGCGTCCATCGCCCTGCTCTTTTGGTATATCCTCCGCATCGTGATGTCTTTCCGGCGGTGAAATCGGGTCACAACAGCCCGCCCCCGTCCAGGTCCCGCTCCAAATTTTTCCATCTTCTCCATGGGGCCAACCGGCACCTGGTGTTCTGGGCCGTGATTTTTTTGGTTCTTGTGGGTGTGGGGTTGCAAGTTCCGGGGTGGATCAAGTGGTTGCCGTTTTTGGGGGCGGTGGGAGCGGGCACCCGGCTTTTTTGGCTTTTGGCATCAGCCATGGAAGGTTTTCTCACCTGGGGCATGGGAATGCTGATGTCCGGCGAGGCCAGGGTGCGGAAAATCACCAGGCCGGAATGGGGGGGGTGGCGGTGGGTCCTTGTCGCGTGTGGCGTGATGGTTCTGGCGGTCGCGGTGTGGCAGGCCTGGCCCTCCTGGAAGTTCCTCGGGACATCCTCTCTCCGCGAAGATGAAATCCTGAATATCGAGCAATACACCTCGCGGGGATTTGCAAAGCCGATGAGCAGCTATGCCCTGGCCAGAAATCACATCTTTTACAATGTGCTGAATTCCCTCATTCCCGGAAGCTCATCCACATGGCCTCCCAGGGCACGGATGCTTTCATTTTTGAGTGTGGGTGCCGGCCTGTGTTTGCTTGTGGGGTTTGCATGGAGGAGGGGCTGGTTGATTCCGGGGGCGCTTTTTGCCGGGCTGATTGCGGGAAATCATTTTGCGATGAAGACCCTTCTCGAGGCACGGGGCTATGGGATGATCTTTTTTTTCGGAGTGGTTGCTTCGGTGGCATTTGCCGGGTGGGCCCAAACGAGAAGCGTGCGTTGGCTGGTGGTTCTGGCAACGGCCGTGGTGGCCGGAAGTTACACCCTGCCGTATTTTTTGGTTTTTGGAGGCAGCCTGCTTCTGCTCGCTTGGTTGGCAAAACCGTCCAAACAGACTTTTGGTGTGGGTTTTCTGGCAGCGGTTGCACTTTTCCTGCTTTACCTGCCCCTGGCGATCGATGTTTTTGAGGTGGCCACCGGGTATGGCAAGGACTACGCGGAGAGCACCACCTACAATTTTTCCAGCATCGAAAGCGTGGTGAGGATTTTTCAGTTTCTGGTGTCCTACGACCTCGCCAAATTCGGGCCCTCTGTGATCGTCACGTCGCTGGCCGTTGTGCTGGCCTTTGTGGCCGCTGCGCGATTTGCGCCCGCCTGGGAACGGCTCACCGTTGGAGTGGTGGCAACCGGAGTGGTGGCTGTGGCCGCATTTTTTCTGATGATCGGCGTCGTGCCGTTAAGAACAGCGGCCTTTCTGGGGGGACCCGAAGCCGTGATTGGTGTCATTCTGACTGGCAGCCTTCTCGGAGCAAAAGTGTTTCGCTCCATCAAGCCACTTTTGCACGTGGGTCTGGCGCTTTTTGCAGTGGTCGTATTTGCGGGCATGACTGCGGGAGAGCCCCTGCTTCCGCGCCAGAACTGGAAAGCGATTGGTGTTTTTTTGGAGCGTGCCTTTCCTGCTGAGGCGCGGTTGTGGGCTCCCAAAAACTACGGGAAGCTGGTGATGTGGAATCTGAGAGATCGACGTCCTCTGGAGTCCGGAAAGAAAGACACGGCGGCCTTTCTGGAAGGACAACTTGTGACCATTGACGCGGAATTCAACACATGGGCCGAAGAGCGCCGGCCGGGCCGGCTTGACTTTCCAAGCGATGTTCGTTTTGTGACCTTTCCATTGTTGATCAATTACCACCGGGTCTATTTTATGCCACCTGAACCCACAGGGGTGATCTCCGTGACGGCGGGGGGCATTTCCCTTATTCCTGAGGCGACCGGAATTCAAATCCCGGACCCCGGGACGCTTTCCAAGTCCGGAGGACATGGGGACACGCTCCTCAAGAAGGAGCCCCCGGTTGATCACCCGCTTGCCACTCCTCCCCCGATCCCACTTCCCACTGCCCTCATCGTCCGCGTGGAACCCACCACAGATGCCGACTATTGCAATTTCCTCTTCAGCCGCAACCTGGAAGACCTTCACATCAAGACAGCCTGGCAGGATGTCGACGGGCGATGGCATGATGCCAACAACGTCTTCCGAAGCGGAGAGTTCTTCAGCGTTGAGATTCCGAAGGGCGCATGCCAGGCCGTGAGGTTGGAAATCTCAGCAGGTACCCCGCCTCCGCCGGTTGGAGGTGTGCCCTTCGGGCTGTTGAATCTCTGGTTAAAATAACCCCGGGCGTCCGGGTCACAGAGCCACGCCAGTTTTGGAAAGGATGGGTTTGCGGCGGAAGGTGAGGAGCGGTCCCTCGATTTTTGCTCCCAGCCGCTCAAAGAAGGCACGCAGTTCGGGTGAATAAAATCTGGCATCATCGATTTCACCTTCGCGGGGATTGAGTTTGAGGACAATTCTGCCCTGAGGCTTCAGGAGTCGCGAGGCGATATCCTTGAGAAAATATTCCCATTGGTCGCGCCCCCAGGGGGACGGCTCGTTGTGATCATTAAAGCAAATGGCAAAGGCGGTGATCAAATCGAAGCGGGATGAGATTTCGGGAACGGGCTCGAAGTCATCAATCCGTCCGATGATGCGGCGAACGCCCAGGCTGGCGATGAGATCGCGGTAGATGGAGCTTTCATCCAAATCGAATCCGGTGGCCTTGTGCCCAAGCGCTTCGCAGACTTTGAGGAAGTAGCCGGAGCCACAACCCAGATCGAGGATTTCCAGCGGGGGACGTCCGTGAAGATCGAGTTCCGAGGCCCGCCGCAGGTTGCGGTGGATCTGACGGAGGGGATCCAGGTATTTGAGTTGGGTGCGGGTGGTGCGAAGGTCCTGATCCGAGGCCCCGGGAGCATGGATTTGACGCACGGCGTTCAGGGCCTTGGCATCCAATTTGGCCAGGATCGTTTCCGGAGTTGGCAGCCAGAGCTTTCGACGGAACCACCGCGCCGGCTTCGCAAGAACAGGAACTTCGGAAAGCGACCAGAGGGTGCCTTTCAGGCCGCCCGTTTCAGTGGAATTCGGAGTGCTCAAAAGCCGGGAATCTTGAATTTGGGAAGATCACGGTTTGTGGAGCGATACCAGAGGAGCCAGAATCCGATGCCGAAGTAGACCACCAGGGGGCCCCATGCGGCCAATCCAGGTGAAATCCGGCTGCCTTTGCCAAAAGCAATAAACAGGCTGCTGACAAAAACGAGCGAGAAGAACAGGCCGATGGCAATCGCCACCCCGCCAAGAATCCCCCGTCGCGAATAAACAATACCCATCGGTGCCGCCAAAAAAATCACGAGCAGGCACACCCAGGGCAAGGCGTAACGATAGGCCAACTGTGTGCGGTAGGGTGCCAGACGGGCCTCGGGAAAATCGTGATTGAATTGAAGATAATCTTTAAGTTCCGGAACTGAGAGGTAGTCGGGATTCATGACCGAGCTGGCGATGCGCCAGGGAGTTTCCTTCCATCCGTCGATGACCTTGGCATCAAACATTTCCTTTGTGGTTTCCCGCCGCTCCTTGTCCATCTCGACATACATGCCGTGATAAAGCACCCACTTTTTGTCGTCGGGGTTGTAGAACGCGTCGCGGGCATAATACTGGGCGGTGATATCCGCCTCGGCATTCTGCTGAACAATCTGCACCTCAAAGATCTGGTTTTTACCCTGCTCGATCCGCTTCATATACCAAGTCCGCAGATCCTCGCGGTTACGGTAGAGATGGCCCGTCAAACCCGGCTCTTTCGGTCTATCGCGCTTCACGTCCTTGATCATCTGCTTTTTGAGCATGGCCGCATGCGGAGCCTGCTCGTAATTAAAATAGGCGGTCACACCAACCAGAAGCAGGCCGACCGCAAAAAGCGGCATCAGGATCCGTGTCACACTCAAACCGGCACCCAACATGGAAATAATCTCATTGGTGCGGGACATCGCCGTGAGAGAATAAAGCAAGGCCAGAAGCGCCCCGATGGGAAGGCTGATGACAATAATCTCCGGGATTTGAGATCTGTAATAAGCGAGGAGAAATCCGAAACTGGCCTTACCCTGAAGAAAGTCCGGAAGATTGTCGCTGAGGTCGAAAATAAACCAAATGGCTATGAACCCGAAAAGGCAATAGACAAATGGCAGAGCAAATTTTGTTAATACGTACCGGTCAAGAATCGTCATCAATAGATTTTGTGCGGAGGGCTTTTTCAGTGATACCGTATCCCGCGAACAGATACCCGTAAATGCAAGATACCCCGCTCGTCAACCCCGCGTCACACCGCACGCCACCTGGCCGACCCTCATGATTTCATTGAATGTGGAGCAGGGAGTGGGCGCAGGAGGGACTTTTGAGCGCGAGGTGGCGGAAATTTTTTCAGAGAACGGGCTGCTTTCGAAAGCGGCCAATTTCGAGTTTCGTGCGGAACAGCAACACATGGCGCAGGAAGTGGCAAGGTCCCTGGAATCCGGCGGTCACCTTGCGGTGGAAGCGGGAACGGGGGTTGGGAAGTCGCTGGCTTATCTTGTGCCCGCCGTCATGCACGCAAAACGCACCAGGCGGAAAGCCGTGATTTCCACCCACACCATCGCCCTTCAGGAACAACTCATCTACAAGGATATTCCGCTGGTTCAGAAATTGCTCCCCTTGGAATTTGAGGCCGTGCTCCTGAAAGGCCGCAACAATTTTCTGTGCGGGATGCGCTTGGAGCGGGCCATGGCCAGCGGCGGGGATTTGTTTCTGCCCGAGGAGCGCAAGGAGCTCGACCGGCTGAGGGAGTGGAGTTTGACCACCAAGGATGGGTCTCTCAGCGATTTTGTTGAGCAGCCTTCCTCCCGGGTCTGGGAGGAGGTTCGCAGCGAGCAGGGAATCTGCACTCCCAAAACCTGTGGCAGCAATCCGAGATGTTTTTATCAGGCCCTGCGCAAGCGGGTGGCAGCAGCCGATGTGGTGGTGTTGAATCACGCGCTGTTTTTTACCATTGCCGGGGGCATGGATCACTCCGAAAGAACGAAGGGGATCCTTTTTGCGGATGACTTTGTGATCTTTGATGAGGCCCACACGCTCGAGGACGTGGCATCCAAGCATATCGGGATGGACGTTTCGCAGCTTGGGGTGCGGCGGGCCTTGCTTCGGCTTTACAACCCCAAGACCAAGAAGGGCCTGATGCAGGCCCTTCGGGAGGGGCCTGCCTGCGCGGCTGTGGCATCTGTCCTGCCGTTGGCTGATGAGTTTTTCGGAGAAGTCAGCACGCATTGCAAATTCACCCGTGGGCGCGTTCAGCGGATTCATGAAACCGGAATCGCAGATGCTTCGGACCTTTGTGAGGCCCTCGCGAAACTCTGTGAGTTGCTGGGAATTCTCGGGTCCAAACAGGAGGACGACTCCCGGCGGGGGGAACTTGCAGATGCAGCATCCCGCTTGCGGGCCGTTCGTGCTGGGATCCTGGATTTTCTCTCCCTCGACACTCCGGATCACGTCTACTGGGTGGAACAATACGGTCGGTCCGACAGCTTTTGTTCCCTCAAGGCGGCTCCCGTGGATCTGGCCGAGGCCCTGCGCGAAATGCTGTTCCGGGACGGCTCCACCTGCATCCTGACCAGCGCGACCCTTGCGGTGGGCTCCGGCGATCTTTCTTATTTTCGAAACCGCATTGGCGGAGAAGCCGCACGTCCGGTGAGCATTGGCAGCCCGTTTGATTACAAAACACAGATGGCCCTGCATCTGGTCAAACAGATGCCGGAACCCAAGGATCCCGCTTATCCTGTGTCATTGGAGAAATGGATCTCCCACTTCACGGAAGAGAGTTCCGGCCATGCCTTTGTGCTGTTTACCAGCTACCAGACCATGCGCTCGGTCGCTGAAAAGCTGGAGCCGCATTTTGAAAAAAAGGGGTGGCCTCTGTTGGTGCAGGGCGACGGGAAACCTGCCCACCGGATGGTCCAGGAGTTTCGTGATAACCCTCATAGCGTGCTCTTTGGCGTGGACAGCTTCTGGGCCGGGGTGGATGTGCCGGGCGAGGCTCTTACCAATGTCATCATCACGAGGCTGCCGTTTGCAACTCCCGATCACCCGCTCATTGAGGCCCGGCTCGAAGCCATTGAGGCCGCCGGGGGTCGTGCCTTCGAAGAATATTCCCTGCCCGAGGCGATCCTCAAGTTGCGTCAGGGTGTGGGTCGCCTGATCCGGACGCGCTCGGACAAAGGGCTCATCGTGATCCTCGACAGCCGGATTCTTGGCAAACCCTATGGCCGCGCTTTCCTGCGCGCACTTCCCGAATGCCCGACTTACATTCATTAAATCCCCCCGCAGGCAAACCCCGCACCCAAAGCTGTCTTGCGATGGTCTTGTGGTTTTCCCTCATTGCGGCGCTGGCTCTGGGCCTGATGGTTGTGATCATTTCCTTTTTCACCAACCGCGCGACCACGGAAATCCGTGCCATGGGAGAGGACCTTGCCGACCGCTTTGAAGCAGCTTTCAACGTCCGTCCGGAAGTGCGTGTGGAGGGTCTTGTCATCATCGAAGCGAAAACACCGGTCCTGGAGCTTGCCACAGCCAGCCGGAGTATCGTTGTCAGGCACCGATGGACACATACCCACCTCTACTCCACCAAAATGATGGAAATCGAGGCCCCCTTCACCGCAAAGGCCGGATTCAACCTGGAGGAACCATTCCGGATCCGCATCGATCCTCACACCCGCATCGTCAGCACCGACCTGCCAAAACCAGAAATCCTTTCCACAGAAATGGGCGAGATCAAAATCCTTCGCGATGAGGACGGGCTCTGGAACAAGCTGACGGCTGCTGACCGCGAGGATGCCTTCCGCGCCCTGCGCGACCAGGCCAAAAAACAATTCGACGAATCCGCACTGCTCAATGAGGCCCGTTTGGAAGCGGAGACCCGCATTCGTGAGTTGCTGGATAAAACCGGAAAACCTCCTGAGCCACTTCCCTGACGTAACTTTCAAGGCGGAATGACTCGCTTTCCGGCCAAGTGCCCTGGAAGAAGCCGTCGGGGGCTTGACAGGACTTACCACCTTCCTCAAGTTTGCGGCCATGAATTCTGGTGTGGGAACAAGCTGCGTGATGCCGGAAATTCCGTTGAATGAAGAAGAGCGTCAAAAGGCGGTTGAAGATCTTCGCTTGGTGGACACGCCGCAAGAGGAGCGGTTTGACCAGATCGTTCACCTGGCTCAATTGCTGTTCCGCGTTCCTATTTCTTACATTTCCCTCGTGGATAAAAACCGTCAGTGGTTGAAGTCCAAGGTGGGAATGGGCATTTCTGAATCAGGACGTGACATGTCGTTTTGCGGTCATGCCATCCTGGAAGACAAGGCGATGGTCGTTCCGGATGCCTTGCAGGATTATCGGTTTGCCGGAAACCCGATGGTTCAAGGCGAGCCGTTCATCCGGTTTTATGTGGGGCAACCGCTGCGGGGCCCCTCGGGGCATAAGGTCGGCACACTGTGCCTGGCGGATCGGGAGCCCCGGGAACTCAGCGACCACGATTTGGAATTGCTTGGCCGGCTTGGCCGCTTGGTGGAGCGTGAGTTCACCCTGCTTGATCAGATCCAGATGCAGATTGAAAACCTGCGTGCCAAGGAAGAGATCGAACGCAAAAGCTTCGAATTGCAGCAGGCCGTCGAGGCCCTGTCGCAAGAGAAAGAGCACTCTGAACTTCTCTTGCGGAATCTGTTCCCGGGTGATGTGGCCGATGAACTGAAACACAATGGCCGGGTCAAAGCGGTTGACCACGAGAAAGTCTCGGTGCTGTTTTCCGATTTCAGCAACTTCACCTCGGTCTCCAGCACGTACTCGGCTGCGGAACTTGTCGAGGAGTTGAACCGATGCTTCTGCCTGTTTGATGGGTTGTGCGGACGGCATGGCGTCGAAAAACTGAAGACCATCGGGGATGGATACCTTTGTGTGAGCGGGCTTCAGGGTGACCCGGTGGACGGGGGAATGCGCTTGCTGCGATTTGCCGATGAGGTGATGGCCTTTGTGCTCAAACGCAAAGCCGAGGTGGAGGCCACCGGACGCCCGTATTGGAGCATGCGCATCGGGATTCACTGCGGCCCGGTTGTCTCCGGCGTGGTTGGAGTCAAACGCATGGCCTATGACATTTGGGGAGATACTGTCAATGTCGCCGCCAGGATGGAACAAGCGTCAGATCCAGGCCGCATCAACATCTCCAAGGATTTTTTTGACATGCTTGGAGACCAGATCACAGCCACCCCGCGAGGAAGCCTCCCCATCAAGAATTGTGGCGAGCGGGAAATGTTTTTCTTCGACCGGTTTTCGGTCAACCGCCAGTCTTAAGCGGGCCAGATCTGCCTTTCGGGCCGGTTTGCCGGGGAGGGAAAACGGACCATGCCCCGGTAGGTGCTGCAATCTCAAGAAATTTGGTCCACCCGGCTTCCAGCTGTTTGGGAAAATATCAGGTCATAAGAAATCTGCGGATTTATCTTTACAATATGCGTAGTATTAGTAATACTTATATTTGAAATGAATGTTCTTGATTCCTCCCATTCCAAAGATTCGGATTTTGTCAGCATGGACGGAGCGGAGGCTGCCGCTTCCGTGGCCTACCGGCTGAGCGAGTTGATCGCGATTTATCCGATCACCCCCTCCACACCGATGGGAGAATGGGCGGATGAGTGGCTGGCGCTGGGCAAGCCAAACATCTGGCATGCCGTGCCGCAGATTGTGGAAATGCAGTCCGAAGCGGGCGTGGCTGGTGCAATACACGGAATGCTGCAAGGAGGCTCGCAGGCCACAACCTTCACGGCCTCGCAGGGATTGCTGCTGATGTTGCCTGTGATGTACAAACTGGCCGGTCAGCACCTGCCGTTCTGCATGCATGTGGCCGCAAGGACGGTGGCCACGCATGCCCTGTCCATTTTCGGAGACCATTCCGATGTGATGGCAGTGAGGCAAACCGGATTTGCTCTCCTCGCATCCGCAAGCCCCCAGGAAGCCCACGATCTGGCCTGTGTGGCTCACGCGGCAACCCACAAATCCCGCATTCCGTTTTTGCATTTTTTTGACGGGTTCCGGACATCGCATGAAATCAATGATGTGAGACTTCTCAGCAACGACATCCTGCAGAGGATGGTGACTGACAAAATGGTTCTCGCCCAGCATGCGCGGGGCTTGACGCCCGATCACCCCACCCTGCGTGGAACCGCTCAGAATCCCGACGTGTTTTTCCAGACCAGGGAAGCCGCCAATCCGATGTATGACAGTCTGCCTGGCATCGTCCAGGCGAAGATGGATCAACTCGCTCAGC
>JBGSPC010000083.1:0-1738 GCA_041738805.1 Terrimicrobiaceae bacterium | reverse complement strand
CTCGTCTCTCAAATACCCGTTTTCCCAGGGCGTTGCCCTGGGCTCTTGGAGGACGCACCCATGGCGCTGGAAGAAATGTGTCCTGCACCCATAGGCTCACAGGAGTGATCCAGATAGTTGACAAATCAGATCAAATCAGATTAGTTCATGGGGCAATGAAAACCCTCACGGTTACAGAGGTCGCAAGAAACTTTCGAGCTGTTATGGACGGGGTTGAATCGGATCAGGAGGAGATTGTTTTGACTCGCGATCAAAAGCCGGTAGCGCGCCTTGTTCCCGAACCCGCCCTGCAAAACGCTTTGGAGGTTTTTGGAGATCTTTTCAGAACAATGGATGATGCCACGGCCTTGCAGTTGGCCAAGAACCTCTCCACGGCACGCAGCCAAAAATCCGGGCGACTCTCGGAATTGCGCGACCCATGGGATTCCTGATCGATACCGGCCTGCTTATCGCCATCGAACGTGGTCACATCAGTGCTGGCGACTTGAACGCCCTCACAAAGCAGAAACCGGTCTACCTCTCCCCCGTGAATCTTGCCGAGATTCGCTTCGGCTTGGATTTGATGAGTGAATCATCAAAAAAACACAAAGCCGAGGCCTTTTACAAAAGGCTGTTGCGAAAACCATTTCTTCGAATGACCGCAGAGACGGGCGAAACCTTCGGCCATCTGGCAGCCAAACTTCGCAAATCAGGCCGGGGAGCAGACTTCCGCATCCAGGATTTGTGGCTCGCCTCCCAAGCCATCCAGCGAAACCTCACCCTCCTCACCACGAATCCAAAAGATTTCAAAGATATCCCCGGTTTGAAATTTCTCGCCGTGATTCCTGATCCTTGAGCCTAAAGAGGAAAATAGAAATTAACCACAAAGAGCACAAGGGCCACAAAGAAAGGCAGTTGCAATCGTTTGGATTCGCCAAAACGCCTCACCTTGCTGTTACTGTCGCGTCACGTGTGGATACTCCCGCAAGTCATTCTCTCTGAATTACTTTCTCTCTGCGATCTTTGCGATCTTTGCGGTTCATTTTCCTTTCCAGGTTCATCAATTCGCCGTGCGTGCAATTCATCCACAGTCTGCAGGCCTTCGAAATCGTGTATGGGCTCAGCACAGATCTGGAGCAACCCTCACCTGCAAATGCCCGCCAAAAGTGCATGACACCGTCTAGCCAGACCGGAGTTTTGCACCTCTGTGCTACGTGTAACGCACCTGCTCAATTGCCTGTCATCATCGCTTGGTTTTGACTGGGATTCCCATGACCCCGACGACCCGTTATCTTGCGCAACTTCCTGTGTTTGCAGCTGGCGAAGCCATTGATGGCCCCGCCCGCATTCTCGACCTCCACGGCCGCAAGGGGATCAACCCGACCAGCATTCACACGTCGATCAAGCTCGGCGCTCACAACCTCAACCAACCGCAGGGCACCGTGGTGCTGTGGTTCTTTCCGCTGGAGGATCTCAGTGCCAGCCCGACGCATGAACACATGCGGATGGATAACCCGCATTTCTGCAACTACGCCTTCCTCAGCGATTGTGCCGTGCCGCGTGACTACGGTCAGTCGGACTTTTACTTCGGCTGGTTTCGCTTCAACGAACTGCGGGCCCAGTTCTTCCGTGGCAACATGCACCCGACCGCCTTCGAGTCGCCGGAGAAGGCCTGGGTTCAGGCCGTGCCGTTTAACTATTTCCTCAAGCACCACTGGTATCAGCTGGCCTTCAACTGGGACGACGCCACCAAGCAGAT
>JBGSPC010000234.1:0-2716 GCA_041738805.1 Terrimicrobiaceae bacterium | reverse complement strand
GGCCCCACATCGAATAAAGAGGTTATCGAGGTCAAAAAAAACCGCCCGGAGGGGAATCTCCGGGCGGTTTGTTTTGGGAATATGGATCTTCTTTGGAAAATCCAGACGGATGATCAGTTGGCAGCCTGCAATTTTTCTCCGGCGGCTTTCCAACCAGCGAGTCCGGGAGCAAAATGCTTCACATTGGTGTATCCGAGCTCTTTGGCGGCTTTGGCTGCCTTGGCGTAGGCTCCACAGGCTTCACTGCCGCAATACGCAACAATGAGGGTGGATTTGTCGTCTGGCAGTTTGTCGCCATAGCTGTCTTTGACGGCCACGTAGTCGATGGCAGTGGGGATATGCCCCTTGGCGAAGCTTTCGCTTCCATTGACGTCGACGATGACAACCGATTTGTCAGCAATGGCGGTTTTGAGTTCCTCGATGCTGATGTTTTCGTAGTCGCCCGCAAAAACGGCGGCTGTGGCAATGAGGAGAGTGGCGAGTGTGGCGGTGAGTTTTTTCATAGTTGTGTTTGTTGTTTTGGGTTCACAGGATTTCTCCTGCTTGGATTCTTTGACGACCAAGGGCAGTTTTTTATTCAATTTTTCTTTGAAATTTTTGGGTCCACCCGGGCCCGGAAACCTCAGGACTCGAGCCCACCCAAGGCCGCAGCGCTGACAAGACCCACGATTTGTCCGCCGGCATTCACCACAGGGAGGATGGCTTCCCCGCTGGCCTGCATAGCCGAAATTGCCCGTGCGGCAGGCAGCCCGGTGGGGAGAACGGGCACGGCGCGTGTCACGGAGGAAATTCCGTCATAGGTTCCTGCAATCGCAAGCAACCTCGTCCTCTCGGCGACCCCGAGAACCCGCATGCCAGGGTCGACAACCGGAAAAACCCGCTGCCCCCGCTCAGCCAAAAATGCGGCCAGCCCGGCTGTGGGAAAATTGGCAGGCAGGGTGTCGAATTTGGTGGTCATGAAACGGGCCACCGAGGATTCCTGAGAGGCATCAAAATACCGGGCCATGGCAATTTCCTGCTGGGCTCCGGCAAAAACAAACATCGCGATCAAAATAAGCATCGGGTTTCCAAGAAATCCGCCCACCGCAAAAAGCACGGCAATCCCCTGCCCCACACGGCCGGCGATGAGAGTGGCTTTGGAGTGCTTCAACCGGATGGCGAGAAGGGCACGGAGCACCCGACCGCCATCCATCGGGAAGGCCGGGATCATATTAAAAAGGACCAGAACCAGATTCAACCCAAGCAGCTTCCCCGCCAGCCCCCCTTCGGCCCGGTCAAAGCCGAGAATATCCCATCCCCCGTTTCCTGTGAGAACAAAGGGGAGGAGCAGCAGGGCGATGACAATATTAACTGCCGGCCCGGCGACGGCGATGACCAATTCCTGGATCGGGTTCCTTGGCATGCGTTCCAGCCGGGCCACTCCTCCAATGGGAAGCAGGGTGATGTCCGGCGTCCGGATCCCGTAAGCTCTGGCGGCAAAGGCATGACCGAATTCGTGCAACAACACACAAAAAAACAAAAGGAGCACAAAGATCACGCCCCCCACCGCGCTGGCCAGCCCGCCACTCTGGTAATAAAGCCATCCGTAAAAAACCAGGATCAGCAAGAACGTGGCATGGATCTTCACGTCGATCCCGGAGACCCTCGCAATTCGAAAGGACCAACTCATAAATCACCCCTCAAACCACAAATAATCTTAAAACTGAGATAGTCACTTGTCATTTTTCACGGAAAACCGACAATCAGCGGCTCATCCGAATTTCGCAACTCCTATTCTCCAACCGCACCAATCCCACATGTCCGTTCCCAAAGTTTTTGTCGCCGACCCCATCTCCCAACGAGGAATTGAAGAACTCTCCGCCGGAGGAGCCTTGGAGGTGGTTGTCCGCACAGGGCTGCCTGAAAACGAAATTCTTGAGTTGATCGGGGACTTTGAAGCGATTGTGGTTCGCAGCCAGACCAAGGTGAATGCGGCCGTCCTTGAAGCTGCCAAAAAGTTGAAAGTGGTCGGCCGGGCCGGGGTGGGCGTGGACAATGTCGATGTGGACGTGGCCACCAAAAACGGGGTGATTGTCATGAACACCCCCGGCGGAAACACAATCTCCACAGCCGAGCACGCGTTTTCCCTGCTGGTCTCCATCGCAAGAAATATCCCCCAGGCCCATGCCACCGTGAAAGCCGGGCGCTGGGATCGCAAAAAATTTGAAGGTGTTGAGCTCTATGACAAGACCCTTGGCATCATGGGCATGGGCCGCATTGGAAGCGAAATTGCCCGCCGCGCGATTGCCTTCGGGATGCGCGTGCTGGCGTATGACCCCTACCTGTCCGCGGCCAAAGCCAGATCTCTCCAGGTCGAACTTCTTGAAAACCTGGATGACCTCGTCGGGCGCGCAGATTTTTTAACGATGCACATGCCTCTCACCGAGGACACCAAACACATGTTGGATGCCCGGCGTCTTGGCATCTGCAAAAAAGGCGTGCGGATCGTGAATTGTGCCCGCGGGGGGCTGATTGATGAAGCGGCCCTTTTTGACGCGCTCAAAAGCGGTCAGGTGGCGGCGGCTGCGCTTGATGTTTATGAGGTTGAACCTCCGCCCGCTGATTTTCCGTTGAGGGATCTGGACAATATGGTGTTTACCCCTCACCTCGGAGCCAGCACCGCCGAAGCCCAGGAAAACGTAGGCATCGAAATCGCCGCCGCCATTCGTGCCGCCCT
>JBGSPC010000200.1:0-36061 GCA_041738805.1 Terrimicrobiaceae bacterium | reverse complement strand
AACCGGCGCCCGCCTCCGTGGCCTGATGCCTTGGATCAAAAAACGCGACATCAAAGGCAGCCAGGCTTCCTACAAATAATCTGCCCGCCGCAGAGGAACTTGGATCAAGTTTCTTGGATTAACTCCTTAATGGTGCTGCCCCAGTCCATTGGGGCGTCAACCTTGGGTCCCCAGCAGGATTCCCAAGATCGGGCATTGCTGCTCCCTGGTAGCGCTGGCGTCCCGCCGTCAAGCTTGCTGTTCCCCGCGGCGCCTAACCCATAACAAGGAAATTGGAGCCGGAGAGCTTGCAGCAACTCACGCAAAGGCGCCAAGACGCGAAGAACACCTGAGTCAGCGAACGTCCAACGTCGAGGAACTTGGAACGGGTTTCTTGGATTCAGGCCTGTTTGATTGAGATGCCCTGAATCAATTCGCAACCACTCCTTTCGAATGTTTTTGTAGATTGTTGCATCAAAGGTTTAATATCCCGTGCTTCATGAACTCCGCGGGCTCATCTCAAAACTTAAAAGTGGATTTTTGTCATGCGCCGCCGTGGTGGCAAACCCTGGTTTGTTTTCCTGATGACGCTGACAAGCCACTGGTTGGCCGGGAGGGCCAATATTTTTTTGATTTTGGAAGGGGAGCAGCCAGCACACGGCGCTACGAGATTGTTATTGCTCCGGATGTTAAAGAGGGAACGCAATGGCTGGGGCAGGACCTGCACTCCGGTCGTGTGCCGGTTGTCCGAACGCGCTTGGTTTCTGAGGGGGTTGAGGTAGCTCTGGAAGCGTTCCAATGTGTTGTTTCGCAGGAACAAGCTGATTATCAACTTCCCTTGACGCGTGTTGGTGGTGAAAAGCGGGTTGCGGGTTTTGATCCGCTGCCCATTCCGCGGGTGGTGATGGACTGGGTGGAGCCGGGAATGCCTTGTGACCAGGCCTTTTGTTCGGTCGCATTGGGACATGACGGGGACACCTTGCACTATCAGCTCCGTGTGATGCCGCACGAAGCTCGCGAGGTGGTTCTCGGCTTCTGTGAGTGCGCCGATTGTGTGTCAGGTGCCAGGTTCATCGATATCTCTGTGGAGGGAGCAGATCCCCGAAGGGGGTTGGATGTGGCGGCTGAGGCTGGCGCGGCGACCCCTTTTTTGGTCGTTCTGAAAGCGAAAGATGGAAATGGTGATGGCATCATTGACATCCGATTAACGGTGTCAGCGAACTCTCCTGAGCGTGATGTTTTTCTTAATGCCATTTGGGTTTTTGAGGGAGATATGCCATCAGCTGAGGAAATCATTCGCGGGGGTGCAAATGATGTTGCATCGGCCTTTTCAAATTGCGGGGTTGAACCACTGCCACCCAGACAGCATGGCATCCTGATGCGCCTGACCAATACGCTGCTTGTCAGACAGACCAGAACTCCGGTTTTTGCCATCCATGGGCTTGCCTCGAGTCAGCCTGTGGAGGTGAGGGGAGAGCGTATCGCGATCGGGCACCAAACCCGACTGAGTGCCATTGGTGGTTTTGGATCATTGGAAAACACAGGCCCCGCTTCTTTCCTGGCGACCTACGGGCCTGTGACATTGGAGCCGGGCGAATCCAAAGAGGTATTCTTCACCATTGAAAGGAATGGGTTCCCTTTGTCGGGTCCGCTCACTTCAGACCAGGGCGGGGAGGAACGAAACAAGGCAATTGCTTATTGGGAATCGGCATCTCTTCCTTATGGAAAAATTGAGATTCCGGATGCGGGTATCCAATCTCTCGTGGATTCGTCAATCCGGAACATCTTCCAAGCCCGCGATATCCGAGGGGGACTTCCCGCATTTCATGTGGGACCCACGTATTACCGGCAGCTCTGGATCATCGACGGGGCGTTTTTGCTGGAGACCGCCACGTTGTTGGGCAGGGCGGAGGAGGCCCGGGCCGGCATCAACTACATGCTGAGCTTTCAGCGGGAGGATGGCAGCTTCCAGCTCCGGGGCAGGCATTGGAAAGAGGCCGGCATTGTTTTATGGGCGGTCACCCGGCACGCCAGGCTCACCCAAGATAAGGATTTCCTCAGGGAGTATTGGTCCAAGCTATCGCATGCGGTGGATTTTATCCGCCAACTCCGGGGTCAGGAAAGCGCGGGTGATCCTTCCTGTTTGGAATACCGTCTGCTTCCCTGGGGCGTGATTGATGGTGGGATAACCAACAATGAACCGGACAAGCAAAAGCCGGAGTACTCGAATGTGTATTGGTCCTTGATTGGACTTCGCGCCATGATTGCCTCGGCCCGATGGCTGGGGGAAGACCGTCAGGCTGCGGAATGGCAGAAGGAATATGACGACTTTCTTGGCACCTTCCGCAGGGCTGCGTCCCGCGATCTGCGGCACGATGCCGACGGCAATGCCTATTTGCCCATTGTGATGGCCGATGCGCTGAAGGAGGTGCCGCAACGGGCTCAGTGGACCTTTTGCCATGCCATTTATCCGGGGGAACTTTTTACTGAAAAAGACGATGCCCTCGTTCTTGGGAACCTGGCGATGCTGCGTGCCACCAAGGTGGAAGGGCTCGTTTATGGAACAGGATGGATTCCCGATGGCCTGTGGACTTATTTTGCTTCCTTCTATGCCCATGCCCTGCTTTGCAAGGATTGCCCCATGGAGGCCATTGAAGTCCTCTACGGTTTCGCTAATCACGCCGCTCCCAATCTGACATGGAGAGAAGAACAGGAGCCGGTTGGGAAGGGGACTGCGGAAGTTGGCGATATGCCTCACAATTGGGCGAGCGCGGAATTTATCCGACTGGTGGTTCATCTGATCGCTCTTGATCTTGGCAACGAACTTCATCTCTGCAGGGGCCTGCCCAAGTCATGGTTGATTCCAGGAAAAGCCATCCGGCTGAATGCTCTTCCGACACCTTTCGGGGATCTTGATTTTGCACTTGAGGTGGATGCCCCCGGGGCCATTGCCCGTCTGCACGTCTCGATGCCCGTGACGACCTCTTGTGAGAAAATCATTCTTCACACAGAAGGTTGGTCATCTTCGCCGGGTCAACGCGTGATTCTCTTGCAGCAACACATGGAGATTGAAATCCCGCTGTGATCATTGTTTCTTAGCGTCCTCCTCCGTAGCGCGATATCGCATGCGAAAATATGAGTATCAGGTGATCGGGCTCCTCGCATGCCTCGACTTCGCTCTGGTCTGAGGTCCGAAAGAAACCGAAAGCTGAGCCAACTTTACAGGCCGTGCTGAATGAGCCACAATTTTAGTTTGAAAAAATGATGTTGCACGAACGATCTGATCTTTCATTGGTTGGGTTTGAAGGACCGGTCCGGGTTTTTTCCGAGGGCCAGTGCGGGCTGATCATGCGACATTGGCGACACGTTCACGAACGGGAGATTCCCGTCTGGCCCAAAGCGCTGGCCGTTTACGATCGCTTTTTTTACGATCTGGCGACCCGTCCAGTGCTTCTCGATCAGGTTCGCGATTACTTGGGTGAGAATGTGATTCTCTGGGGGGTATCCGTTATTGTGCGTCATTCTGGCCAGAAGCATCATTGGCATAGTGATGCCGAGAGTTCCCAGGGGGAGGGTTTTTTATCTGTATGGATTGGTCTTGCAGGGATCAGTCAGGAGAGCGCCCTGAACGTGATTCGCGGATCGCATCTTTTAGGGAAAACTGTCCAGCAACTCATGACGGAATCCGGGATGAGTCGTGAAAATCTCGATGACGAAGCAGTGCTCAAATTGGCAGCAACCCTAAACGCGGAGGCGAAGATCACGCGTCCTCAAATGCAAGTGGGAGACGCCATTTTTTTCGATGGGCGCCTCTGGCATGGCACCGACAACATGAGCGGCCGGATGCGAACGGCGTTATTGATTCAGTATGCCCGCGCTGACCGTGTGGTTCGCCAGCCAAAGCAGTATGAAGCGTGGCCATTAGTCTTCGAGGACACACCGCTTCCTGTGATAGCGGTTTCAGGAACTGTCGCCCATGCCCATCAGACTGTGGTAACACCTCCCAGCAAAGGTCACTTCAGCTCGACAACTCTTGAGGGTGTGATCCGAAATTGGAGCCTTCCATTGGAGGGCGACCCGGATTCCGGGTGGAAACCGCATTCTATTGCACGGGGCAGCACGCCCAACGTGTCGTCGATGTCGGTGCATGCCTCTGTCCTCGCCCCCGGAAAATCTCCGCATCCGCCGCACGCTCATGTGGAGGAAGAAATTCTGCTAATCCTTGATGGGGTAGCAGACATTCTGCTCGGTGAGGGGCCGGATCCTGAAGTCGCCACAGTTCACCCCCTCAAATGTGGCGCATTTGCGTACTATCCCGCCTATCAATATCATACCATTCGTAACGCGGGCACCGAGCCGGTCACCTATCTTATGTTCAAATGGAGCGGGCCGCCGATTGAAACGGAGGGGCAGGCCAAAACCGCATTTGTGCCATTTCCAGAAAAGCTGTCTGCCGACGCCCCCTTCACCAAGGGATTTCAAGCGCAACGCTTTTTTCAAGAGCCCACAGCCTATCTGCATCGGCTGCACGCACATCTCACATTCCTGAGCCCCG
Organism: Terrimicrobiaceae bacterium; assembly: GCA_041738805.1. Lineage (GTDB taxonomy): Bacteria > Verrucomicrobiota > Verrucomicrobiia > Chthoniobacterales > Terrimicrobiaceae > JAJTZA01. Next base: position 31,527 of record JBGSPC010000200.1, on the reverse strand, counting down.
GTAGCGGCTATGACAAGCATGCCGACACCCACGACGTCGCGATTGTGGTGCTGGATGGTGAGGTGATATCACAGGGATGCAAAGCCGGGCCCGGCAGTGTGATGTATTTTCCTGCAGGCCAGCTCCATGATATGGCGAACGAGGCGACGGCAGCTGCACGTTATCTGGTGTTTGAGTTCAAGGGCCCGGAACAGAATGACACAAATTCGAGGGAGTTTTGGGATTCTGCTGCGGATCACAAGGATGTTTCATCCGGGACGCACGGCGGCGAGGGTGCTGGGCTTGGGCTACGCAATGTCGTGCCTTTGGGGCGTGAAATGGCGGCGGAGCACTTGATCGAAAAATCCAGCGTGGGCGGCTTGGCGAGTCAACCGGTCATTGCCCCGAGAAGGCAAAGGCCGTTGCTAATACGGATTGTAAATTCCGCAATATCCTGGCTCCTGTCGCCTCTGACCAGGAAGATCGAGCGTGTTGTGGACCGGCGGTTGCGCATTCTGCTTGCTGAGGAGCGGAAGAGAAAAGATTGAGTCAGGCGAAAAGCACGAACCAGATATGGCCCCGTTTCGCGCAGGGAGCCCCCATGCTTGTCATATCACAACTTCCTGGATAAGGCTTATTCTATGAATGGTCTCTTTCGGGTATTCATGGGATTTCTTCACGTATTCATGAACTCGCGTTTTTTCCCGTTCCTTCACGCAAGTTGCCTCTTCCTCAGCCTTTTTATCAGCACGGCGACATGCGCACCCCCCATGAGAGGACCTCTTCCCGATGATCAACAGGAGATTATCCGGGAACTCGCGAAGCGGCATCAGGAATTGATACGGGAAGTTAAGTTGACCGATGATGGCTATTCCGCCACAACCACCACACAAAACAAAGAATTGGCCACCAAGCTCAAATTGCACCTGGCCTACATGGAGAAGCGGCTGGATTCGAAAGCGATGGTCCGCAGGTGGGATCCCGCATTTGTGGAATTGGTCGAATATTACGACCAATTAGAAACAAAGATTATGCCTCTTGAAAACGGTGTGAAGGTGGAGGTGAAGGGAAAGACCCCGGAAGCGGTGAAAGTGGCCAAAAATCATGCGCGAATTGTCAGTGGTTTCGTCGAGGAGGGACAAAAAGCCGTGCAAAGAAAGCACCCCAAGGCTTCAAAAGGCTGAAATAACGCAGCCGGGTCTCAAAATCCGCCAAGCATTCGCAAAGAATGAGCGGAGGATGTCCGGCTCTTCTGAGCATAGAAATCTTTGAAGCTGCCACCACAATTGATATCGGGATTAAGCCATGACACCACTTGCAGCCCTTAGCTTTTTCGCCATCATGTTGGCGTTGGCTGCGATGCCCAGTGCCAGCGTGACGCTGGTCGTCGCAAGATCCGTGAGTCACGGATTAAAAAATGGAATTGCAGTCGCGTTAGGAATTGTGATCGGGGATCTTTTCTTTGTGGCCTTTGCGATATTGGGAATGAGTGTTTTGGCAACGACCTTTGGCTCGGTCTTTTCGGTTTTTAAATACATCGGCGGTGCCTATTTGGTCTGGCTTGGCTTCAATTTGTTAAAAACAAATGATTTTGCCCAAGCGCCATCGGATGATTCCCGTCGATCAACCCTGCTGGCCAGTTTTGCATCAGGGCTCTTTCTCACCTTGGGTGATTTGAAGGCCATTCTATTTTACGCCAGTCTGTTTCCGACGCTGATGGATTTGAGCAGTCTCACCGCTGTCGATATTGTGATCATTGTTGTGGTTACCATCCTTGCCGTGGGCGGAGTGAAGGTCATATACGCCTTCACGGCGGGGGCAATTGTGACACGCCTGAGATCGCAACGCGCACGTCAAACACAGAAGATTGCGGGAGGCCTCATGGTTGGAACAGGGGCTTACCTAATTATCAAAGCGTGAATCAGCCGGGGTGAAGCACAGCAGTCCACTTTGTGTTTAGTGATCATGTCGGTGATGGGTGTCGGGGTAATGAGGATGTTTATGGGAGAGGCGTTGGTGCCGGTGGGCATGCGCGTGCGGCTCGCCGGTTGGATCCTCAGCCAAGTGCTCGTGCTGGTGGTGCTCGTCGTGAACGTGGAGATGTTCATGCTCCATCGGCTCATGAACATGCGGATGCTCATGACGTTCCGTCACATGGAGCCAGACACCGGCGAGCATGAAAATGCCGGCCGCGCAAAAAATCCAATCGAATTGTCCCTGCCCGAGGGCAAACGCCAGCGCGGCTCCGGCAAAGGGAGCGATGGAAAAATAGGCGCCGGTCCGAGCGGTCCCGAGATCCCTCAACGCCCGGACAAAAAGCACAAGGCTTAGTCCGTAACCGAAAAACCCTATGAGTGCTACGCCGATTATGATACCGGCGGTAGGAAAATTTCCGCCAAGGGCAAGTGCGATGCCCGTGTTCACCATGCCGGCTACAAGCCCCTTCCACATCGCAATTTGAGAAGGATCGCTGCCGGAGATCCTCCGTGTGAGATTATTGTCAATCCCCCAACAAAGGCAGGCGGCGACAATCAGGATCACCCCCGGAGAAATGGCGAGTTTCTGACCGTGGGGAAGTGAGAGCAGGATACCGCCGAGCAGGATCAGCACGAACCCGAAAAAAATCCGTCTGTCCACGTTTTCCCGGAAAATGATCCATGCGATGGCGGCCGTTGCAACTGCTTCAAGGTTCAGCATCAGGGATGCCGCACTTGCCGGTGTTGTCATCAGACCCAAAAGGAGAAAAATCGGCCCTGCCACACCGCCGGCAAGGATTGCACCAGCAAGCCAGGGAACATCACTCCGGGAAACAGGCGTTTCCTTCTGCCCAATCCCCGAAGAGGATCGAACTGCTCGCAGGACCGCGAGCCCTAACCCGGAGCCCAGATACAGGAGGCCTGCAACCAGCACGGGATCGGCTGCCGAAATGGCAAGCTTGGCCAGAGGTGTGCTGGCCCCGAAAAGCAACGCCGCCATCATGGCGCTTGTGATTCCGCTACGTGGAGTGATTTTCATTTTTGCCGGATCGGCATCCGCCATTGGTTGTTAGACCGGTCCCGCAGAGTGCCGTCTCTTGGCACCGGCCCCTTTGTGGGACGCTTCGGTCGAAGCTGGCCTTTTGCTGCTCGGCTTTTATTGGATTTGGATGTATTCGCCTTCGCGGGCAGAATCAACAGCTGCTTGCATCTTTGTCACGAAAGGGAGGAGCGATTCGAATCGGGTGAAGGGAACCTCAATGATCGCAACCTTCCTTCCAGAAAGGTTCTGTTGATATCGCAGGTTCTTGTCGGCCGTGATAAAAACGTCAAATGCTCCGTCTATGAGCTTGAGGAGGTCTCCATTCTCAATACCCGACCATCCCTGATACTGCACTGTCACAACTTCGTGATTCCGCAGCTTAAACCTGAGGGGTTGAGGGAGGTTCTCGTCAAGAATGATCTTCTTCACGAGCCAGACGTAAGAGCTCTAATGCGTCATGCCGATTGACCGAGGGAAAATGCTCCAGAAAAGTATCGAGAGAATCGCCAGCCGCCATGTAGTCAAGAAGCGTTTGGGCCATCACACGCGTATCACGGAAAACCAGCGTGCCTCCCAGAACACGAGGATCCGAATGAACAGGGCTGTGATCAAGTGTCACCATGCCCCAAAAATACTCGTTCACCGCGCGGTTGCAATATTTTAGCCGAACGAGACTGTCGAAAAGGCAATATATGGCTGATTTTCGCACTCATTGTTTGGGTGGGTGATTTCTGTGAGGCTTTTGTAGGAGTTGACTGGAAATTCAATCCCAATCAGCAGTTTCGATTTGTCGCAGCCATTATGCTGGCTGCGAGGGTCGGATTTCGCGGGAATATCCCCTTTCAGTTCCTCCCTGTGCCACGTTTTCCCAGTTTTTCCAAGAGTTGGACCGCTATAGGGATTTCTGTGCTCGGATTTTTGCAAAAACGGGTTCAATACCACCACGGCTGGAATACCATGAAGAGGCAAGCTTGCTCTCCCTGGGAACGCTGGCTTCCAGCCGGCAATCCTTCTCTGCCTCAACGACACATTAAATCGCACCTAAACGGGCTGCATTCCATAGCCCACGGCAAGCGTCAGCACCGCCCTGGGTCTAAGGTGAAAGAGAAATCTGACCTGCAGGGGCAATGTCCCAAAATGCCATTAACTTTGTGCCATTCGGGCCGATCCCCTAGGACAGATCTAAAAAATGACATTTAAAATATAGGCCTGACCCCTTAGACTGTTTCAAAAAACCATTGCGCAGAAATGGGCCGGAGACGCCGGATTGATGGGGTCCGCGGTGTTATGGTTCCCCAAAAATTGCAAAAATGCTGAACATTGGGGTTATCCGACAGTCTCAACGTCACGGGTTCAGAACCCCAAACGAGCCATATCAACTAAGCCCTTCTGTCGCACTTCAAAGTTGAAACTATTCTTATTCATACCACTGTCCCGGCTGTTTCGGAGCATTGCTATTAGGGCCAAAATGCCAAGCAAACCAATGTTTCTGCAGTCGCTTACTCCAAAGAGGAAGCGGTGGTGGGATATCTGCATCAGAATAAAAAAGCCCCCACATGCGCCCGCCGACCCATAAGTGTGTTAAAATCAATAAATCTTTAGAAATAAATACGGCTTGTAACCTCTCTACAGGCTGTCCTTCAAGAGGGCCAGAATTGACAAGCGTTCCAAGGAGAAGTCCAGGAGTCGAGGGAATCGCAATGGTATCAAGATATCTAAATGGCGCCTGATCAGAGACAAAGGTTATATCCGAAAAATCACCAACATGCGCTAGATCTGCTTGAGAAGCAGTGGCGAGTATACTGTCGGAGTTAGCGCTAAGCCATCTCTCTTGGATCGTTGAAACATAAAAACGTACGATGAATATGGCAACCACAGCTAGTATGACAGAAATTGCGATGGTTTTTTTAAGGCGCATTATATAATAGCCCAAAAGTTTTATTCAGCAACACGCTGTATTTTACCTATAAATGCAGCGTGTTGTATAACTCCCACAAATGCAGCACTGAAAGCCAGACGTGGTAGGTGTCGTTTCATGGAGGTTTTTTAATTCCACGGGAAGCCGTTCTCAAGGATAAACGGCTGAAAGGCGGCCTACGTAGTGGGCGAGGGGAGAAGCTGAAAAGTGGAAAGTGGAAACAAGTGGATTATGCTCCCGGCTTGGTCGCAGAAGGCTTGTTTGCCTCATTCCAAGTTTGATTGCAGGTCGAGCATCTCCATCGTGTCGTGGAGATCATGAATGGGAAGCCCGCCAGAAGGAGGGTGAGGAAGGAGAGCCGTCTTGGCAGTTCATCGGGGGCTGTATCGGTTGAAGAGCACTTGGGGCAAGCGGGCATTCCCGCAGAGTGCGGAGTCGCCGGGGGTTCTTGGAGGATCTCTCTGGCTTGGTCAGCGTCTTCGTCAGCGATTTGAACGCGCACACCGCCGATGGCATTGGAGTACATCCAGTTCATCTGGATGAGGTTCTCGTCCTGAACGTAGGCGGAAACCCCTCCCGCTTCGAGACGCAGCTTCAGCAAGTGAGCCTCCTCCGGTTTGCTGAAGCTGGCGACTGTGATCATCCAAAAATCAAGTTGGAACCACGGATGTCACAGAGAGCACGGATACAGCATGTTGCATCACGATTTGATGCAACTACGCATCCACCTGTGGGGTCAAGGACGGGTGTGATCAAAAGTGGGTGAGGTCATGGGTTGAGTCCTCGTTTTCGAAAAAAATTAACCTCCAAAAAAAATTCCTTGAGATAAGGTGGGCGGGCAAGGGACTGCCGCGCCCTACCACATGCAAATACGAGCTGCCGCAAGCGCGAAAAGCCCCTGTGATGGTTGGGTTGAGCATTTTAATCCGTGTTTATCCGTGCTCTCCGTGGTTCGTTCCGATTTTCCTATTTAGGATCATATCTCCGTTTAGGTTTTGTCGGAATTCCCTCGGATTGGTTTGGGTTTGGTTGGCTTTTTTGGAGCGGCTGCTTTGCGGGGTTCGAATTCGAAGGTGACCTTGCCACCTTCCATTTTGAGGAAGGAGGAGAACGGCTTGCCTTTTTTGGAGATGAAGCGGCGAATCAGATCCGTTTTGCCTTCGGCGAGGAGTTTGATGACCTGTTCCTGGGGGAGTTCGAATTGGCAAATGGATTTGCCCATGCGGAATTTGCAGGCGGAGGTGTTTGAGCACAGGTAGGCATTCCCGGCGTCATGGATTGCACCTTTGCCGCAGGCGGGGCAGACGGGGTGAATCACAGGCAGGGCGGTGAAGTCGAGGCTGGCGGCGGCGTTTTCTCCCGAATCCCCGAAATCGAACGTTTGTTTGAATTCGGGGTCAAGTTTGACGGGGGCTGAGAACGGGCGTCCAAGTTTGCTGCGGAAACCTTCCAGTGGCCCGACGCGGCCGGTGCTGAGAAGCGTGATGACTTCGCTGCGTTCGAGTTCGCGGCCAGCCATGTTTTTCCAGATCAGCAGTCCACATCCCCGGCATTCGTAGGCTTTGTAAGTTTCTTTGAAGGCCAATGATTCACACTTTGGACATTTGGTTTCCAAGTCCGTGAACTGGCCCTCGATCGAATCCCCATGATAATTCTTAGCCTTGCCCACAATCTCCTCCGTGAAGCGTCGGATTTCGTCCATGAATTCGGCGCGCGGAATGTGACCGGCTTCCATCTGCTTGAGTTTGAACTCCCATTCTCCGGTCATTTCGGGAGAGGTGAGGGCTTCGACACCGATGCCGCGAAGCAGATTGATGAGGGAGAGCCCTTTTTGAGTGACGATGAGGTCACGGCCCTGACGAATGAGGTATCCGTCCAGAAGCAGTCCTTCGATGATTTGAGCGCGGGTTGCGGGAGTTCCCAGGCCGCGCTGACTCATGGCTTCTCGGAGGTCTTCGTCATCGACCAGTTTGCCGGCTCCTTCCATGGCGGAGAGGAGGGTTGCTTCGTTCAGGCGGGCCGGAGGTTTGGTTTCGCTTTCCTTGACTTCGATGGCGTCGGTCGCGACAGGCTCGCCCGGTTTGACCTCACAAAGTGTTTGGTCTCCTTCGGCGGCGGCGTGTTTTCCATAGACGGCCATCCAGCCCGGGTCCGTAATAATTTTGCCATCGCTGCGAAACGGTTCCCCCTCCACACGGGTGATGCGCGTTGTGATCTCGAATTGAGCGGCGGGATAAAACGTGGCGACAAAACGGCGCGCAACCATGTCATAGACCTTGAACTCAAAATCATCGAGGGCCTTGGCGCTCATGCCGGTGGGGATGATGGCATGGTGGTCCGTGACTTTGCTGTTGTTAAACACGCGCTTATTAGGACGCACCCAGCCCTGTTGGAGGGCCTTGGCAGCATGATCGGCAAGATCGCCTGGATCAAATTTACCGAACGTTGACTTGACGTTTCCGAGGTAATCTTCCGGCAAATAGCGGGAGTCCGTTCGGGGATAGGTCAGGACTTTGTGTTTTTCGTAGAGGGCCTGCGCAACTTGCAGCGTGCGTTTGGCGGAAAGCCCGAAGCGGGAGTTCGCTTCCCGCTGGAGGGTTGTCAGGTCGTACAATTGTGGCGCGATTTGGGAGGAAGGTTTTTTTTCCTTTTCGACGGTCCCGGGTTTTCCCGTGCATTTGGCAGCAATTTCGTCGGCCCGTTCCCGGGTCCAAATGCGTTCGGCTTTGGCTTCTTCCTCGCCACCTTTTTTGAAGGCCTCGTCAAACCACCGTCCGCGGTAGGAGCCAGCCGTCACCAAAAAATCTCCAAACACTTCGAAATAAGTTTTGGGTTTGAAGTCGCGGATTTTCACCTCCCGCTCCGCCAGAATCGCAAGGGTGGGGGTTTGCACGCGGCCCACAGGAGTCAGTTGAAACCCTCCATCGCGGGAGTTAAAAGCCGTCATCGCACGGGTCCCATTGATCCCGACCAGCCAGTCGCTTTCGCTCCGGCAAACGGCTGCATCCGCGAGAGGTTCCATGTCCGTGGAACTCCGAAGGCCCTCAAATCCTTCACGGATCGCGTCAGGTGTCATGCTCTGAAGCCAGAGGCGGCGGGTCGGCTTCTTGCTGCCGACGAGCTTGAAGAGATAATGGAAAATGAGCTCTCCTTCCCGCCCGGCATCGCAGGCATTGATGACTTCGGTGACATCCGCGCGTTTGAGGAGGCGCTTCAGCAGGTTGAAGCGGGTCTGATTTTTTTCGATGGGTTTGAGTTCGAAATGGTCGGGAACGATGGGGAGGTTCGCGAAGGACCACTTGCCACGCTTTTTGTCCAGTTCGCCGGGAAGGCAAAGTTCGACCAGATGGCCGACCGCTGACGAAATCACATACGCATCATTTTCATAAAAATCCCCATTCTTCGGGACCTTCCCAAGCGCGCGGGCCAGGTCTGTGGCGACACTTGGTTTTTCTGCAATAACGAGGGTTTTCCCGGTGGTGGCTGCTGGCATGATTCGGTGTATTGAGGTTAGAGCGTCTTGACGAAGCGCCCCCCCGGCAGGGGCTTCACAAGTTTTTTGATTTCGAGGGCCAGTAACGTAGAAGAGACCACGTGTGTTGGCAACCCGGTTCTGGTGATCACTTCGTCCACAGAGGATTCATCATCTCCCACCGCAGCAAAAATCAAGCCTTCATTGTCAGAGAGGGAGGCGGGCGGTGTGGGTTTTGCGAGGTTGGGTTGTTCAGAAAACAGCAGCCCGAGGTCGTCGAGGATGTCTTGCGCGCAGGTCACCAGCTTCGCACCTTGTTGGATGAGACGGTTTGTGCCCAGCGATTGGGCGGAGTCAATTTTGCCTGGCACGGCATAGATCGAGCGTCCCTGCTCTCCTGCCTGATTGGCTGTGATGAGAGCTCCACTGCGCGAGGCGGCTTCAATGACCAACAGCCCGAAGGACAGACCGCTGACGATTCGGTTTCGCATAGGAAACGTCTGGCGGTCTGCCGTGGTGCCCATGGGAAACTCGCTGACGACCGCTCCGGATTCCGCAATTTTGTCAGCGAGGGGTTTGTTTTCCTCCGGGTAAATGGCAGAGAGGCCGCTGCCTATGACGGCAATCGTGCGGCCTTTGGCGGCGAGGGCAGCTTGATGGGCGGAGGTGTCCACGCCACGGGCGAGGCCGCTGGCGATGGTGATTCCGGCATAAGCGAGTTGGTAGGCCAACTTTTTTGTGCAGGCGGCACCATAGACGGTCGGCTTGCGGGTTCCCACAATCCCGATGGAGGTTCTGTCCCTGGGGTCGAATGATCCGCGCACATAAAGCACACTGGGTGGGTCATGGATTTCGCGGAGTTGTTGAGGATACGCGGGATCACGGAGGGTCAGGATTTGAGCGCCTTCGCGGCGGGCGGCCTCAAGTTCTCCGGCAACATCCGTAAGCCTCTCCCAATCGCGGATGGACCCGGCGACCTCTTCTCCGATTCCCTCCACGGTGAGCAACTCGGCGCGGGTGGCCCCGAGGATGGCCTGGGGCGTTCCAAAGCGCTCCAACAAACGCCTCACCTTAACCGGCCCGACCCTTGGGAGCATGTTCAGGGCAACAAAGGCCTCGGTCTCATTCATGCGATCCTTGAATGCTTATGGGATGGTCCCGGAATGGGCAGAGGCTTGCCTCAGTCGGCAGCGTTCAGCCAATCGGTGTGGAAAAATTCTCCACTGGGTTTGTCGGTCCGCTCGTAGGTGTGGGCGCCAAAAAAGTCCCGCTGCGCTTGAAGCAAATTGGCAGGCAACCGCGCCGAGCGATAGCTGTCAAAGTAAGCCAGAGACGCGCTGAATGCTGGGACCGGAACCCCGGCCTGGATGGCCGTTGTCACCGCCAGACGCCAACGATCCTGGGCTTTGTTTAAAATTTCCCTGAAGAAGGGCGCCAGCATGAGATTTTTCAGGCCGCGGTCTTGTTCGTAAGCGGCTTTGATGCGGTCAAGGAATTGAGCCCGAATGATGCAGCCCCCGCGCCAGATGGTGGCGATGTCACCGAAATTCAGCCGCCAGTTGTAAAGTTCGCTTGCAGCGCCGAGTTGAGCAAATCCTTGGGCATAGCTCACGATCTTGCTCGCGTAGAGGGCATCCCGCACAGCCATGATGAGGGCTTTTTTGTCACCGGTGAATTTGTAGTCCGGGCTGTGGAAAACCATGGAGGCCGCGATACGTTCATCTTTCATGGACGAAAGGATCCGGGCTTCCACCGCGCTCCCGATGGTTGAGAGAGGAATTCCCATCTCAATGGCGTGACCGACCGTCCACTTGCCCGTGCCTTTCTGGCCGGCTTTGTCCAGGATGAGGTCCACGAGTGGCTTGCTGGTTTCCGGGTCCACAACTTTGAAGATCTGGGTCGTGATTTCGATGAGGTAGCTGTTCAGCTCGCCTTTGTTCCACTCATGAAAAACCTCATGCAGCGCTTTGGCATTCAGGCCGAGAACCCCTGAGAGAATGGCGTAGGCCTCGCAGATGAGCTGCATGTCGCCGTATTCAATGCCGTTGTGAACCATCTTCACATAGTGGCCTGCCCCGTCGGGGCCCATGTGACGGCAACAAGGCTCACCGTCCACAATGGCAGCAATTTTTTGGAAGATGGGGCCGGTCACCGCCCAGGATTCCGTGGAACCGCCGGGCATCATGGACGGGCCCTTGAGGGCGCCCTCTTCTCCGCCGGAAACCCCGCAACCCACATAATGAAACCCCTTGGCTTTGAGGTCTTTTTCACGGCGTTGGGTGTCCGTCCACAACGAGTTGCCACCATCAATAATCACATCGCCTGGCGAGAGAAGTGGCACGAGCGCATCAATCACCGCATCCACGGGGGCACCAGCTTTGACCATGATCATCGCCTTGCGCGGGCTGGCCAGGGAGGCCACAAATTCTTCCAGGGTTCGCGTGATGGTGATATTTTTGCCTTTTGCGCGCCCTTCTGCAAATTTTTCTGTGACCGCTGTCGTGCGGTTGTACACGCTCACATGGAATCCTTTGCTCTCCATGTTGAGTACGAGGTTTTCGCCCATCACGGCGAGTCCGATCAATCCGATATCACTTTGGCTCATAATTTTTCTTAAGCCGGGGAATCTACCTTGATTGCCGCCCTTGATGCAACGGCCAACTTTTTTTGCCCTTTCCGGGAGCCATTGTGGTATTACCAGAAGAATGACTCTCCCGAACCAACTCACGCTTCTGCGTTTGGCGCTGACGGTGATTTTTGTGGTGTGTCTGACTGTCGGGGTTCCCTTTGGCCGGACGGCGGCCTTTTTGATTTTTGTGGTGGCGACAATGACCGATTATTTGGATGGGGTCTTGGCGAGGCGGCTCGGGCAGATCACCGATTTTGGAAAACTGATGGATCCCCTTGCTGACAAAGTCCTCACGGCTTCGGCATTTATCTGCCTGATTCCCTTTGGGGCCTTCCCGGCCTGGGCGGTGATTATTATTATTGCCCGCGAGTTTTTGATCACCGGCCTCCGCCTTCTGGCCGGGGCCAAGGGGGTGCTTCTTCCCGCCGAACGTCTGGGCAAACACAAAACCGCGTGGCAGATGATCACGATCCTGTTTTATCTCGCGCTGCTGGCTGCCGGGGACTGGCCGACCCTTTTTTCCGAATCTCTTCAAAAGCTGGGATGGATGCGGGTGGGCCCGATTCTGATTGGGATCACGGTGGTCCTGACCGTGTATTCCGGCGTGGCTTATCTTTGGAAAAGCCGCCTCCTGATTGATTTTCGTTAGCTCGTATATTCTTGAGTGTCGGCCCTGCCTCGGTTATCTGATGGAAGATTCATTGATGCAAAAAAACTTTCCATGGGTGCTGGGGATAATGGCTGTGGCATTTTGCTTTACCGGCCCGGAAGCGGCTCTCTCGCAGCAGCAGGAAACCGAAGAGCAACGGCTCGATCGGGAAATGCGTGAATCTTCCGAAGAGCACATGCGTTTGGAGTTGGGGGTCAACGACGTCACCGCGCCTTCCATTGCCGCCGTGTTAAGGGATCTGGGATCTTTTCAACCGGTGCCTCTTGAAACCATTGCACAGAATAACCGCGAGGCCGTCTATGCCAACCGCATGCAAACCGCGATTCATTTTGGTTCTCTGGTTGCCGATGGGTTTATGTTAACCATTGCAGAGCGGGCCGCAGAAATTCAAGACATCGGCAAGGCCCTCATCCGTCAATCCCGTGCCCTGGGAGTCAGTGACCGGCTCACCAAACGAAGCAAAAGCTTGTTTGAGTTGAGCGAGAAAGGCGATTGGATTGGCATGCGCGAGGAATTGGCGCGTACGCAGACGGACGTGGAGAAATCCATGTTGGACCTCCGGGATGAGGAAATGGCCCACATGATCAGCCTGGGTGGCTGGCTCCGTGGTTTTCAACTCGCGGCAAAAAGCTGCGCAACGTCGTATTCGGCTGATCGCTCCCGAATCCTGGCCCGCACAGAAATTATCGACTATTACCTCGATCGACTCGACACCCTTCACCCCCGCCTGAAAAAAACCGACTACGTCATGAACCTCACATCCAGCCTGCGGGAATTGAGGACTCTGACGCTGGAAGCCGACGGAGGCTCGCTGACTCAGGAGCAAACTCTGCGCGCAAGTGACATTGCGGATCGGGCCGTGGGTATTGCGCTTGGTCCTGTGGATGCCGAGGGACGAATCTTAAAAACCGATCCAAAACCTTGAAGCGATCCACCCGCCCGGTCAGCGTTTTTCAATCTCTTGCCAAGAAGTTCCTTGAGCGATCCAACGAGCGGTTTCCAGAGAATGCCAGTCGTCAGGGTCTTGCGGAATTCAACGCCAGGCTCGGCAAAAATGATCCTGCCACCCATCTTGCTCACACTGCGGATGTGTCGGCCACATTGGAGGCGGTGGAAGCACTGCCGGCTTCGGAGTTTCAAGGGGATGAGTGGTTGGACCGCAGAGGATTTCTTTCCATGCTTCGCGTGGAGCAGATGTTTACAAAAGACCTGCCACGATGGCGCGATAATCCACAGGGGGCCTGTGATGCCGCCGTGGAAAGCATCTTTGATCTGCTCGTCCGGCACACAGAGAACCCCGCAGCCGTGGCTCCCGCCATCGAATCCCGGTTGGCCCGAATCCCGGACTTTCTTGCGGCCGGAGCCAGAAATATTCGCAAACCCGTGCCCCTTTGGACGCAGTTGGCAGCGAAGGCCTGTCAGGGCGCCACGGAGTTCCTGAGTCAAATCGAGCCGGAACTCACCGCGTCTTCCGCCAACCCCAAAAAGATTGGCCCACTGATCGCTGCCGCAAGCCGGGCGTTTGAAAACTACGCGGAGGTCGTTGCAAGAAAACCGCAAGGACCGGCATCGGGTTTTTCGATTGGTCGGGCCCGCTTCGAGTTTCTCATGCGTGAGCGGCTTGGGTTTGAGATGTCTCTTCCGGAAGCCCGCGCCGAAGGCCTCAAGCTTGTGGCTCAGCTCAAAGAAGAGGTCGCCAAGGAGGCCCGGCGGCTGGGGTATCGTCATGCCCGCGAAGCTCTCGATGAAGCCGCTTCCACCTGGGACCCCGGAGCTCCGCTGATCGACGTCTATCGTGCGACAACCGCCTCCCTCAATCTGGCTGTGCGCAAGCTCGGCATTGCCAGCATTCCCGCCGGAGAATCCCTCAAGGTCCTTCCCGCCCCGGCGTTTCTCCGACACCAATTTCCCACAGCCGCTTATTCTGCGCCTCCACCCTATTCAAAAAAGCAGCAGGGTATCTTCTGGGTCAATGACCTCAGTCTTGGGCAACATTCGGAAGCGAAACGCCAGGCAGAAATTCGCCAGCACTTCGGGTTGGAACTCACTTGCATTCATGAAGCCTATCCCGGCCATCACCTCCAATTTGCGGTCCAAAACCGTCACCCCTCCAAACTCCGCCGGCTTTTTGCCCACGCGATTTTTTATGAAGGCTGGACAATGTGGTGTGAAAAGCAGGCCGTGGAATCCGGGTTGGTCTCGCATCCGGCCGCCCGCCTGATCCAGCTGCACGATGCGCTGTGGAGAGCCTACCGCATTCTGATTGATTGTGGCCTGCACTCCGGCGAACTCACGCATGCCTCGGCCTCCAAAGTTCTGATGGATGGTGTTGGCTTCACCCGCGCCCGTGCAATGGGTGATGTGAACTGGTACACCTCCAGTCCAACGGTGCCTATGAGTTACCTCCTCGGACGGCTCGAAGTCGAAAAACTGCACAAACGCTTTGTCGAAGGGCAAGGCTGGACCCTCCGCCAATTCAACGATTGGATGCTTTCCCACGGCGCACTTCCCTACGCGTGGTTTGTTCAAGGCAAATGAGGCTGGTGCAACTCACAATACGCCTCTGATTCGAGTTCGATTGTCACTTCCCCGAAGGGGATGAAATCCCCCAGCCCAGGGTTGCGAAGCTACCCTGGGAGGTGTATCAACCGATATCAACCCTGAAAGGGTTGTATCCTCTGTCAATGGCCCAATCGTTGTCCTGCGTCTATTTGCACATCGTATTCTCGACCAAAGAGCGATTCCCGTTTCTATCTGCCGAGGATGTTCGTCGCCAAGTTCACGCGTTTCTCGGAGGCATCGCCAAAAACCTCGATTGTCCACCCATTTTGATTGGTGGGGTCTCAGATCATGTCCACATTTTGGTCCACTTGGATCGCACCGTTTCTCAGGCTGATCTCGTTAAGGAACTCAAGCGAGCATCCAACCTTTGGATTCAAGAGCGGTTCCCCAATATTTCAAAGTTTGCGTGGCAGGCTGGTTACGGGGCTTTTTCCGTGAGCACATCGAATTTGGAGGCCACACGCGATTATATCGCAAACCAGCCCGGACATCATGCAAGGGTTTCCTTTCAAGATGAGTTTCGTACGATTCTAAAAAAGCACGGTGTTAAGTTCGACGAGCGATATGTGTGGGACTGACGGAACCCCTTCAGGGTTGATTTATGGGTGGCCATGGACCCAGGGTAGCTTTGCAACCCTGGGCTACAGACTCAGCCACGTTGTGGCTCGATGCCATGCCCCCATCACCTTGCAAACACAATGTTGCAAATGGTGATGGCGGCAATCACTCCGGCGAGATCGGCGAGCAGGCCGGCGGGCACGGCATGCCGGGTTTTGCGGATGGCGACCGATCCAAAATAAACGGCGAGGACATAAAAAGTGGTTTCGGTGCTGCCCATGATGGTGCCGGCCATACGGGCGATGAGGCTGTCGGCGCCATGGGTTGTGACGAGTTCAGAAAATATTCCCAGCGAACCGCCGCCGCTAAGGGGGCGCATAAAAATCAGGGGCAACAATTCAGCGGGCGCATGCAGGGGCTCCATGAGAGGTGACAAAAGCCTCGCCAACAAATCGATGCCTCCGGCGGCGCGGAACATGCCAATCGCGGCAAGGATGGCGACCAGGAAAGGAATGATGCGCACGGCGACTTGAAATCCTTCTTTGGCTCCTTCCACGAATTCTTCATAGACCGGAACCTTCCGGGCCGCCGCGTAGAGGGGAAAAATCGTGAGGAAGAAGGGGATCGCCAGGAGCGAAACCACTTCCACGGCCCGTGCGATGGGATTTTTAAGCTCCCAATTTTCGGAAAATGAGAAGGGGCCCCCGCCGATGGCAAGAGCCGTTCGGATTCCGTCAGCCATCTCAACAAAACGTGCCGGAAAAAATGACATCATCACAAACAGAGCTGCGAATCCGGCAATCGCTGCCCAGACGGCTGCCGCGCCCCATGGTCCCATGCGAGGGGGTTCTTCCATGGCCACAGGTTCTTCCACGGTGGGAAGTTCCTCCGCGTTGGCGGTGGAAAGGGCGGGTAAACGAAACATGGGGAGCCGCTCGAAAAATTTTACGGACGTTAGACCGACAATGGTTGAGCAGGTGGTGGCAAAGAGTGCTGTGCCAATGATGGCTGTTGGTTGAACGGAGCCATTGGCAGCCAGGATGGCCACGGCTGTTGCGGGAATGAGCTGCACCGAGCTTGTGTTGATGGCAAGAAAGGTGCACATCGCATTGCTTGCAACCCCGGGCCGTGGGTTCAGTTTTTCAAGATCCTGCATCGCTCTCAGGCCAAGGGGCGTTGCGGCATTGGCAAGTCCAAGCATGTTGGCCGCCATGTTCATCACCATCGAGCCCATCGCCGGATGCTTGGCAGGAACATCCGGGAAAATTCGGACCAGCACAGGACGCAAAAATTTTGCCAACTGTCCGACGGCGCCGGATTTTTCAGCAAGACGCATGATCCCCAACCAAAGGGCCATGATGCCCGCCAGCGGCAGAGCAAGGTCCATCACCGCCGTTTTGCAGCCGTCGAAGCCGGCTTTTGTCACTTCCGGCAATTGACCACTCAGCGCTCCCAGCGCCACGGCGATCAGCAAAAGACCAAGCCAAATTCCATTAAGCATCGGATTCTTTTAATGGGCCAACCCGAAACCTGCCAGTCTTTGCTGCGGACCTTGCGAAGAAAGTCCAAATCGCGTTAAGTGAAATGATGGTGGTCGATAAAATTTTGCTCGCAGCACAGGGATACATTGAGTTGGACATGCCGGAGGAGGCGATCCGGGAACTCGACAGCCTGCCTGTGGAGGAGCGTCAGAAGGAACCGGCCCTTCAGTTGAGGCTGTTTCTGCTGATGAGGTCCCGTCATTGGCAACAGGCTCTGGATGTTTGTGAAGCCATGCGCGAAGCCACCCCGGAAATTGTCACTGGCTACATTCATGGCGCCTTTTGTCTGCACGAAATGGGCAGGACAGCCGAGGCCAGAACGCTCTTACTGGCCGCACCTTCCCACCTCCGGGAAGAACCGACCTACCATTACAACCTGGGCTGCTATGCAGCGGTCCTGGGAGATTTGGAAGAGGCCCGCCGTCATCTGGCGGTCAGCTTCGAACTCGACAAAAATTTTCGCGATATCGCACGGCGGGACCCCGATCTTCAGTCCGTCAAAGACTTCCTCTAAATGCCGGCGCTGAGCATTCCACCGGAGTTGGATCATTTACAGAAGACTTTTGAGGAGAACTTTGCCATGGGGCTGGAGTGTGGTGCGGCGCTCAGTGTCTGGATCGATGGCACGGAGTGCTTGAGTCTTCATGGGGGGTTTCAGGATCCAAAGCGATTGGTGCCATGGACGGATGACACGCTTGTTCTGGTCTGGTCAGCCACGAAGGGGCCTGCCAGCGCTTGTGTTGTTCATGCGATGGAGCAGGCTGGTGTGTCGATTTCAACGACTGTCTCAGAGTTCTGGCCGGCTTTTGCCGCCAATGGCAAATCAGGAATCACGATTGCTGACGTATTGAGTCATCGCGCCGGCCTCGCTGCCTTGTCGGATCGGGCGATCCGGTTTGATGACCACCAGGCTGTCGCTGAAGCCCTCGCGGCCCAGAAACCGCTTTGGGACCCGGGCTCCGCACACGGCTATAGCCCACGGGTTTTTGGTTATCTGCTCGACGAAATTTGCCGCCGCATTTCGGGAATCCCCATCGGAGAGTATTGGCGTAAAAATTTTGCTGATCCGATGGGCTTGGATTTTTGGATCGGTCTGTCCGACAGCGAGCGTGTGGCCCAGATGCTGCCACCCCGACTGACAGCCTCACCCGGCGAAAAAACCGCTTTTGAACGCGCTTTTGCTGAACCCGGAAGCCTCACCAACTCCGCGTTCTCCACGCCGGCTGGCCTGCTTTCTGCCTCCGCCATGAACAAGCCTGAGATCCGGGCAGGAAGTTACCCGGCGTTTGGAGGAATCGGTTCCGCCCCGGCACTTGCCAAATTTTATGGGATGTTGGCGTGTGGTGGCTCATGGGAGGGCAACATATTTTTTTCATCAGACTCCATGAAACTCCTGCAAACGCGGACCTCGGACGGCCTGGATCTGGTCCTGCAGCGCGAGACCGCATTTTCGGCAGGATTCATGATGGACCCCATGGCAGAGGGACAGAAAATCCGTGAGATCTTTGGTCCGCATCCAACAGCCTTTGGTCACCCGGGAGCGGGTGGATCTCTCGCGTTTGCCGATCCGGTCCACCGACTGGGTTTTGCCTACGTGATGAATCAAATGGAGCCCGGGGCCATGCCCAGGGAGCGAACCCTTCGCCTGGTGCGGTCGCTTTATTCGGGGTTGGTTTTGGGAACCAATCCCTGAACCGGATCAAAGACTGCTGAATTCTGGTCGGTGCCTTCAAAGAGCCGGGGTTTGCGTTTGATCGATGTGAGCCCCCATGCGGCCAGAAAAAGGATGGCCCCCACCACCACCATGGCTGCTGCGGTCGAACAACCCAGCCAGATCGCCAGGTGGAATCCTGCCAAAGAACTGACCACCGCATGAGCCGCTGTCAGGACAAAACGTGTGGGCAAATGAAAGGTGAGTTGGGACGCAAACATGGCAGGCACAATCAACATTGCCACGGCAAGAATCGCACCCACCGCTTCAAACGAACTCACAACCACAATCGAGAGTGCCGCCATGAGCGCATAATGCCAGAATCCGGTTTTTAATCCCATGGACCGGGCCAGGGCGGGATCAAATGACGTGAGCAGCAACTCTTTGTAAAAGACGGTGACCAGGACGATCAGAACCAGCGTGACTCCTGCCATGCGAATCACTGAAGGAGGCCCGAGTTCGTGTCCGCCAAACATCACGGGGGGCTCAAGCGGCACAAATGCGATCTCACCGTAGAGCACACATTCCGCATCCAGATGGATGGGCCCGCTGGTTTCGGCCACGCTGAGCATCACCACTCCAAGGGCAAAAAGACTTGTGAAAGCAATGCAGGTTGCCGCGTCGGCTTTCACACGGGTTTGACGGTGAATAAATTCAATGATTCCCACTGTGATCAGCCCGGCCCCGATGGCCCCGAGAAACATCAGGGGTGTCGACACATGTCGAAAGATCAGAAACACAATCACCAGGCCGGGAAGGATGCTGTGACTGATGGCATCTCCCACCAGGGCCATCCGGCGAAGGAGCAGATAGTTTCCCACAATGCCGCAAGCCGTCCCGACCAAGGCCCCCATCAGGACAACCCAGGCACTGGCAGCAAGGTTCCCGGTCCATGGGTCCACGATCACCTGCGTAAAATCAAAAGCCGGAATCAGAGCATTCATTGTCTTGGGGGTCCAAATCCCACGGCGTGACCGGAAAGAAACCGGGCGCCCGCACCATGGATATCTTCAAGTCCGGGAATGAGTTTGCCGTGGGGGTCCCGGCGGGCATAGTTCAATCTCTTCTCGAGTTGACGCACATTTTCTTCACCCAGAATATGCTCGATCTCTTCGGCTTCATCGTGCACGTGGTCGGCAGGAATATTGGCGGCGTGATTAAGGTACAGCTCCCAAAGCCGGTGATTGCGCACAATTTCGCAGGCCCGCTTCCAACCTGCGGGCGTGAGAGTAAAGTCCGCCCCTTCGCGCGTCGCGAAGCCGTGATGCTCGAGGGTTTTGATGGCTGCTTCCGAGTGCTCCAGCGTTTCACGACGGTGTTCCGCCAGCTCCCGGAGCGACACACTCTCTGAGCGAAACCCCTCGTCCTCCAAGACGCGGTAAATGGCTTTGAGCGTGTTCTCGCGCTGGACCCGGCGCGTCCGCGTGCGGTGCCGCCACCACTTGGCCAGAATGCCATGACGCGGAGCCAGAAAAAGTGCGAGCGTAAAAACTGCAGAAGCCGTGAGAACCATCACCGGCCCCGTGGGGAGGTTGCGTCCAACAAAAGAAAAGAAGGCTCCGAGAGCTCCGCTCAGCATGCCAAACACCGCCGCCAGGGCCAACATCGCGGGAAGACGGTCCGTCAACAAAAACGCCGCCGAGGCAGGAATCACCAACATTGCGGCGACGAGGACAACCCCCACCGCCTGCAAGGAAGCCACAATCGCGAAGGCCAACATCAGGATCAGCGCGTAATGGAAGATCTGCACCTTCAAACCGCTTGACCGTGCAAAGGCCGGATCAAAACTGGTGACCAGAAACTCCTTATAAAAAATGCCGATGGCGGCAGCACACACCAGCACGACTCCGGAGAGAAGAAGCACATCTTCCCGCCCCATTGCCGCCGCCTGACCGAACATAAACTTATCCAGCCCGCTCTTGTTGCCTCCCGGCAGATTTTGGATCATCGTCAGCAAACAAACTCCCACCGCAAAAAACCCCGCCAAAACAAACCCGAGTGCCGCATCTTCCTTGTGTTTGGTGGTTGAAGTGATCGCCTGGGCTGTCGCCGCCCCGAGCAGGCCGGCAACCGTCGCTCCGATAAAAATGGCGAGGGGGTTTTTTGTCATCGACCAAAGAAATCCAATGGCAACTCCGGGCAGGACCGCATGGGAGAGGGCATCACTCATCAACGCAAGTTTGCGGACAACCAAAAATGTCCCCATGAGGCCGCAGGCAATACCAAGCAACATCGAACCCACGAGCGCGTATCTCAGGGATGGGTCGGAGAACGAAAAAAACCGCAGCGTCCGATCCAGAAGGTCAGCCTCCGTGATGTCACTGATCCGTGCGGCTTGGGCCAGTGGCGCAAAGCTTAACCAGCCAAAAACCGTCAGGAGAGACCAGGTCTTCTGAGATCGTGGAAAACCCATCATTCAGAGTTTGGTTTCGCCCACAATTTGCACAACCTCTGACAGAATATTGAGACGGCCGCCGTAGGTGGTTTGCAGATTTTCCGGCGTGAAGACTTCTTCCGTGGGACCAAAGGCGAGAAGCCGCATGTTGAGCAACATGAGCATATCAAAATACTCTCTTGCCGTGGCGAGGTCATGATGAACCACCAACACGGTCTTGCCGTTCTCCTTGAGATTGCGGAGGAGGGTGATGATGGCCGCTTCCGTGGAGGCATCCACACCCACAAACGGTTCATCCATGAGGTAGAGGTCGCTTTCCTGGGCCAGGGCCCTGGCCAAAAACACCCGCTGTTGCTGGCCGCCTGACAAGTTGCCGATCTGGCGTTGTGCAAATGGCAGCATGTTCACTTTCTCCAAACACGCCCGCGCGATGTCCCGGTCCTTGGCGGAAGGTCTGCGCCCCAGCCCGAGGTGCCCGTAACGCCCCATCAAAACCACATCCATCACATTCACCGGAAAATCCCAATCAACGGACTCCCGCTGCGGCACATAGCCGACGCGCTGACAATTTTTTGCATACGGCTTTCCAAAAACTTTCACCCATCCGCTGGAAAGCGGCATGATCCCCATGATGGCTTTGATCAGCGTGGATTTGCCCGCTCCGTTTGGTCCGATGATGCCCACCAGTCGGCCGGCCGGAACTGACAGGTCCACGCCATAAAGAACCAGCTTTTTATGATAGGCCACGCTCACGTCGTGAACCTCCAAAGGAACGGGATTCTCAGCAGGGGTCTCCGGATTCATTTCAGCGCATTCACCATGGTTGTCATGTTGTATCGGATCATGCCCTCATAGGTCCCGGTATCAAAGCCATCCTTTTGCTCGCCGGGTTGTCCCATGGCATCGGAATACAGCTCCCCGCCAACTTTGATGCCCGCATCAGCAGCCACACGGTTGATTGCGGCGGGGTTCACGCTGGATTCCACAAAGATGGCTTTGACGCCCGTGGACTTGATGAAATCCACGAGGCTGGCCATATCGGCCAGGGCCGCTTCCGAGACGGTCGAAACGCCCTGAAGCCCGACCACTTTGAACCCATAGGCTTTGCCAAAGTAGTTGTAGGCATCATGACTCGTCACAAGGATGCGCGATGAGTCCGGCAGCGAGGCCGCCTGCTCCTTGCACCAGCGATCCAGGGCCGCCAGGTTGGCTTGCAAGGCCTCGGCATTTTTTTTGAAGGTTTCTGCCTGATCCGGGGCCGCTTCCGAGAGGCCTTGAAGGATGGTTGGGATCGTCTGAGACCAAAGCGACACATCCATCCAGAGATGGGGGTCATAGTGCCCCTCAAACTCCGGCGGTTCCAGCAGAAGGCTTTCGTTCACACTCTCGCTGACCGCATAAACTTTTTTTCCCCCGCGCGAAATCCGTGCAAACAAATCCGCCATCCGGCCCTCCAGCATCAGGCCGTTATAGAAAATCACATCGGCCTTCGACAACTTGGCGGCATCCGCTGCCGTGGGTTTGTAGAGATGCGGGTCAACCCCCGGCCCCATCAGCGTGCTGACTTTCACCCCGTCCCCCCCGACCCGGCTCACCAAATCCCCGATCATGGCCGTCGTCGCAACCACCGAGATCTCCGCGGCCCGGGAGAAGGAACTCCCTGCCGCAAAAAGGAGAAAGAGGAGGATGATGGTTCTGGAACGGTCGGATTGTCTCATAGGAGTTGTGGTTTTATTCAAATGTAGCAACTGCTACAATTAGTAAAAAGTTCTACTTTTGCAACCTTGGATTTGTCAAATGAATAAGAGTCTGTCAGTAATGGGTGTGATGGGTTTGAAAAACGGAGACTCCCCCCGACCCCCCGACCTTGAGCCCCTGACGGCTGTGGGCCGGGACACGGCCGCGCACCAACGCCGGACACGACTGGCGCATGCGCAGGAGCGCGCCCAGGATTATGTGGAGGCCATTGCGGAATTGATTCTCGTCAATGGCGAGGCCCGCGCCACCGAACTGGCGCGAGCGCTGGGAGTCACGCATGTGACGGTGGTGAGAACCGTCCAACGGCTCCAAAAGGAAGGATTGGTCACCAGCCGTCCCTACCGTTCCATTTTTTTGACGGATGCCGGGCGGAAGCTGGCAAGCAAGGCGAAGGCACGTCATGCCACAGTGATTGCCTTTCTTGAGTCGCTCGGGATTTCGCCGGCGACGGCCAGAGCAGATGCTGAAGGGATTGAGCACCATGTGAGTCCGGAGACCCTGGCAGCTTTTGAGCGTCAATTGGCCATAAACCCGTCTGTGAGACCGGCATCCCGGAAGGCAGCTCGCGGAGCTGTGAGCAATCATTCCCCCACTCAGTAATATGCAAATTGCCCTTGTCAGTGACATTCATGGAAATATCGACGCTTTGGACGCCGTGATCCGTGATATTGACGCCCTTGGTGTCGAAACGATGGTGTGTTTGGGAGACATCGTCGGCTACGGCCCTGAGCCGGCGGAATGTGTGAGGGAAATTCTGAAGCGGTCAGCTTTTGCGGTGATGGGGAATCATGAGGCGATGTTGTTTCACATGAGCCGGGAGCAAATGTTGGAAGTGGATGATCGCATTGGGATGCCGCTTTTGCTGGCGAGGTCCCAACTCAACCCGGAGGAGTTGGAGTTTTTGAGGGATCTGCCGATTGCCGCAGAAATGGAGGATATGGAGATTGTTCACTCCTCGATGCACGATCCGCCCGCGTTTAATTATATTTTTGAGCGGGCTGACGCGCGGCGGCATTTTGATGATCAGAGGAGCGGGATTTGTTTCCATGGTAACACGCACATCCCGGCGGTGTGGATCCGCGATGGCCGGTCGATTCATTGTCTGCGGGCCTCCAGTCAGCCCATGGTGTTAAACGGGGAGGCCCTTTATGCTGTGAACATCGGCAGTGTTGGCCAGCCACGGGATGGCAACCCGCTCGCCAGCTACGCGATTTATGATGTCACACGCAAGACCCTGCTTCACCGCCGGGTGGCGTATGATCTTGAGACGGCGATTCAACGGTTCCGCGATGCGAACCTGCCGGAAGAAAATTTTTTACGGTTGGCGAGCGGGCACTGAGGGGATCAGCCTCTCAAATCCGGAGTAAAGATTTGCGCGGTCCGCACGGAGAAATCCTGCAAGCGACATCCCGGCCAACCCCGCACAATGGACGGCGAGGCTGGTGGGTGCTCCCATGGCGGCGAGGAAGGGGATTCCTGCCTTCGCGGCTTTTTGAACAATTTCAAAGGCAATCCTGCCGCTCACCAGCAGCCCATAATTCGAAAAAGGAGGGATCTCTTCCCGAATGCTGTGTCCCACAAGTTTGTCCACGGCGTTGTGGCGGCCGACATCTTCGCGGGTGAGGAGAATGCGACCTTCGGCATCAAACCATGCGGCCGCGTGGAGACCGCCGGTCTCTTGAAAGACTTTTTGTTTTTCCTCCAAGGCCCGGGGGAGGCCATGCAAAGCTGCGGCGGAGATGGCAAAATCCGAGGGGGGGATTTTCAGCAGGGCGAGGCGTTCGTCAATTTCGCTGAGCCCGCAGATTCCGCAAGCCGAGGTGGTGATGACGTTTCGTTCGAAAGCAGCCGCGTCAAACGGGACGGCCAACTCGATGTTCAGGTGGTTGCTGGATTCGCGGGAAAACCTGACAATATCGTTCCGGCCTTGGATCACCCCCTCGGCAAAAAGCAGACCGGCCACAAGGTCCTCATCATTTCCCGGGGTCCGCATGGTGAGGCTGAAGGGCTGACCATTGACGTGGATGTCGAGCGGTTGCTCGACGGCCAGCAGGTCTTCCTTCGCCGTGAGGCCACTTGCATCCAAACGGAGGATTTTGGATTTCATGCGATCTTCTCGATCCGGACGTGGGCATTGTAATCCGGCACGCCGCCCATAGCATCCACCACGCCTTTACGGATCAGTCCATTGCCCTCCGGCCAATGAACTTGAAGGTTGCCGGGGGCGATGGGGGCGGGGTGCACACACCCCTCGTAGCGCCCCAGTTCGTTGACCAAAGCAATGCGGTCGCCGCTGACGAGGTGAAGGGCGGCCGCGTCTTCGGTGCTGATTAGAACCGCGTCGCGGGGGGCGTTGTTCAAGGGGTCAATGTCCGCATAGATCAGCGTGTTGAATTGTTTGCCCCGGCGGGTGCTCACATGGAACACTCCGGGCTCGCGGCGAAGCTCTGGCAGTGGCACATTGCGGAAGTGGCCACGTCCGTCGGGGGTGGGGAAGTGGCCGCCGGCGCAAAGGTGAGGCCCCCCATATTGGAAAGCATCTCCGGTTTTCTGGAGGTGTTGGATCCCGTCATAGAAAGGAACCACCCGCGCAATTTCCTCCCGAAGGGATTGCCCGGATTCGCAGCCGAACAGAGCGGCTTTTTCGGGATGCACCGCAAGGGCCAGCCCGCGCAGGATTTTCCATTCGGCTCTGGCCTCGCCGATTTGACGGGGGATCTCAGGGCTGAACATCACCCGTCGCTCGGTGCTGGTTTCCGTGCCACCATCATCCTGCTCATAGCGGGTTTTTGCAGGTAGCAGAAAAACGGCTTCCTGCGCCGGGATAAACATCTGATCGGTGAGGATGATGTCCTGATGCACCCGCACAGCCACGTTTTCCATGGCGGCCCGCACGTAGTCTGGCTCGGGCAGGGTCCTTAAAAAATTTCCGCCCAGACAATAAAAGACATCCAACTCCCCCCGGGCGCAGGCCTCCACCATCTCGGTGGCAGCCAGTCCCTGCCAATCCGGAACCGGGAATCCATAGTCTGCGGAGAGGGATTCCGCATTCTCAGGAGTGATGGGTTTGTAGCCCGGGAAGGCCGTCGCGTAGGCCCCCATCTCCGCACCGCCCTGAACCGAGGAATGACCGCGGATCGGCATGACGCCATTTTTGTCATGGCCAATATAACCCCGCGCCAGTGCCAGGTTGAGGATTGTCTGCACCCCATCTCCTCCCCAGGGATGCTGCGTGATGCCCATGCTCCACACGAGAACGGCGTTTTTGGCATCACGGATCAATTCTGCAAACTCCCGCATGGCCGCCCGGTCCAACCCTGCGGCCCGTTCAAGAGGTTCCCAGTCCATGGCGGCCACATGACCGGCGAGTTCCTCAAATCCCGTGGTGTGATTTTTGATAAAGTCGCGATTGACCCAGCCCTCCGCGAATAAGATTTTGAGGACCCCGGAGAGGAACGCGATGTCACCTCCCTGGGAGACCGGAAACCAGTAATCGGCAATGTCCGTTCCAAAAAGCGCGGAGTCTGCATTGGAGGGAACCCAATACTTTTTCATTCCGGGTTCGAGATACGGATTCACAAGCACTACCTTGGTGCCGAGCTTTTTGGCTTCGTGGAGATATTTGGTGGCAACCGGCTGGTCGTTGGCGGGATTGGAGCCAAAAAAGATCACCAGGTCGGTGCCGTACCAATCCTTGTAGCTGCAGGTGGTGGCCGCCACGCCCAGAGCCTGCTTCATGGCGGCCCCTGACGGTGAGTGACAAATGCGGGCGGCATTATCCACGTGATTAGTGCCAAGAAAGCGGGCGGTTTTTTGCGCGATATAATAAATCTCGTTGGTCACCCCACGGGACGTCACAAAAAAGGCAAGACGGCGAGGGTTGGTTTTCCGGATTTTGGCACCAAGGCGTTCATAAGCTTCGTCCCACGAGATGCGGCGAAACCCCCGGGCACCCTTCTCCCGAACCATCGGAAACGGCAACCTACCCAGCGCGCGGAGTTCGGCATTCGTTAATTTCTCCAGCGCGGAAACATCCTTCAAGAGCTGCTCATCAAGGGCAGGCATGGTGTTCAGCCGAAGAAGGTTCAACCTGGTCATGCAGAGATGCGGGCCTTTGACCGTCCAGTCCTTCAAACCCGCGACCCCGAGCGCACAGCCATCACAAACCCCCTTTGTGATCACCTTCCATGCGTAAGGCAGGTTATCGCGGTTTTTCCACAGGATATCGAACATGTCCCGAAAGTGTTTCGGTTTGGTGTGGCCAATTCCGAAGGGCGAAAACCTGGCAAGCCCCTTCGGGCGGGGCATGCGGTGGGAACTCATGATAGGTAAATCCTAACGCTCTTTGACGGGAAAACGCTGGATGTCCTCATCGTGATCTCGCGGGGGACCGGATCTTATTTCCCCCGTCCTGGAAATGTCAGCTCCGCAATACCGCTTTTGTCGAGATCTCCAAAACCTTCGGTGACCATGCGGTCATATTGGGCTTTAGTGGCAGCGGCCAGTGGTAGATTGAGACCTTGTTCTTTGGCGAGAGCGAGGGCAATGCCGCTGTCCTTGGCCGCGTGGGCTCCCGAAAAAAAGCAGGAATGATCACGGTTGATCATGTCTTCCCCATCGGTGGCGAGCACGCGGGAGTTTGCGCCGGTTTGAGAAAACACTTCTGCAACCGTCGCAAGATCAAGGCCCAGCGAAGCGGCAAGGCCCAACCCTTCGGCAAGGCCTGCGGTGTTGATGTTCATGACCATGTTGACCAGCGCTTTCACTTGGGCCGCCTGGCCTGCCGTGCCGATATAACGCAGCAGTTTTCCATCATCGGAAAGCGGAATCAGGATCGGTTGCACGCTATCAAAAACGTCCCGTTTGCCGCCAGCCATCAGATAGAGGGTTCCATTCAGTGCTTGGTTGATACTTGATGCCATGCAGGCTTCCAAGGAGTGGCCACCAATGGCTTCACAGCGTTTTTCGATTTCGCGATGGGTCGCGGGTGACACGGTGGCGCAGTTGATGAATGTTTTTCCTGCGGCCCCGACAAGGAGGGAATCTCCCGTTTCGGAAAACACTGCGAGTTGCGAGGCATCATCAGTCACGACGGTGAAAATCACGTCAGCGGAAGCCGTGATCTCTGCCAGTGTGGCTGGGGCTTTGGCACCAATTTCAGCACCGAGGGCTTCCGCCCCTTCGCGATAGACATCGTAAACAGCGGTGACAGTAAAATTTTGGGATTTGAGGCGACGGGCCATGTTGGCGCCCATGCGTCCCACTCCGACGAAGGCAATGGATTGGCTCATTTGGATTTGGAATATTTGGGTTGGGTGAGGAGGGCTTTGCGCCAGGCTTTTTCGATGAGAGGCCGCAGCACTTTGGCGTCCTCCCAGCTGTTCGGCAGGCTGGCAAAATTGTAGCCACCAGGAATGGGCCCCATCTCGGGCACCATGAACACCTCGCGTCCGGCTTGGTTGCCAGCCAGCCAAAGCTCCAGGGTTTTGTCGAGGAACGGCAACCATTGTTTCAGCTCATGACTCAGCTTCCCCTTGCCATCGGTGACCGGGATCTGGCAATGGTGACCATTAAAGGGCCGGAAATGAAATTGCTCGGCCCGCTGGATAAGCTTCGGATTTACCAAGAGACGTTCCCAGTAGGGCGGGGCCAGATGTTTAACAACCGAAAGGTGCGAAAAGTCCCACGTCATAGGCAGCAATTCTCCCGTGGCTTTCCGATAACCCTCGGCAATCGCATACGTTTTCTCCGGGGTTTCCGTGCAGGTGTCGCGGTGGACTTCGACGGATGTCTTGGCTCCCAATTTGGCGGCAAGCTCCTGGAGTTGGATGGCCAGTTTGATCGACTTCTCCACCGGGGTGTCATGGTCGGCAAGTTGGACATTGATGTGAACCGCTCCGCCCTCAAGGTTTTGTTCGATGAGTTTGCGGAAGTCGGCGGGTTTGGATGATGCAAAATAACCAACGACGATGAGGTCCAGTTTTTTGGCAAGGCGGCCATGTTCCTTGGTGGCGAGGGTGGTGAATCCATTAAACCCCGCCGCTTTGACGTCGGTGAGCTGCTTTTCAAGCGACCAGGGCTTCTTGGATGTCGGGTAGTCCACAAGGGACCAGAGGTTGGCGATGTGGTGGAGGATGGGAGGAGTAGGCATATTTTGAAGAATTAAACGGCAAGAAACGGGTTGGCGACTTTTTGTTCGCCGACCGTGGTTAGAGGACCATGACCGGGAGCAAGAACGGTTTCGTCGGGGAGGCTGAGAATTTCCTCCCGGTTGGTGCGAAGGGCATCCGCGTAAGACACCCCGCCACCCCCCATGGAGCCGGCAAAAATGGCGTCTCCCACCACAGCAAGAGGTTTTTCAAGACCTTGCACCACATAAGTGATCCCGCCCTGCGCATGACCCCATGTCAAACGGGTCTCGATGAGGAGGCTTCCCAGTTGGAAAGTTTTGCCGGCAGGGAAGGCCGTGGCTCCCTCCAACGCTGGCTCTTTGTCTCCCACAAATGCGGCAGCCCCGGTTTTTTCCACCACCCGATCCAGCTCAAGAATGTGGTCGCCATGTGTGTGAGTCAGCAGCAACAGCTTTGCGGTGAGACCGTGTGTTCCAAGAAAATCGAGCAGTTCGGTGGCATCCGCCCCGGTGTCAAAGATGGCAGCCTCTTTCGTGGACTCATCCCAAACGACGTAGCTGTTGACCGTCATGTCTTCAAAAGGGGAATTAAAACCTGCCAGGCCCTTCAGGGAAATTTCCGCCGGGTGATAGGTTCCTTCTCCCAGCGCGACCAAGGCCGTGCCATTTAATCCCATCTCCTGAGCTAAAGCACGAACGGCAGTCGCATCAAACGCACCTTCTTTGATCTCAACGAGCTTTTCCTCAGGTAGCCCCACCCGCGATGCCAATTCTGAATCGGTCAGCTTCAGCCCGCGTTGGGCTTTTCCAAGGATGTCATGATAAAAATCTTCAAGTGGGATGGACATTCATAACCTCTGAAGCAATTTCCAATGGCCTGCAAACCTGTTTTTCCAGAGGCGGCCATTTCAGGTGTGGCGAAATATGGGTGAGATTGACGGTGGATCGCGATCTCCGAGCGCGATGGAAAATCTACGCGGCAAAGACGCCAAGAATGAGAGACGCTACGCCGGCATGAGCAGGCATCGTGCAGCGGAGTGCCCGATCCACCAGCGCTGCCGCGCTCAAAGGTCACGACTTTCCACTTTTCGCTTTCAACTTTCTCTCAAGGTGGATCGCGATCTCCGAGCGCGATGGCATAAGATACTCGCGAAGCAGGAAATCGAAGAAGGGCCCCAGTAGGGGAATTTGGAACAAATTTCTTTGATTGGGAGAGCAGAAGTTTAACCACAGATTACTCCGAATACACAGAGGACCATAACCGGCCACACGCTGCCAAATTTCCATCTCCGATCTCCGATCTCCGATCTCCGATCTTCACCGCATCGGCGGCCCAGTTGTCCGGCTCGCCATGAAAAAATATCTTGATCAAAATCTCAATATGCCGTTCATATGAACGGTATGTGGTTGATTCACTGGTCTCAATGAATTACCTTTGTGTCTTGAAGCGCCCAGGTGGTGACCCCCAGCCCTTGGGTTTTTTGCCTGTCCACATAACCTGACTGACATCCTCAAATTTCTTGAACAGGGGTCTCCGTGCGGCTAGAAATGCCCGATGAGACGCCATGGACGAAGTCTGCCCTTCAGTGCCGTATTTGTAGGAGTTATACAGCACGCTGCATTTGTAGGTAAAATGCAGCGTGTTGTTCAATAATACTGTTCGCGATGAATAAAGTCCGTTTCCACGATCAGATTCAGGTCGGAAGCGTCGGTCGCATTTCATTTTGGTGCTCTGACGATCACACCAATGGATGTGACATTTCCATCCCCTTGGTGCCGATTAATGACGAGCCCTTCACAGATCTAAAAGATACGGCGGAAACCAAGATTGTGATCGACGGCGCTGAGCTTGAAGAAACGGACTTTGAGGATTCGGATGAACTGGATGGCAGGACGGTTTCGATTGTGCCACCAGATGCTGACGACTGGATGAAGCATGGAAGCCATTATATGTGCTGCTGTCACAATCCAATCACGTTAAAGAAGATTAATTTCCAAATTCTAGATCGGGATCACATGTTGATCCGTGTAGCCATGACGATTCACTATGATGTCCATGGATTGGGCGAAGATCTTGACGTTGATCTGGAAGCCCGCGTTTACGTCGAAGGGGACGATGAATAGAAGCAATAAAGCGAACAGACCGATGGAGCAAATCCCCGTCCCTTCGGGACTTCTGTCATGTCTCCTGCTGATTCCGCTGCGCGGGCAGGAGCCATGCCAGAAGCAAGCGGGGATTCCTCATCGGAGACGTTAGCTGAAGATATGTCGACCACTTTGTTCCATTGTAATCTATGCGGAGGAGACCGACATCACTCCCAGCTCGCTGAGCATTTCCATGATTGGAGGGATGAAGTTGGCGGCGACGACGACTATCCTCCCATGATTGTTACGGGCAAAGAGGTCTATGTGCTATTGCGCTGCTGCGGTTGCGACACCGTCAGCCTGCAACACAAGTCCTATTTTTCCGAAAACGACCGACCGTCTATCAAAGTCTATCCTCCAAGGCAGTTCCGGAAACCGCCTATTTGGTTTCAAGAACTAGACGGAATCCTTGTGACTGAGACTATTGCCTTTATTCCCAGATTATTGAAGGAGATTTATGGCTCGATGTATTCTCAACACCGAGCGGTTTCTGCGATGGGTATTCGCGCACTGATAGAGTTGATCATGATTGATAAGATTAAAGACCAAGGAAGTTTCAGAAAGAATGTGGATGCTTTTCAAACTGGAGGATTCATATCAGCATTTCAGCGATCCATGCTCGAACCAACCTTGGAATTCGGACATGCCTCCATGCATCGCAATCACGCACCGAAGATGCAAGAGCTGATTGCGGCGTTGGATATTACAGAAAATCTGATTCACACTCTATATGTGTTGCCTGATAAAGCCGCTCAACTAGAGAAAACAGTTCCAAAAAGAACAAAGCAATAATGCTAACTGGCCGATTCAGCGAACCCCTACCCGTTGGCACGCCTGGTGCTTGGTCGCTTCGCTCCCGGCACCTGCCGCGCCAACGGTCCGGGGCCGCTGATCGGGGACGTTAGCTCGGAAAAAACTCTTCTATCAAGCCACGCTTAATGAATACAGAACATCCTGCAGACGAAGATTCAGAGATCACAGCAAGGTCGTATTTCGATTACTTCGGAAATATGTGGGTTCTTGGAATCAAGATGATCTTCA
>JBGSPC010000073.1:0-52852 GCA_041738805.1 Terrimicrobiaceae bacterium | reverse complement strand
TCTGACAGATTTGGCGGTCGAACGGTTGAGGAACTCCGAAATCAAGGAGCTCATTACCACGGACAGTGTCCCCGTGCGCAGCTCCGGCGAATCAAGAGTCAAAGTGCTCTCGGTCGCCCAGTTGATGGGCGAGGGCATTCGGCGCATTCACGACGACGAGTCGGTGAGCTCACTCTTCGATCTCAACACCTAATTCAAAAACAAACTTATGGCCAAACAAGTCAAACTCTCCGCCAGCTCCCGAGCAGAAGCTGGACGCAATGCTGTCAAAGCTGTCCGCGCGCGCGGCGGAATTCCGGCAATCATTTACGGGGGCAAAAGCACCCCCTCCAACCTCGAAATCAAAAAGCGCGACATCGAAGTCCTACTGGCCCGCTCGGTGGGTGAAAACATTCTGGTAGAACTCGAAATCCAGGATGGCGGCAAAATTTCAAACCGCCTCTCGTTGATCCAGGAAATCCAACATCATCCGGTTCGGGGAGACATTCTCCATGTGGATTTCCATGAGGTTTCGGTGAATGAAGAAATCACAGCCGAAGTTGTTCTCGAGCCGATCGGTGAACCCATCGGCGTCAAGACGTTTGGCGGCCTTTTGCAGCAAAGCATCCGCGCTTTGCCTATTCGCTGCCTTCCCAAATATTTGCCGGAACTCATCACCGTGGACGTCTCAAACCTCAATGTGGGAGAATCCCTCCACGTGGGGCAGATCGTTCTTCCGGAAGGTGTCACTGCCGACACGGATGCCGAGTTGACAGCCTTTTTGGTTTCCGAGCCAACGGTGGCGGAGGAGCCAGTGGCAGCCGAGGCCCCCACAGCCCCTGAGGTCATCAAAGAGAAGAAAACCGAAGCAGCTCCTGCTTCCGACAAGAAATAGCCTGACTTTCCAACCATGGAGCACGAACCGGTCTTCCGGCTGGTGGTTGGACTTGGCAACCCCGGCGAACGATACACAGGAACCCGGCACAATGTGGGTTTTGATGTGGTCGACGAGCTTGCCCGCCGCGCGGCCTCTCCCTTCTCCATGGTACCCAAGTGGGTTGCACAGGTCGCCACCTGCGGAGGACGCGTTTACATGAAGCCTCAAACCTTCATGAACCTCAGCGGCGAAGCCGTCGCAAACCACGCACGCTACCACCGGATCGAACCCTCGGAGGTGCTTGTGATCCTCGATGACGCCTGTCTGCCGCTCGGCGAAGTGCGCCTGCGCCGCAGCGGAGGAAGCGGAGGGCACAACGGATTGGAGTCGGTGATGGTCCATCTTGGCACGGAAGCTGTCCCCCGGCTGCGGGTCGGAATCGGCGACCGGGGTCAGATTCCTCTCGACGAATTCGTTCTCTCCAAGTTCTCTATAGACGAAAGACCTTTGGCCCAAAAAGGAGTCCTCCGCGCAGCCGATGCGGCCGACCATGCCAACGCCCACGGGATCGAAGCGGCGATGAACACATTTAACAACCAGAACCAAACATCATGAAACGACGTTACGAAGCCCTGCTTGCTCTCGACACCCGAGGCAAGGACGACACCATCAAAGACACGATTGAACGCCTTGAAAAATTTTTCAAAGCCGAAGGAGCCGAGGTCGAGCAAGTCCAGCGCCTGGAAAAGCGTGAGCTCGCCTATGAGCACAAACATCAAAACACCGCCTACTTCGCGAATTTTATTTTTGCAGCCGAGCCCGCATTGATCGACAAGCTCCGCGCAAAGCTCAAGCTCGACCAGGACGTGACCCTGCAAAATTATCTGGTGCTTCCCGACAAAAAATCGGAAGTCGCCGCAACCGCTGCGGCTTAAACAACCGCCTGCCCCTGGACCATGGCAAATCTGAACAAAGTGATGTTGATCGGGAACCTCACAAGGGACCCGGAAGTCAAATACACCCCCAAAGGCACCGCCGTCACCGACATCGGACTGGCCATCAACCGCGTTTACAATACGGATGGTGGTGAGAAGCGCGAGGAGACGACCTTCATTGACGTGACCCTTTGGGGCCGCACCGCCGAAGTTGTGAATCAGTATTGCAAAAAAGGCAGCCCGCTCTTTGTGGAGGGCCGGTTGCAGCTCGATTCCTGGGAGGACAAGCAGTCCGGCCAGAAGCGCTCCAAATTACGAGTTGTGGGTGAAGGCATCCAGCTTCTTGGGGCCAAAGGTTCCGGCGGCGGCGGGTCCCATGGAAGCCACTCCGGCGGCGAGGAAGAACCTCCGGCCCGTCAGTCCCCCCGCCCCACACCGCCCCGCCAGGAACCTTCCGCGCCGGCGGAGGATGACGATATCCCGTTCTGATCCCCAAAATTCTTTTTTGGAGGGGGCACGGGCGTCCGGACCCATGCCACTGCGCCGGCTCGCCCTGTTTCACTCAAGTTCTTTCCGGGGAAGCCATGCGGTTTTTGTGAGCGGAAACCGGGGTGCAGGTCCCGGATACCGGCATTTGATCTGAGCTTACGGGGTTTCCGCTCCCTTCAGTGATTTTTCAACTGAGCCATAACGGTTTCATCCTCCGAGTGCGATGGTCATGGCAACCAGAGCTGCTCCGATGAGGACCATCGCTAGGCCGACCCGCAGAGGGCGGCGGCTCGTCAAGTGCCCGAATGCGTAACCCGTCAAAAACAACATGCCAATGGCGATGGCATTGGAGACACGCAGGGCGGGAACGACGTTCTGCATAAACACAAATGGCAGGGCCACCGGGATGGTGGAAAAAAACACCAGCAGGGCAACTCCCCCGGCACCCAGCCAATCGTTCTTGTTCAAGCGGCCTCGGGCAGGCGGGTCGGGCCGTTGCTTCAAGCGCTGGTGCAGTTTTTCGAGATCCTCGGGTTGCATCACGGAAGCCACAACGGCAGGAAGAGCGTCCTCAATCAGGCGGGTCGCCTCCTGTGGAGATTCGCTCTTACGAACCGCGTGCCATATCGCCAGATCCCGACCTTTTTCCGCCAGACATCCCATCAGATAAAAAATTCCGTCGATGATCCCCCAAGCCAGGTTGCATCCCAGTGCGCCGATAAGCATCACACGCACGTCCTCCCGTCCAGCCTCGGCCACACTCAGGGAGCCGGTGAAAGTCAGGACCATGATCAGCCCGAAAAGAATTTCGGAAACGCGGTCGATAGGGTCGAGCACGCGTCTTCGGGTCTTGAATGGATTTGTTACCATGGTGATGCCAGCACTTAAGATTTTGGCGGTAACATAT
This sequence comes from Terrimicrobiaceae bacterium, assembly GCA_041738805.1. Classification (GTDB taxonomy): domain Bacteria; phylum Verrucomicrobiota; class Verrucomicrobiia; order Chthoniobacterales; family Terrimicrobiaceae; genus JAJTZA01. Next base: position 49,665 of record JBGSPC010000073.1, on the reverse strand, counting down.
ACAGTGTGATGGCAAAAACCAGATACACCATCAGCACAAGAACCCCGACAAACCAGGCCGACCTCCCGCTGCTTGTCACCAGCGTGGCGGTCAAAACAGCGATCAGCATCATCACCACGGCGCCCGGCCAGAAGCTAAGATCCATGGGCGTTGGGCCGATAAAGTAACTCAGAATGACCAGAACCGGTGCCACGAAGAGAGCGATCTGAGCAGCACTTCCAAGCGCGATTCCGACACTGAGGTCGAGCCGGTTCTTTCGGGCCCCGGAAAACGCAGTGGCCATTTCGGCAGCAGCCCCGACCAATGCCACCACGATAAAGCCGACAAATGCGGAAGACATCCCGAATGTCACGGCGGCCTTCTGGACGGATTCAACAAACACCTCGCTCACCAGCGCGACCAGGAGAGTCACCCCTGCAAGCGTGGCAAGTGCCAAACCGATCGGCCACGGCGGCTCGATATCTTCCTCTTCGTGTTTTGCGCTGCTGAAGATTTCGCGGTGGGTCTTGAGGGAAAAGACAAGCCCGAGACCATAGGCCGCGATCAGGAGCAGCGACAGCCCGACGCTCAACGGTCCCGTAATTGCCGAATTGGAATCCGAGTCGGCGGAAACAATCGCGGAGGGCACGAGCAGGGCGACCGTTGCCAGAAAAAGCAGTCCGGACTGAAGACGGGCTCCTGACCGGTTGAATTCCTGTGTGTGGTGTTTCATTCCGCCAAGGAGAAAAGAGGCCCCGAGCATGAAGAGCGTGTTTGTGACAATTGCCCCGGCGATGGAGGCCTTCACCAGCATATATTCCCCGGCACGCAGGGCGGCCAGCGCGATGATCAACTCGGTCAGGTTCCCGAGCGTGGCGTTGAGCAGGCCACCGACCGCATCACCGGTTTTTGATGCGACCGATTCGGTCGCATGACTCAGCAGTGCCGCCAGCGGAACAATGGCCAGCACCGACAACAGAAAGAGCAGAGTGTGCGAGTCAGGCATCCCCTTGCTGGCGACGAGCACCACGGGCACGAAAGCCAAGAGCCACAGGCGGGGGTTGTGCCGGATTTCTTTGAGTAGCGGATTCATAGTTTTTCTGGGATTTCCGCAGGGCGGGATTGGCGGGATGGCGTCACGTATCTGCGGCTCACAACGGCGAAAAAGAAGCCGGTGGACCAGCCGCACATGAGGATGCCTGTGAGGGCCTCAACCGCTCCGACCATCCGCCATGGCTCCGGCAAAACGACATCACCATAGCCGGTGGTAGTGTAGGTCACGGCGCTGAAGTAAAAAGCAGAGTCCAGATCCGGGAGGCATTCTTTCCAATAGTAAAAAAACGCCCACAGGGAGATTTCCAGCAGGTGGAGAAGAAGTGTCCAGCCTGCCACCCCGACCAGCATCCATGTCGCAGGCAGAAATTTTCCATCCAGCACCGAGGGTTTTCCCCTCAACCACCGCAGCGCTGAGGTGAGTCCCGCCGCATGAATTGCCACGCAGACCGCCATGAGAGACCAAGCAAAGAGAAGTTTTGGGACCATGGTTATTGCGGTGGCGTCACGTTTTGGAAACCATCGATGGCATCGGCGAGCGTTGTGAACCGGTCAATGCGTCCGACCATCTCCTCAACGCCTTCGACGCGCAGCATGTCGCGTACTGATGAGCGGGCTTCGACCAGGCACAGCGGGACGCCCCGTTTTGCCAGCTCCTTGTGCAATGTCCGCAGCATTTCTGCGCCGGCCATGTCCACGTAGCCGGAGTTGGAGAGGTCGCAGACAACAAGCCTCACAGGATCCCTTGTGGACTCCAACCGGGCGAGCACACAGTCCAGGATATGCTCGGCATTAAAATACAGGATGCTGGACTCCACGCGGAAGGCGAGCACGCCGGGTGTTGGCTCGTTGCTCGTGTGACGTTCCTTATCCGAATACCGGCGTGAGCCGGGGATGCGACCGAGAAAGGCGACGCGCGGCGTGGAAGCGCGGCGGATGAGGAGCACCAGCGAGATGATTGCGCCGACAAGAACACCTTGCAGCAACCCGAAACAAAGGACACCCAGCAGGGCTGCTGCCGCAACAAGAAACTCCCCGCGGTGTACCTGCCAGAGGCGCTTGAGCACTTTGACTTTCACAAGGCTCGCCACCGCCATGAGCACGACCGCAGCAAGCACCGGCTGCGGCAGATTGCGCAGCAGATCGGTGAAAAACAGGGCGACGAGCAGAATGAGGCCGGAGGCGATCAAGCCTGAGAGTGGGGTGCGTGCGCCACCGCTTTCGTTGACGAGCGATTGGGACATGCCGCCGCTGATGGGATAGCCGTGACCGAGACCCGATGCCAGGTTCGCACCGGCCAGTGCCAGAAACTCCTGGTTGCTGTCGAGCCGGTAACCGTGTTTGGCGGCAAACATGCGGCCAATGGCTGCGGTCTCGACGGCAGCAAGAAGAAAACATGCGAGAGCAAGCGGCATCAACTCCCGGAGATCACTCAAGGAAACCGCAGGGAGTGATGGCACGGGAATCCCACGGGGCACTTCGCCCAGCAGCTTCACCCCGAGCCCTCCAAAATCAACAAACGTTGCTGCCACTATGCCACCGACCACCACAAGCAGGGCCACCGGCTTGTTCGGCAAAAACTTCTTGCCAAGAATCAGCACGGCCAGCGCCGCGACACCCAACACGAGTGAGGCAAGATTTGTCTCTCCGACATGATGGAGAAAAACACTCATGCGTTCCCAGAAATCTCCATGACCGCCTTTCACACCAAACAACTTTGGCAGTTGCGTGCTGGCCAGATGCAGCGCAACACCGGCTTTGAAACCGGTCATCACACTTTCTGAAAGAAAATTCACAACCGAACCGGCGCGGACCAACCATGCCACAAAAGCGATGGCCGCAGTAAGCAACGCCGTGCAGGCCGCCATGGCCGCGAAGCGCGCAGGGTCTCCTCCAGCCAAACCCCCGAGCGACGAACCAATCAACAGCGAGATCGCCGAAGTGACCGTGATGGATGTCTGTCGTGAACTGCAAAAAAGCCAGAAGACCAGCCCTCCAAATAAGCAAGCGTAGAGCCCGGACTCCGGGGGCAGACCCGCGAGCGACGCGTCTCCAAGTGCCGCCGGCAACAAGTAGGCCGCGAGAGTGACCCCCGCCGCAAGGTCGGCACGAAACCACTTTGGCTGGTAAGTCTTAAGCCAGCCCCTGGCCGGGACAATCCCCTGCCAGCGACCAGGCGCGGCAGAAGGGACAGCGTCCGCATTCATCTGCCGGCGAGCAGAGACTCCTTCGCAATGGCCAACTCTTTCAATTTGGCGTCATCGACTTTCGGGTAATGGAGATCCAGCGAGGCCATGGCTTCAATCACAGCCGCAGCGACCACCACGCGGGTGAACCATTTGTTGTCTGCGGGCACCACGTACCAGGGGGCCTCCCTGGTCGCCGTCTCGCGGATCGTCTCCTCGTAGGCCTTTTGATAGTCATCCCAGAACCCGCGTTCCTTCATGTCCGCCGGGGAAAACTTCCAGTTCTTCTCCGGCAGGTCGATGCGTTCCAGAAATCGTTTTTGCTGTTCCTCTTTTGAGACGTGAAGAAAGAATTTTAAGACGATTGTCCCATTACGGACAAGGTAACGCTCGAACGAACGAATGTCATGAAAGCGCTCTTTCCAGATGTGTTTTGTGACGCAGCTCTTCGGCAGCTTCTGACCCGCAAGAAACTCCGGATGGACACGCACAACCAGCGTCTCTTCGTAATAACTGCGGTTAAAAATGCCGATGCGTCCCCGCTCGGGCAACCGTTTCTGGCATCGCCACAAAAAATCATGATCCAAGTCCTCACTGGTTGGTGCCTTGAAGGAGGAGACCTGGCACCCCTGCGGATTCACACCGGACATGACGTGTTTGATCGTTCCGTCTTTGCCGGCCGCATCCATGGCCTGGAACACAAGCAGAATCGACCAACGGTCCTGGGCATAGAGCTTGTTCTGCAACTCCGCCATGGCCTGAACCCCGTTCTGCAAAGCCTCCTTCGCCCGGTCTTTGTCATCCGAATTAAAATCCAGAGTGTCTCCGGGATCCACATCTTTCAGTCGGAATTTTTTCCCGTCCGTGACACGGAAATGTTTCGCCAATCGGCGGGAGGCTTCGATGATTTTTTTGGTTTTCATGGGGTTTCTGGATGAATGATGCTCCATTCATGCGCTATCAGAACCCAAACGTCCATAGGACCAAAGTCTGACAGGGTGAGTTCCCCATGATTGACCCGGCGGGGGCAAGTGATATTTATCGTGTCAGTCGTGTTATGCCTCATAACTTTCCCTCCTCACCATTCCATTCAGGCACTACCCCGGGAGGCGAATTGGTTTACGTGATCGATGATGATGCTTCTTTTCGAAAGAGCTTGGCGAGGCTGCTCCGATCTGCGGGGCTGAAGGCGGTGCCACTTGACGCTGCGGACGTGTTTTTGGAAACAGAACCTCATCCCGGACCGTGTTGTGTGATTCTTGATGTGCAGATGCCGGGCCTTGACGGGTTGGAACTCCAGCAGTCTCTGGTAGGTCGCGGAGAGCAAATCATTTTTCTGACCGGGTATGGGGATGTGCCAATGTGTGCCGAAGCCATGAAGGCCGGGGCGGTCGATTTTCTCACCAAGCCCGTGGACGATGAAAAATTGCTCGATGCCGTTTGGCGGGCCCTGCGGGCTTCCAACGAGACACGGCAGGTCTCTCTTGCCCGATCAAAAGCCCGGGCACGGATCGAGGTCCTCACGCCCAGAGAGTTCGAAGTTTTGCAACATGTCATCGCGGGGAGCTTGAACAAACAAATCGCCGACAAGTTGGGGGCGGCAGAAAAGACAATCAAAATTCACCGGGGGCGGGTGATGGAAAAGATGGGTGTTCAGTCGGTGGCAAAGCTGGTGCGTCTGGCACAAGAAGCCGGAGTTTCCCCCTCGCCGTCATGAACCACGCTGACTGGAAGTCTGCGCTGGATGCGCACGCCATTGTCGCCATCACCGACTTGCAGGGACGCATCACCGCGGTGAATGAGAATTTCTGTGCCATCTCGCAATATGACCGCGAGGAGCTGCTGGGGAAGGATCACAGGATCATCAATTCCGGACATCATTCCAAAGCATTTTTCCGGGAACTCTGGCAGACAATCCGGGAAGGAAAAATCTGGAAGGGCGAAATCAAAAACCGGGCCAAGGACGGAACCTACTACTGGGTCGATACGACGATTTTGCCTTTTCTGAGTCCAGGACATGATGCTTCCGAGGGTTACTTTGTGGCCATTAATACCGATATCACGGCCCGAAAGCGGACCGAGGAGGAACTGGAATCCAACCTTCGGCTACAAAAAATGCTGGTCAGCCTCTCTTCGAGGTTCGCGGCCCTGCCCTCCACCCAAGTGGATACGGCCATTGAGGAGGCGCAGCGTCAGATTGTCGAAACACTAAAAATCGAACGCAGCACGCTGTGGCAGTTTGTGGAGGAGGGAGCCGGTTTGATCCTAACCCACTATTGGCAATCCCCCGACCTGCCTCCGTTGCCAAGATCAGTGGCCGCCACGGAGCTTTTTCCCTGGGCGGCGGAGCAGTTGGTGCGCGGGGAATCTTTGGTGTTTTCCAGCCTTGAAGACATTCCGCAGGAGGCAGCCAGGGATAAGGAGGCCTTCCGGGCGCATGGGACAATGTCCACGGTCACGATCCCGCTCTTTGCCGATGGACGTGTCTTCGGGGCACTTTCGTTTGCCACGCTCAGTCAGGAACACTCTTGGACAGAGGACGAAATCACCGAGCTCCACCTGATTGCTCAAATCGTCGCCAATGTCATGGCCCGTCAGCGCGCAGATCTCCGGGCCGGTCAACTCCGCGCCGAGATGTCCCACAGCGCAAGGGTGGCGACGATTGGTGAAATCAGTTCCGCCCTCGCTCATGAATTGAACCAACCTCTCGCCGCAATTCTCAGCAATGCCCAGGCCGCAAAACGCTTTCTTACGAATGAGGCCATGGACCCGGCCGAGTTGCTTGAAATTTTTGACGACATCGTCCGTGACAACAAACACGCGGGGGCGGTGATCCGCAATTTGCGGGCCATGCTCAGTAATCGCCCGCTTCAACCGGAAGAGTGTTGTCTCAAGGAGGTTGTCAGCGAGGTGCTAACATTGCTTCATGGAGAATTAAGTGCCGAGGGCATTGAGGTCCGCACGGTTTTCCCCGGAGGCCGTGTGTCCGTGTTCGCCACCCGCGTGGAATTGCAACAAATCCTGATGAATATCCTGCTGAATGCCAAGCAGGCGATGCGGGAGACCCCTCCTCAAAACCGGCTTATCGACCTTGAAATCACCACGCCCCCGGGGAGTGTCAACGTCCGTGTGTATGATCGGGGTTGCGGAATTCCGACAGACCGCCTGGACAAAGTTTTCTCCCCGTTTTTTACCACCAAAGAAGACGGGCTTGGCATGGGCCTTCCGATTTGTCGGCGCATGGCCCAAAACCATGGGGGACACATCGAAGCGGAAAACCACCCGGACGGAGGTGCGGTTTTTTCGATTCAGCTTCCGTCAGACAAATAGGCCTTTGGTCTGATTGGCGGGAGCAGGCCGAACATGTCAGCCTGCGTTCCTTGACCCAATGTCCGACGTAAATCTCTACATCGTGGATGACGAACCTTCTGTTCGGAATGCCTTCGCCCGTTTGGCACGATCTGCCCGGATGAAAGCATGGACGTTTGGCTCGGTGGACGAGTTCCTTCAAGCCAACACGCCGGATAAGAGCGCCTGCATCATCTGCGATATCCGCATGCCGGGTCGCAGTGGTCTGGAGCTGCCTCAACTGCTTGCCCAAGCCGGAAGGTCTCTGCCCATCATTTTTGTCACGGCCCATGACACCACAGAGGCCCGTCAGATGGCGCAGCAGGTTGGTGCTGCCGGATTTTTCCACAAGCCCGTGGATGATCAGGCATTGCTCGATGCCATCGCCTGGGCCTTGGGCAGTGGATTTCCCAAACCGAAAAATAGGCCTTTGGTCCGATAGGCAACAAGGTCTCACCCTGACAAACTCCCATCCCCATGGACTTTCTCAGCTACTTTGCTCTCGGCCTGATCATCTTTGTGGTTCTCATTCTGGCTTATGGGATGATTGCCATTCACGACATCCCTTACCACATCGCGCAGAAGCGCAATCATCCTCATCAGGATGCCATTCATACGGCAGGTTGGGTGAGCCTCTTCACCCTGCATGCCATCTGGCCGTTTCTTTGGATTTGGGCCACGACGTATCACCCCGAGGGTGGCTACGCGGGCCGTCCCTATGCAGGCAAAGCCAAACCCGCAGATAACCTTGCCTTGCAAGAAGAGCGGATTGCTCGCCTTGAGGCCCGCCTTGCTGGGCTGGAAAAATCCGAACCCAAACAAAATTCCTGAGCCATGGAACTCCTCCTTCTTCTCACCTACGCGGCCATCGCAATCAGCATTTTCAAGCTTTTCAAAATTCCGGTGAATTGGATCAGTTTGCTCACAGCCACTTTGGGGGGTGTTGCGATGATTGCGGCCCTCGTTCTGGCCATGAACTACAATCACCCTTTCAGTTCCGAGGGCCGCTTTTATTTTGTGACCACACCAATCACGCCCACCGTGAGCGGTCGGGTCATTGACGTTCCCGTCGAACCGAACACGCCGCTTAAGGCCGGTGATGTGCTTTTTCGCATTGAGCCGGAGCGTTATGAAAATGCCGTAAAGGCCAAGGAGGCTGAGTTGGCAGATGCGGCACAGACCACGAAGCAACTTCAGTCTGCTGCGGAAACCGCCCGTCAAAATGCAGCGGCGGCGTCTTCAACCCGCGATGCGGCCAAGGACCTTTACGATCGCTCCAAGCCGCTTTTGGAAAAAGGAGTCATCTCCCAAGTGCAGTTCAAGCAAACGGAGGAGAAGTATTTTGCAGCGCAAAGTCAGGCTCAGGCCGCCCAGGCAGAGGCAGAGCGTGCCGCCTTGGACGCGGCCTCTGCGATCCAAGGCGTGAATACCGACGTTGCCCGCCTTCAGGCCGAGTTGGACAGCGCCCGCTATGACCTTGAACAAACGGTGGTGCGGGCTCCGACGGATGGTATTGTCGTCCAGCTTTTCCTCCGCCCCGGGATGTATGTTGTTCCCATGCCCCTCCGGCCGGTCATCGTTTTTATGCACAGTGAACGGCCCAGTTTTGCCGGGGCCTTCCTGCAAAACAGTTCGCAGAGAATTATCGAAGGGGCTGATGCTGAGGTGATCCTTCCTGCGGTGCCCGGCCGGTTTTTCAAAGCCAAGGTCACAAGTGCCGGTGCCTACATCCCGCAAGGTCAGCTCGTGCCAAGTGGCGCCCTGGTGGACCCCGGACAGATCAAAGGCGACGGACGTGTGATCGTCTCCATCCAGTTTGAAGAGGATCTTTCAAGGTTTCAGATCGTTCCCGGAAGCGTCGGCAATGTGGCCATCTACACCCACCACATGCCCCACCTCTCGATTTTGCGGAAGGTTTTGCTCCGCATGAAGTCCTGGACGAATTTTATCTTCAGTGACGGACACTGAAACGGCTAAGCCCTCCATCCCTCCAACCACCCCACATGACACTCAGAGTTCTTACCATCGCCATTTGCTCGGCCCTTTGTGCCTGCCAATCCCTTGAAATACCCAAGGGCCATTCCAGCGGTTATCAAACGGCCCGCTTCGTGGAGGTCCGTAAAAACCCCTTCGCTCGAAACACAACAGCCTTGGAGGACTCTGCAGAGGTCAATCAGATGGTAAAAAATGCCATCGCCTCCGATTTCCAGCGTCATGGACTGTCGATGGTGCAAGGCGACGCCGACCTCATCATTGCCCACATGCTTTTGCGCCAAGGCAACATTTCCACCACAAGAAACCAGGAATATTTTGGTTATGGGCGGGATGCTGATGCGATCATGAATGAAGCCCATGAGAGGGGCGTGTTGAAGAAAAGCCGTCCAGACACATTTGATGACGGTGCCGTTGTGATCGATATTCTGGATGCCAAAACCAACAAACTTGTCTACCGGGGTTTCGCGAAAGGAGCCGTCATGCCAGGAATTTCAGCAGGGGCCCGTCAGGCACGAATCAATTCCGCTGTCACCCAAGCCCTGAAAGAATTTTTCAAATAGCACACACAACACGTCCCCGGGTGTGATCAAAAGAGGGCAGGATTGAGGCCTTTGGGGATAGAGATCTCCGAGCGCGATGAGAGCAAGTGGCGGCGAAGCCGCATGGGATTTTTCATCGCGCGACGGAGCACCCGATCCACCTCCCCCACTTTTAACACTCCCCTTTTCCACAATACTTGGGCATTGTAGCGGGCAGCTTTAGGGATGGAATATATCGTGACTACGAACTCTTTTGAGACTCAAAGCTGTTTCAGAAGAGGGCCCAAGATCCCCTTGGGGGAAAAGATGGTCTCAGCGAGAGATAAGGCCCCCCTGCTGTGATCGGCGTAATTGGCCTCGATGGATTGGATGCCTTCCACGGCTTCCTCCGTGTTCCGGAATGGCAGGAGGCCGGGCTGCGGCGGAAGAGATGCCGTCCACCCTGTGTCCTGAAGAAGCACGGGGCGACCGAAGCCGAGGTAGGTGACGCTGCGGTCGCTGATCCACCCCCCGCGGGAAACGATGTATCCCTGCTTCGCGACGCCCAGTTCCCCGCGGCTGGCCGCAAGAAAACCCAGGTAGGTGTCAACGTCTTTGCAAACCTCCGCAGCAGGCAGAATGTTCCAACCCGCCGCTTCAAATTCATCATAGTCGCCCCACGATCTTTCCAAGTCGGTGGCAATGGCAATCGGGGCCCCGAGGAGTTTCGGAAGTTCGCGGAGTTCGAGCAGCGAATGGCGCTTGCCGCCATATGTGCGTCCTCCCCACAAAAGATCATTGTAGCCATACCAATGAGAGACCGTGCTCCAGGGGCCTTCCTGCAGGATCGTTCCAATCCGGTCGCGCCAATAACCGGCGACCACCGGCGGGACAACTGGAATCCACTCCTGGCTCGAGGGCGGTAACAGAACATCCTCCCCATTGAGATTGGTGCCCACCGTGAGAAACCGGTCATGACCCGCAAAGTTCATATCAATCCCGCATGTCTCAACCCAGAGCTGGGTGAACGCAGGATCCACGTCGAGGTAACATTTCACGGTCTGCTTGGGAATCAGGTCCAGGCGTTTGAACTGCCCGGAGTAGTTAAAAAACAAGTCCGCATCGCCGGCAAAGGACCGGAAGTTTTCCAGGTCCGGGCTTGCGCCGTTGACAATCAGGCATTGACGCTCTGCAAAACCGAATTTGGCCGTGATGTCATGCCAGAATTTTTCCTGCGGGCTCCGTTCTGATTCGGACGCTTCCATTTCCGCGTCATTGAGGTGCTAGACCAGCCAGACATCCCAGCCGAATTCCTGGAAGGAAAGTGCCCAATTCATGATCGCGCAGGTGTGCCCGGCTGCTGATCTTGGACACTTCGCAAGGACGACGGCAAAGATAACTTTCACTTCTGTCCTGTTTGATCGATTTGTGGCAATGTGGCAAGCGATCTACTCATGGACAGCGATAAATCCGGTTGCACCTGATATCTTAGAGCGTTTCAAATTCCTGATTCGCGCGGGGATTCGAAATTCCCAAGCTTGCCCGATGGGGAAGTGATTGCGAGGATTGTGGCTCGTTTACTTTCAATATGGACTTTTTTGACAGGCAGGAACGCGCACACAAGAAGACCGGGATTCTAGTGGTGTTTTTCGGGCTGGCGGTGCTGGGCATCATTGTCGTTTTGGATCTGATCTTTTCGTTGATTTTCGACATTCCCTGGCACGATCCGGATCTGATCCTCTATGTGGCTGGCGGCGTGGTTTTGCTCGTGACCGGCGGAAGTTTGGTAAAGATGGTGGAACTTTCGCAAGGCGGGCGGGTTGTAGCGACAATGCTGGGAGGGGAGTTGGTGCATCTGCACTCTGCAGATCCTGCCGAGCGGCGACTGATCAATGTCGTTGAGGAAATGTCTATCGCCTCCGGCGTGCCGGTGCCGGAAATTTATTTGCTCCCCGACCCCGCCATCAACGCGTTTGCGGCGGGACACGGACCGGGTGACACCGCCATCGGGATCACGCGGGGAGCCATGGAACGCCTGAGTCGCGATGAGTTGCAAGGTGTGATCGCGCATGAGTTCAGTCACATCCTTCATGGGGACATGAAGCTTAATATTCGTCTGATGGGGCTTCTGAACGGCATCCTGTGCATTGCGATTCTGGGCGGGATCCTGCTTCGGATCACGTTTTACATGCCATCGGATGGGGGTGACTCACGGGACGACAGAAAAGGGGCCGGCGGTCTGGTGCTTGCCTTGGTTGGGACGGGGTTGGCACTTTATCTGGTGGGGTGGATCGGCGTTTTTTTTGGAAACCTCATCAAATCCGCCGTGAGCCGTCAGCGGGAATTCCTGGCCGATGCCTCCGCTGTCCAATACACCCGCAACCCGCAGGGAATTGCCGGGGCTCTTTGGAAAATCGGAAAATTCTCAGGACGCCTGACCAGCCCGCGCGCGGAAGAAGCGAGTCACATGTATTTTGGAAATGGGATGGGGGATTCGATTTTTGAGCTCTTTGCAACCCACCCCCCCATTCCCGAGCGGGTGAAGGCCATTGCTCCCGATTTTGATCCGTCAAGTGTGGACACGACTCCTCCTCCGAGAACAACCCAAAAGCCACCCCTGCCCAGGCGCCCTTCGGCTGCGGGCGTGTTTGCCAACCCCGGGGGACCTCCGATCGGATTTGCAGCTGCTCTGCTCGCCGGATTGCCGGAGTTTTCAAGAAATGCCGCAAGAGAAATGCACCCGGCCACGGCTCTGGTTTTTTCGCTGCTGCTGGATGCCGATGACGGGCGCCGGGCGAAACAATTAACAGGACTCGCCATTGACGAGCCAACGCGGGTGGAGATGCTGAAATTCTTTGAAAGACGCCAGGAAATCGAAGGGGCCGGTCGGATCGCGCTCATCGATCTTGCAATCCCGACCCTCCGCTACCTTTCAAACGAGCAATATCAGGAGTTTCGAAATAATGTCCGTCACCTCATGGAAAGCGACGAGCAAATTGATTTGTTCGAGTTTGTTTTGCAGAAAATCCTCCTCCGGCATCTGGATCTCTATTTCAGCAAAAACACGGGCGCAAAAGTCAGATTCCGTTCCATCATTCCCCTCCTCCCCGATATCAACACCCTCCTCTCCGCTTTGGCACTTGTGGGCCACCCTGAGCAGGAAGGCCGACAGGCGGCATTTGAGGATGGGGTGAGGGAGCTGCTGTTCAAGCCATCGTCCTTCACCATGACCCTGGGTGAACAGTGCGAGATTGCGGCCATTGACAGCGCTTTGGATCGTCTGGCCGAGGCCTCGCCGGACGTCAAACGCACGGTCTTGAAGGCTTGTGCCCAGGCTGCCGCGAGTGATGGCGTGATTGCACCCTATGAATACGAGGTGCTTCGAGCGATCGCTGATGCCTTGGATTGCCCGTTGCCGCCACTGCCTCTTCCCCCTGATGAACACGCATCCTGACCACACACAGGGTTTCAAGTTGGCGTGGCTCCCTCAGGAAATCATTTCCACCCTCATCGCCGGGGGCACGGACTGCTATCGCTTGGCAACCTCACCAGGATGTTGGGTCGAACGTTTTGGATCGGCTTGCTTGGTTTCCCATGATGGCGGGTTGCCAGCCGGTTTGATCGATGAGATTCGCCGGCACCCGGAGATTGGTCCGCCTCTGGAAGCCATTTATGCCAGAAAACTTGTGAGGGGACCGGGGGCCACCGATGCCCCAAAACAGGTTTGGGGAGAAACCCAAAACTCTGAGGCACGATATCTTTCAAAGGAGGCCGGTCTTCATTACGAGGTTGATTTTTCGGTGGGCTATTCGTGCGGGCTTTTTCTGGACCAACGGGCCAACCGGCAGCGTGTGAGGTCATTCCAGCCGGAGAGGGTTCTGAACTGTTTCAGCTTCACCTGCTCGTTCTCCGTGTGTGGGGCGAGTGTCGGAGCACGCACCACCAGCCTCGATCTTTCCAAACAATCTCTCACCCGCGGGCGCAGAAACTTTGCTGTGAATAGGCTCGACGAAACCGGTCACCGATTTCTGGCGGACGATGTGTTTGATGTGTTGCCCCGTCTTGCCAGGCGGGGGGAAACTTTTGATCTGATCATCCTCGATCCGCCAACGTTTTCCCGGGGACGTGGGGGACGTGTGTTTCGTGCAGAGAGTGATCTGCCCGCTTTGGTGGAATTGGCTCTTGCCTGTGCAACGCCCAAGGCCCGCCTTCTGGTTTCCACGAACTGTTCGCGCATTTCGCAGGATGAGCTGGGAAAGCTTTTGAAAAAATCCATCAGAGCGCCGTTCATCATCGAACAGCCGGAGAGGCTTCCGGATTTCCCCGGGGAGACCGGATCCTCGACGTTATGGCTTTCGTTGCGCGACCGTCATAGCAGCCACCCCGAACGCTAAGGGAAACGCCCGGGGGGCCTGAAACCCGCAGGATTCCACCAGCTTGAGCATGGCCTCGCCGCGTGGGAACTTCTCGATCGATTCTCCCAGATAATCATACGCCTCCGGCCGGCCGGTGAGCAGCCCGGCGATGCGGGGGAGGCCATGATGCAGATAAATACGGTAGAGAGCCCGCAAAATCCGGTTGGTTGGCATCGAAAAATCCATCACCAGAAGAAGACCATGAGGTTTTAGCACGCGGGCCATTTCATTAAGGGCCCCATCCCATGAGGCCATGTTGCGCAAGCCGAACGCCACGGTGAGCGCGTCGAAGGAGGCATCAAGAAAAGGCAGAGCCAACCCATCCCCCTGGATCAGGGAGGGCACCCCCTTTTTTTGTGCAATCTCCAGCATGGGCAAACAAAAATCCACGCCAACCACCTGCGCCTGCGGACAGGCCCTCGCCAGGGCCACCGCAAGGTCCCCGCTGCCCGTGGCCAGATCCAGAATCTTTGCCGGACCCGCAGCCGCAATAAGCCTGGCCGCTTTGGCCCGCCACAAAAAATCGATTCCGCCACTCAAGACGTGATTGGCCACATCATAACGCGAAGAAATCCCCGCAAAGGTTTCCCTCACAAACTCCGGATCTTGTTGCTTCAGACGCTCTTCTGCCACGCCCCTCTTCTACTTGCGAACACGCCATCCCGCAAACGTCTTGTTTTGCCAGGAGCTTCAAGAACCAGCACGAGCAGCCGGCGCGTGCCCCGGTTTGCTAATTGTGACCGAAGACAAACGCCATCACAAAACCCGAGAGTTTCCAATCGTTTAGAAAGTCAAATGCCACCACCTGGTAAGCGATCACGATGATCCAAAACGTGAACTGATAAGATGTCTTCGAGATTTTATGGCGGAAGCGGCGCTGAGCGATAAACGAGCCGGGCCAGCCACCAAGCATTTCAAAGAAATGCAGCGTGGATTCCGGAACCCGCCACTGATTGGTCAGGGCTCTTTTTTTGTCGTAAGCCAACAAAAAATAAACCCAGATCGAAAAGACAATCAGAACCGACGGGGCAATGGATCCAGGGATGACGCCGGATAACCGGACAGCTGCCAGAGTTGGCAAAGCAACCAGGCTGAGAAATATCAGAATCGCGAGGGCCGAAAACGGATGACGTTGAAACACCAAGGGGCGCATTGATAGGAGTTAAGCTTTCTTCAATGGAGTGAAGCCCCGCTCACGGAAGAAAACGATTGGAAGTTTCCTCATCCGGCATCCATCCATGACGGACCAATGAAGGTTGCCAAAGGAAAGGGCGGGGCTCCCCGCTCACCCCGGTGGAGCATCCCGACAAGCATGTCGACGGCCGCCTGACCGGCGAGGTCGTTGTGCTGATTGATCCCCGGCACGTCAGGACGGTTTTCCCTCCACTCATACTGAATCATGGCAATACCATCGGGCACCAGAATCCCAAACTCCTCAATCCAATTCGTCACCTCATTGTAAAGGGTAAAAACCACATCGGGCTTCTCCGCCTTCAGCCATTTGTGAAACAGGCGCCTGTCCTGCCGGGCCTCCTGAACTTCAAAAAACGGCTCAAGTCTCCTGCGTTTGGGAACGTTTTGTTGACCGGTCCGATATCCGGCGCTGAACCGGAAATCCACCAAGGCATCAATTTGCCGGTCCAAAACCAAACCGGGACGTTTGAAGCCCATCTCCAACGCTTTTTCAAAGGCCCGAAGGGCAACCATGTGATGATCCGAGCAGGCAAAAGAGAGGGCCGGCTCGCGGGTTCGCACACCGGTCACCACAAAGGGGAAGGCCTCAATCACCGGCAGAAACGATTCCGCAATGCGGTTCTCTTTCAAAAGACCGACAATGAGGCCTCCTGGAATCCCCCTGGCTTTAAAAATCTGGATCAACCGCCCGGCTCGCACGGAGGGATCATGCATCCAAAACACATTGAGATGGTATCCCAATTCGGCAGCCCGGGTCCGGCAGCCCTTCACAAAAACCGGAATGGTCGGGTGATTGGAAAATGCGCCCCGGTCCTGATTCGCATTCACCAGGGCCAGCGCGGAGCGGAATCGCTGGGTGCCACCCGCATGCAAGCGCGCCATCAATTCGCCCACCACCGGATTTCTGCGGTAACCCATTACCGAGGCAATTTTTGCAATCCGCACACGGGTTTTCTCAGGGATCTGAGGGTCGCTTCTCAGGGCGAGAGAAACCGTGTTTTTTGAAACCCCCGCCTTCGCCGCCACATCGTTCATGGACACCGGATTCATTGGTCTGACATTACTGTCAAGTAATTTGGCGGTTTACAAGTCCGGGATCACGCTCTTTTGTGGTGGCGATGAGCTTCTCCCTGGGAATTGACTATGGAACGAATTCGGTGCGTGCCTTGGTGGTACGGTGCACCGATGGCAAAGAGCTTGGCTCTTGCGTGGTGGATTATGGATCGGGGAAACAGGGGGTCCTTCTCGATGGGAGGGACCACCTTCTTGCCCGCCAACACCCGGGGGAATATGTGGCAGGTTTGGAAAGGAGTGTTTGTGGTGCTCTGGCGCTCGCTGCGAAAACCAAAGGCTTTCGTGCGGATCGGATTGTCGGGATCGGGGTCGACACGACCGGGTCAAGTCCCATCCCGGTGGACAAAACCAATCGCGCGTTGGGCATGCTTCCCACATGGCGGAAAAATTTGAATGCGCAGTGTTGGCTTTGGAAGGACCATACCAGTTGGCGGGAGGCGGCGCGGATCACGGAACTCGCTGCCAAACACCGTCCGCAATTTATTGCCAAGTGTGGAAACACCTATTCCTCGGAATGGTTTTGGAGCAAAATCTGGCACTGCCTCAAAACCGATCCCAGGGTCTTTGAAGCGGCATTCTCCTGGGTTGAACTGTCGGATTGGATTCCTTCGATCCTTGCCGGGATCAGTGACCCCGGGGAAATCCGCAGGGGGGTTTGTGCGGCGGGCCACAAGGCACTTTATTGTGACGAGTGGGGCGGCCTGCCGGACAAAAAATTTCTTTCGAAGCTGGATCCGAAGCTGGCAGCTCTCCGTGACCGGCTTTACGAGACGGCCTATGATGCGACCGCCTCCGCCGGTTCGCTTTGTGGGGAATGGGCGGAACGTCTTGGATTGCGGGCAGGGATTCCGATTGCCATTGGCGAGATGGATGTCCATTACGGCGCTATCGGAAGCGGAATTGCCGAGGGGACGCTGGTGAAGGTCATCGGCACGTCCACCTGCGATTGTGCCGTGGTGCCCGTGGGGAAAAATGTGGCCGACATTCCCGGGATCTGCGGGATTGTGAAAGGCGCGATTCTCCCCGGTTTCCATGGCATTGAGGCCGGGCAGTCGGCGGTTGGCGATATTTTTAAATGGTGGATCGAAACGGTTTGCCAAGGAGACACCTCCCTTTATGGCAAGCTGGAGAAGGAAGCAGCTCGGCAGGGACCGGGTCAAAGCGGCCTGCTCGCCTTGGACTGGAATCATGGGAACCGCACCATTCTTGTGAATCCCATGCTCTCGGGTCTTCTCATTGGTTCAACCCTTCACACCACCCAGGCAGAAATTTATCGCGCGTTGATTGAAGCAACGGCTTTTGGGGCGCGTGCCATTATTGAACGGATTGAAGAGTACGGCGTGCCCGTGAAGCGCATCGTCTGTGCAGGCGGTATCGCTGAAAAGAGTCCCCTGCTGATGCAGATCTATGCTGATGTCACCGGACGCACCATGCACGTTGCCGGCTCAAGTCAGGCGTGTGCCCTCGGCTCTGCCATTTCGGCAGCGGTCCTGGCTGGTGAGCACCCGGACTTTCCGACAGCTCAAAAAGCCATGACGTCGCTGAAACCCGTCCAATACAAACCGCAGCCCGCCGCCCGCAAAACCTACAATCAGCTTTATAGCCTCTACCGTCAGTTGCACGATGCCTTTGGAGGGGTGAACAAATCTGCGAACCTCTCCGGATTGATGGCCGCTCTGTTAAAAATCAAAAACAGCATTCGCTGAAAATTCCTTACTAAACCAAACCCATGTATCTCCCACTCGGCACCTATTCGCCCGACATCAAACTCGGCCTCGTCTCCGCCTCACGAAATTGTTTTCCCCGGGAACTCTCCGACGAGCGCACCCGGCGCTTGCTCGCAGCCGCTCAGGCAGCAGGCATCGAACTCACCACCCCGGCGGGCGAATCGGCCATTATTGAAACCAAGGAGCACGCGCTTGACGCAGCCCGTCAACTTGTTCAGGCCGGCTGTGATGCTGTGGTGTTTTATCTCGGCAACTTTTCGCCGGAGATTGAAGATGCCTGGTTTATCAAAAATTTTCCAGGTCCTGTGATGATGCTGGCGGCGGCGGAAGAGTCCGGCTCCTCGCTGCTGCAAAAACGCGGAGATGCCCTTTGCGGGCTGCTCTCCGCCGTTCTTGGCGTGGGCAAGCGCGGCCTGCTCTCGAGGGTTCATATTCCGGAGGTGCCCGTGGTGAGCGCGGAAGAGGGCGTCATGGAAATCGCGCACTTCCTAAAAATCACCAAAATTGTCAAAGGAACAAAACATGCCACGGTGGGATTATTCGGGCCCCGTCCCCGCGACTTTGAGACCTGCAATTACAACCTCGCCTCCGTGAATTCGATCGGGGTTGAGGTCGAAGAACTCGGGCTTTTTGACCTGCAAAATGAAATCAAACGCATCCGGGAGTCGGAGGGGGCCGCCGACATCGCCACGGAGATGAAGCGGGAAACTCCGAGCATTCCCGATGACAAAGATTTTGTGGGCCGGCTGTCCACCTATGAAAAAGCGATCAAGAACTTTCGCGACCGCCTCAAGCTTTCCGGTGCGGCCACCCAGTGCTGGAGCGAGCAGGAGTTCAGCCTCAAGCACGTGCCATGCTATATCAACGGCCGGATGGCCCAGGGCGGATTTCCCATCGCCTGCGAAAATGACTGCTACTCGCTCATCGCCGAGTTGCTTGCCCAATACGCCTCGGACAATGCCGTGGCCATTCTCGACATCAATCACAGCATACCCAAAGATCTCCACGAAAGCCTGAAACAATATCCCATCAAGGACATGGTCGGAATGTTTCACTGCGGCAATGCCGCTCCCAAACTGCTGAAAAACCCGGAGATGAAGTATCAAGTCATTATGAAGCGTTTGATGGAGCCGGAAACGCCTGCCGACATCACCCGCGGCACGCTGGAGGGTCAGTTCATTGGCTCCCCAATCACTGTGGTTCAAGTGCATGGAACCGGCGACCAAATGCGCGCTTACATCATTGAGGGACACTTCCTCGACCTTGATCCCAAAACCTTCGGTGCTACCGGCACCGCCTACCTGCCGGGCTTCAGCCGGTTTTACCGTCATGTCCTGCTCGGACGGTTTCATCACCACGCTGCCGTGGCGTTCAGCCACTGCGGCGCGGCCCTTTTTGATGCTTTCAAACTTCTCGGCTTCGCCGAGGTGTTCACGCCCCAACCTGATTGCGTCCCCTACCCCGGCGAAAATGTTTTTCGCGGCCTTTTAAAAGCAAAGTAGGATATGAATTTTCATGATCTGAAATCCGAATGCTGCGAGGCAAACCGGGCGCTGCCAAAATGCGGATTGGTGGATTTGACGTTTGGCAATGTGAGCATCTGTGACCGGGACCCAGGGGTTTTTGCCATCAAACCCAGCGGCGTTGCCTACGACCGCCTTGTGCCGGCGGACATCGTGGTCCTGGATCTCGAAGGCCGGGTGCTGGAAGGCACCCTGCGCCCGTCATCCGATACACCAACCCACCGCTGTTTATTTCTGGGGTTTCCCGAAATCCGTTCCGTCGTGCACACCCACTCCCGCAATGCCGTCGCATTTGCCCAGGCGGCGAGCGAGATTCCCGTTTTCGGAACAACCCATGCCGACTATTTTCGTGGCCCGGTGCCCGTGACCCGCGCCCTCTCCGAAATGGAGGTCAGTTCGGACTATGAGTGGGAAACCGGAAAGGTGATTGTTGAGCGGTTCTCGGAAATCAATCCCCTCGACATCCCTGCGGTCCTGGTCAGAAACCACGGCCCCTTCACCTGGGGAAGCTCCGGTCTAAAAGCGGTCGAAGTCGCCCAGGCTTTGGAAATCGTCGCGGAGATGGCATTAAAAACCCTTGCCATCGATCCCCGGAGCGAACCCCTGCCCGGGTGCCTGAAAGAAAAGCATTTTCTGCGAAAACACGGCACCTCGGCTTATTATGGTCAGTCGTGCCCGCCTATGCCAGAATCCCCGATCCAATAATGCGCGGCGGCACAAGGACCACATCAACCTGCACCTCGACAAACCCTTCAAAAAAGACTTCCCGAACCGCCTGCGGCGAAAATCTGTAGTAGTCACCGGGAAAATTATGAATATGCAGGGTGGGGGTTGAGGCGCGGAGCCAGTCGGGCCTGCCGCCTGAAACAACACGCAAGAACCGCTCCTTCGGCGAGTCCCATTTGATTTGTGCATAACCGGGCACACCAATCACAACCAGCGCCCCGCTTCGTGCAACCCGGCGGACTTCCGAGAGCGTCCTCCAGAAGAAGGGGTCGTGCTCCAAGGTGGCGTTGCAAAGAATCGTGTCAAAACTCCGGTCTGGAAAACAATGCATGGCGTTTGCATTTCCACTTAGAATATCAAAATCGTGATAATGGGAGGCGTCTTCCAGATTCAGACCAACCCGGCTCCTCGCCCCGCTCAGACAAGCGAGACACAGCAGGCTGTCATCCGAAGCAACAGCCCCGATCTCAAGCACATCCCCCCCGGCATGACGATCCGCGCATATTTCGCCGAATTTTCTGTGAATGACAGGGTGCATCAGAAACTGAGGGTTATGGAGGCAACACGATTTTCAGGATTGTTTATTTGTTTCCCGTTGATTTTGGGAATTTCGAAAATTCTGTTCATCCCGTCCAGATATTTTGACATCATCTTGTCACAACCATGACTGGAAATGCCCACCTATTTGAAAATTTGCGTGCGCATTTTCAACAATTCACCCCACCAGTCATCATCTTCAACAAATCGCATTCCGGAAGCCGTCTGCTGGCTGAGCTTGTGGAGGCCGGCGGATTTTTTCTTGGTGCGCACCAAAATGATTCCCGTGACTCGGTTGACGTGTTGGAACTCGTCGAATATCTCGTTTGCAATTATTACCCTGACTACAGTCCTCTCTGGAGAAACTTCTCTCCGCCGGATTTCCGCCTCGCCGAGCTGATCAAAAAGACTTTTGACGCACATCTGGAGGGCCACTCGGCGGGGAAGCCCTGGGGGTGGAAATTATGCGAAACGGCCTACATTGTTCCCGTGCTCGATTTTCTTTTTCCGGACCACGCTACATCCATCTTCTTCGCGATGGAAGGGATGTCGCTTTTAGTGATCACACCGCCCCCCGCACACCCTTCTGGAAAAAAATCTATTTTAATACGGACCGCATTCGCACATGGCGAACGCTCCGGCTCAGCAGTGCAAACTACAAAAAATGCAGTCATATTTTTAATGCCTTGCACTGGGTCAATAGTGTGACGGTGGGATGCACGTATGGCGCGATGTTGCACGACCGCTATCTTGAAGTTCGGTATGAGGAGCTTTGCGCACCATTTGAACCCGCAGCGCGGGATGTCCTCACTTTTATAAACTGCTCCATGACAGAAGAGGCCATTGCAACCTGCCGTCCGAAGGTCTACGCACATTCCATTGCCAAACATCTGAAGAAACCCCGGGAAATGATTAACGAAATTCTGGATATCGAAAAACCGCTGCTTCTTTCTCTGGGTTATCTGGATTCCGATCCCTTCACCCCGCTCGTTCCCAGACTGTCTGACAAACTCAAGGGAACATTCCGACTGTGAGCCACGCCCCTCATTTTCAGGATGTTGCCATCTCATCGATTCTGAGGCATTGATAAGTGATGAACTCCAAAGAGCTTTTTCAGAAGGCCCTTGCCCGTATTCCCGGCGGGGTTAACTCGCCGGTGCGGGCGTTCCGGGCTGTGGGGGGGGAGCCCTTTTTTGTGTCATCCGCGGCAGGCTGCCGGTTGCACACCGTGGATGGCCGGGAGCTGATCGATTATGTCGGAACCTGGGGCCCTGCGATTCTGGGTCATGCTCCTGATGCGGTGATTGCGGCGGTTTGTGGCGTGGCACCGTCGGGGTTGAGTTTCGGGGTACCGAATCCACTGGAAGTTCAAATGGCGGAGACGATCTGCGAACTGGTGCCATCCGTGGAAAAAGTCCGCATGGTCAACAGCGGCACGGAGGCCACGATGTCAACGATCCGGCTGGCCCGTGGTTTCACAGGTCGCGAGAAGATCATCAAATTTGACGGCTGTTATCATGGTCACGTCGATTCCCTGTTGGTTAAAGCCGGGAGTGGAGCACTCACGAATGGGCAACCGGACAGTGCGGGGATCCCGGCGGCCCTTGCGGCACTGACGATTGCCATCCCTTTCAATGACCCGGAGGCGGTGCGTGCCGCATTCCTTGCCCATCCGGGAGAGATTGCTGCTGTGATTCTTGAGCCGGTTCCCGCCAATGCGGGACTCTATTTACCGGAGGCAGGGTATCTGGAATTTCTTCGCGAGATCACTGCCAAAGAGGGAGCTTTGTTAATTTTTGATGAGGTGATGACCGGGTTTCGCCTGGCACCGGGGGGAGCGCAGGAAATTTTTGGGATCACCCCCGATTTGACGGCTCTCGGGAAAGTGATTGGTGGGGGGTTGCCCGTGGGAGCCTTTGGCGGACGGGCGGAGATTATGGACTGCCTTTCGCCCACCGGGCCGGTTTATCAGGCGGGGACCCTTTCCGGGAATCCCTTGGCACTGGCGGCGGGCCTTGCCCAACTTCGTGAGTTGATCCGGTTGGGAGGTTGGTCAAGGCTTGAGGAAATCGGACAGAAATTTGAAGACGGCGTGCGGGAAGCCATTGCAGGACGCCCGATGACGTTTCATCGGATCGGCTCGATGTTTTGCCTGTTTTTCCGGGAGGGGCCGGTTCGGAATTTGGCTGACGCCAAGGGCAGTGACACGACCGCCTTTGCGAAGTTTTTCCATGGCTGTCTTGAGCGGGGCGTCTATTTTGCTCCCTCCCAATTTGAGGCAGGATTCCTATCCCTGGCCCACTCGGATGCCGACATTCAGGAAACGCTCAGGGTCGCCACCGAAGTGCTCAAAGCGTAACTCCCCGGATTCCCTTGGAACAAACCCAACCATACTGTCAGTTCGGCAAACGTTATCTTGATGGTTTTTCGTGGATCGCGCCTGTCACCAACAACCGCTTGGGAGATGCTCTCAATATTGAGTTTGTGCATGAGCACCTCTTTTTTATCGAGGGGGACCGGGTCTTCAAAAACATTGGCTACAGCGAGAAGGGCAAGCGGTTCAGCGAGGAGGAATTCGGGAAACCAATCAATAATCTGGAGGACATTTCCAAGAACGGTTACTGGCTTGTTGGCAGAAAGTTCCATCCGGCAGCTGCCGAGGAGGCCCTTTCGGAGATTGATGACGGTCATTATTATTCGTTTTTCAGCAATCAGTGCCAGGACTGGGCTGACCGTCTTCGCCGCAAGATGGAGCGGATTGAGAAGGCGCAAGGGTTGGTCCCCATCGCCAGGACCGAAACCGGGGACAATCGGTTTTGGAAAGAGAAAGCGCCAACGGTCCCGGCCTCGGCAGCATTCGGTCTGTTGGCCATCGGCCTTGGAGTCGGATCGTTCCTTGCCCCCGCCGTGGCCGCCCACCGCTCAATCTGGATCCTGGCTATTTTTCTGATTGTTTCCGGGATTTCAGAAATTGTTTATGCATTCCATGGCAGGGTGTGGAGTCAAATTCTTGGCACAATCTTTTTTGCGATTCTGAATATTGCTGCCGGCGGAGCCCTTCTGCTCGACACACAAAATCTGGCGGGTTGGGCCGGTGGTTTGTTTGGGGTTGCCTTTGGAATCAACGGCCTGGCTCATATTGGTGTCGCCATCCGCAGCCGGCCATTTCTCCACTATGTGGGAACGCTGCTCACGGGGCTTGGCATGCTCATTGGGGCAGTGCTCCTTTTCACAAAAACCGTGGGTGAGCGTGATGTGCTTTTTGGAATTATCATTGGTGCCAACCTCATTCTCGGAGGGTTCTCCACGCTCTGGCTCCATTGGACAAATTCTAAAAGATTTCCATTCCGGGGTAAGGACATTGGGCCCTCCCCCACTGCTTCATAAAAGAAAAAAGTCGGCGGGCAGGGGACTGCCGCGCCCTACCTGAGAAGAACGAGCTGGCGCAAGCGCGAAGCGCCCCTTTGGGTGGTAGGGTTGGCGGTCCCTCGCCGACCGTTGCGTGAGAAGAGATGACTCTTCGTCCAAAAATAAATCTCACTCAAAATCCAGCGCCAGATCCACGCACACAGCGGAGTGAGTGAGGGCACCGATAGAAATAAAGTCCACGCCAGTAGCGGCGACTGCGGCAATGTTTTGCAAGGTGATTCCCCCGCTGGCCTCAAAGGCCACACCAGGTTTGCGCAGGAGGATGGCCTGATGAAGGACTTCGGGGCTCATGTTATCAAGCAAAACAACATCCACCCCCTCCAATGCCAGCACCTCCTTCAATTGGGCCAGGGTATCAACTTCAATTTCCACACGCAGCCCCCGTCTCTTCGCCTCATGGATGGCAGGTTGCAAACCCACGATGCTGCCCCCGGCGGCAAGATGATTGTCTTTGACCATCACCATATCGTGAAGCCCCATGCGGTGATTGGTTCCACCTCCGGCCCGGACGGCCGCTTTTTCCAGCACACGGAGGCCGGGCGTGGTTTTTCTTGTGTCGAGGATCTTTGTGTTTGTTCCGAGCACCGCATCCACATAGCGCCGCGTCAGGGTTGCAACCCCGCTCAACCGCTGAAGAAAATTCAAAGCCACCCGCTCTGCTGTGAGGAGACTCGCCGCAGGACCCTCCAGCTCCATGGCCGAAGCGCCGGGTGATAACTGAGACCCCTCCGGTTGGACGTCGAAAATTCGTATGGACGGGTCCACCCTCATAAAGACTTCCCGCGCTACATCTCCTCCGGAAAACACACATTCCTGCCTGGCAACGATCCGGGCACGGATAACGTGTCGGTTTCCCATGAAAAGTTCTGTGGTGACATCGCCCGCACCAAGGTCCTCCTGCAAAGCCAAGCCGATGATATCGTTTCCGAAACGGGCCGGTGTCATGGGAAATCAGACGGCGGAAAGAAGCGGCTGTGAGCTGGCAGCCAGATTGAGGAGCTGACGCTGCCATGGCATCAGAGCATCCGTCTCCGGATCTTCGGAGGCCGCTTCAAGGGCCTGACGCGGAGCAATAATTGAAGGATCAAGATCCAGTTCCTTGGCAACCCGGTCCCGCAGAGCCCGGATTTGGTCCAACCGTGCCAGTTGTTCACGCGAGGGGCGTTTTCTTCGCACTTTGTCTTGCTTCGGCCACTCGGACTCAGGGATTTGGAGAGCAAGCGCCAAAACCACTTCAAAACTTTTTCGGCGGCGACTGCTCATCCGTGGCGTGGAGAACGCCTCTCCCTGAACGCTTTTTTCGGAGATGCGGAGCAGGTCCTCGTTGCCCAGGACATGGAAAGCCGGACGGTCCCAGGCTTGGGCTTCACTGTCCCTCCATTGCCACAAAATGCGCAGCACCGATTGGGCGCGGTTGGTGAGGGCGGCCGAACCCGAGATCCTCCACGCTTTGTTTTCATCACGGGCGCGGGTTTCTCTGGCAGCGGCGATCATGCGATCGCGCGATTGCTCAAACCACTCCCAACGTCCCAAACGCCGGAGTTCCGCATCCAGAATTTCGCCAAGATCCAGCAGATAGCGGGTATCGTTCATCGCATACTCGACCATCTGATCGGAGAGTGGCCGCAGGGCCCAGTTCGCCTTTTGCGAGGCCTTGGAGAGTTTGACATTAAAATACTTTTCGACGAGAGCCGCCAAACCGAGCTCCTTGAGACCACAAAGCCGTGAAGCGATCATGGTATCGAACATGTCTTCGAATTGGACATTCAGCGTGCGGTTCAGCAGGCGCATGTCGTAATCGGCCCCATGAAACACGATGCGCTTTTTTGCGAGCGCATCAAAGAGAGGCTGCAGGTCCAAGTGAGCCAACGGGTCGATGAGGACATGTTCCTCGCGACTGCTCAGCTGGATCAAACAGAGCTTTTCGAAGTAGCTGTGCAGGCTGTCTGCCTCAGTATCCAGGGCGATCTGAGAGCAGGGTTCAATACGGGAGATCAGTTCCGCAAGACTTCCAGGTTCTGAGATCAAGGTTCAGCGATGAATTGTTCCTGAGGGGGCAAATCGCCGGGTCTCCGGGCCCGGGGCTCTCGAACGAGGGTGATTCCGTCGGTGGGCGAAGTGACGAATGGTCCGCCTGCCAGGGGAGCCGCATCGGTGAACGCAACGTCCGGCACATCGCTGGGTTTTCCTTCCAACGGAAAATCCTTGCGAAGCGGGTGGTATGGGTAGCCCTCCCACATTAAAATTCTACGAAGGTCGGGATGCCCGGCAAACCGGATCCCCATCATATCAAAGACCTCTCTCTCATGCCAGTCCGCCGTGGGCCAAAGGTCCGCGACTGATGCCACCTCGAGCTCATCCTCGGAAACCCAGCATTTCAGACGCAAGTGCGTTCCTGATTCCAAAACACAAAGTTCGTACACAACCTCAAATCGCGGTTCGTCACCAAAGTGGTCAACGCTCGAAATGTCCAAAAGATAATCAAATCCCAACTCGGACTTGCTGTACTCGGCCATCGCGTGAAGGGATTCCTTGGGAACGGTCAGCCCCACTTCCCCACGAAAATCAGACCTGCCCGAAACAACATTCGGAAATTGTCCAGTCAGCAACTTTGCAGCGTCTTCGCTTGTCATAGGGTTTCCACAAGCGCACGTTTCTGGTCTTCAACAGAATGTTCGCCCATGATTTTGCGCTGCAGCTTCATGAGACCATCCAACAACGCCTCGGGGCGGGGTGGACAACCGGAAATATAGACGTCCACGGGAATCAGATGGTCAATCCCCTGAAGCACCGCATAACTGCGATACATACCGCCACTGGAGGCACAGGCTCCCATGGCAATACACCACTTGGGCTCAGGCATTTGGTCCCACACACGTTTGACAGCCAACGCCATTTTGTAAGTGACCGTGCCGGCCACAATCATGACGTCGCTCTGACGCGGAGAAAACCGCATCACTTCCGCACCAAAACGGGAAATGTCATACCGGGAAGAACTCGCAGCCATCAGCTCAATGGCGCAGCAGGCAAGGCCCATGGGCATGGGCCATAACGAGTTGCTCCGCATCCAATTGATTGCGGCGTCAACTTTGGTAAAAATGATGTTTCCCTCGACCTTCGAGTCGTAGGCGATCGGACTTTGTGCGCTCATCGCACGAGGAACGTAAAGGGATGGCTCATTGGACGCAAGTTCTATTGGGTGTCCCGCACGCTCCCATCGAAAAAAAGCTGAAGCGGCCGATCGCCATGGGGAGGTTTTTCGGGAGTGGAGGCCCTCCACGGGGCGCTGGCCACGGCGGGATGGGACTGATACGCCTCGCTCAGCATGGGGAGGCTGGACCGGGCAGACGGTGGCAAGGCGGATAGCAAAAGAGGGGATCCCGGCTGGGGATCGGCGGCGGAGCCCCAAGGGTTGATCGGTCCGTCCGGTGAGTCAACGGCCATATTCATGACGTAGAGACGGATATTTTTGGGGCTGGTGCCTGGCAGCGAGCGGCGCACGGACCCGGTCAGGAATCCATTCACCACAAATGGCTCATCCCGGGCCTCGACCCCGAGAAATGGACCTAGTTCCACGATCAAGCGACCATTGCGGTTTTTGTCATATTCCGCAACCTGACCCGGCCAGAGCGGCCCCGGCAGGCGTCCATTGTTTTCTGAGGCCTTGGCAAAGACCGCCGTGCCAACACTCCGCATCAACCCCGTGGCTTTTGCCCGGTCCGCCTTTTTTAGAATTCCTGGCAGCACAGGCGCGAGAAGGGCAATCAGCACCGCCAAAATTCCAATCACAACCAACAGCTCAATGAGGGTGAAGCCCGCCGGGCTACCGCGACGCCCATGCCCCTTGGTCAAATCCCCACAATCACCCATGGTCAGCCCCCGCGAGATCAGGGTGTGAATTGGGCAACAAGAATGATGGTGAAAACTTCGCTGGAAGGGCTGGACTGACCTTTGAGCACCTTCGGGGCGGTGTTCTCAACCCGGCGAATTGAGATCAGCGTGGCGGGCCCCGGTGTGATGGCTGCCCGGCCAGCGTAGTTGCGTTTTTGAAAGTTGCGAAGTCCGGCCTGAACGCCCTCATTGATCGCAATCGAAAGATCGAGGGAGCCCGCACTCAAGGCCCCCTCCACATCCGCACGGACATTGCCCACACGGGTCGAGGTCGCAAACTTTGAGCCCGGATTGGCAGGAAAGCTCTGCGCAAAAAGCACGGTCCCGTTTTTGAGCTGGGAAACAGACGTCCGCGTGCGATCCGCATCCGTCACCTCCGCTAAACGAACCTGCGCCAACGCCTCCCCAAGTGCCCCCGGGTCTTTGGCCTCGGCATACCGGATCACCGCCACATCCAACTGGCCGGCAAACGCATGGGAAACGGAAAGCAGAAAAGCAAAAATGGCAGTGCGCATCATGACGCAAACCATGTCAGCGAAGCCGGCCCGAAGGCAATGCAATTTTCGAAGCAAGCGCGTAAGCCCCGAATCCCGAAAGCCCGCCTCGGATTACACAGAGAACACGGAGCAGGAGAAATCTGAAACCCTCTTTGATCCGTGTGTTCCGTGTACTCTGTGGTAAAAATTTTCCTGTTTTGGTCAGGACTTCCTCCCTCCCGCATCCCGCCTTGCGAAAGTTGGCATCCCATGATTTCTTGGAGGCCGTGAAACGCATACTCCTCCTCGCCTTTGTATCAACATGCGCTGCCCTGACCCTCGATGCAGCTGAGCCCATTGAATTCACGGTGGGCGAATTTGCGTTTGACCGTCCTGCGGGCTGGGGATGGATTGCTGCGGCTTCCCCGATGCGCAAGGCCCAGTTGATGGTGAAAGGGAACGATGGGGCGACGGCGGATGTTGTTTTTTTTCATTTTGGGCCGGGTCAGGGCGGCACCGTGGAAGCCAATGTGCAGCGCTGGGTGGCCCAATTTGAGGACGGCAAGTCCTCGTCGAAAAAAGAAACCATCAATGGCAAGGAGATCACGTTTGTAGAGGCCACGGGCACCTTTCTGAGCGGGATGCCGGGCACACCTTCCGTGCCGCTGGAGGGTTTTGCCATGCGCGGGGCGATCCTCGAAAGCCCGCAGGGGGATGTGTATGTGAAAATGACCGGACCGCTTTCGCTGATTGAAACCTCGGCTGCGGATTTTGAGAAAATGATTTCGGCAGCCCGCCGTTCCGCGCCTTAGGCCCGGTTCAGTTTTCGCGATCTCATGGCAAGAAACATTCCGCTGTTTATTGCCTTCCGGGTGCTTTTTAATGCCCGGTTTTATTATCCGGTTCTTGGGGTTTTATTCCTGGATCTCGGGCTAACGCTGGAACAATACGCCCTGCTGAATGTGGTGTGGGCGGTGGCAATTATCACGCTGGAAATTCCGTCTGGGGCCCTTGCTGATGCCATTGGCAGGAAGAATATGGTGGTTTTTGCTGCGGCACTCATGGTTGCGGAGATGGCGGTTTTTGCCTTTGCGCCAGCGGGAGGCAGCCTCTTTTGGTGGCTGGTGCTGAACAGATTTTTGAGTGGTGCGGCAGAGGCCAGTGCGAGCGGGGCGGATGAGGCCCTGGCGTATGATTCCCTCCCTTCGGAAAACCGTGAAAAAGCATGGCCTCAAGTTCTGGCCTCGCTGATGCGCTGGCAATCCACATCATTTTTTGTGGCCATGCTTGGTGGTGCAGCCCTCTTTGATGCTTCGGTGATGTCTGCGGTCACCGGTTTTTGGGGGCTTTCAGACCCTTCTCCCACAACGCGTTTTCCCGTCTATGCCACGATGGTCACCGCCGGGCTTTGCTTTGTTGTGGCCCTTGCCATGCACGAACCACCGGGCACCTCAGAGAAAAAAACCCATTCCAGCCCGGGCGAAGCCCTCCGGAATATCTCACGTGGTGCATCCCATGTCTTCAGAACCCCGAGGATCTTGTCCCTCGTGCTGGCCGCGCTGGTCTGTGACAGCTTTATCCGGCTGTTTCTGACCTTCTCCAGCAATTACAACCGGCTGATTGACCTGCCCGAGGTTGCTTATGGGGTCGTGGGTTCCTTAATGGGCCTCCTTGGGTTTGTGGCCGCTCCGCTGGCCAGAAACATGGTGGGAGAATTCCCCATCCAAAAAAACTTTGCTCTGCTGGCAGGTCTGATTTTGCTTGGACTCACGGGAGCCGCTTTTGCGTGGCCGCTCTGGGGGGTCTGGGTGTTGATTCCTCTCGGCCTCTCGATGTCGCTCCTCTCCTTTTTTACATCCCATTACCTCAACGCCTGGACCGCCTCGGAGTTCCGCGCCACGGTTCTCAGTTTTCGGGGCGTGGCCCTGAATCTCGGGTATGGGGCCATCGGGTTGGCCTTCGCCGGCTTGAACTCCTCCCTGCGCAGCGGTTTCCCCGCAGGCTCAGACAATGCCATTTTTGCCAAGGCCATCGTGTGGTTGCCCTCAGGGTTTTTGTTGGCAACCGTTGCTGTGGCCATGGTGGCCCGCATGCTTTGCCCCCAAAGACCTGCCAATTAACCTTCGCAGGCAACGTGAGGAGAACCAAAAATGAGGCCTTACCCGGAAATCTCCACAGCTTCACATTTTTCCCGCCAACCAGGGAAATTCCAAACATTGGGGAACCCGCTGCATTGTTGGGGTTTGGCCTCCTGGATGGTGCAGGTATTGCTGCCTTCGAGGAAAATGCAGGACCCATCCTCGCGTTCCTGGAGGGCAAGTCCCTCCCGGGAAGGCCGCAGACGGGTGTGTCTCTGGATGAAGTCAAATTCGCTCATTTTCAAAAATCTGGAGATGGCCGTGATGTCCTCATCGGTCAATCTCACCAATCCCGGCCATCGGCAACAATTGCCACAACGCACGCATTGGTAAGTTGGTTTTTTCATCACGATCCCGGAGATTGATGGGGAGGAATTTGAAACGGATTTCTGACCTTCATGATTTGACGGGCCTGGGTCTATTTGTGCGCGAGAACTTCCTGAAAAGTGCGGAAGTGGGTTTTTACGAGGGAGGCGAGGTGTGATTGGCCGTGATCAGTCAGGATTTTTATGGCGGTGTTTTTGGTGGTTTGGGAAGCGCCCCGGGGGATTTTTTCCCCGATGGTTGTGCCTGTTTTGTCCATCCAATCGATGAAGGCTTCGCGGGCGAGGATGGAGGCGGCGGCAACGGCGGGGTCGGATTCGGCTTTGGTGCGCTGATCGAGTTGGATGGTTTTTCCACGTTCCATGAGGGAGCGTTCGAGGACCCGGGCGTCTGCAAATTTGTCAGAGAGCGCGCGTTGGCAATCCGGGCGTTGTTCGCAGAGGTTTTCGATGGCACGGGCATGGCCCCAGGCCAGGAGGCGGTTCACATTTCCCATTTTTTCGATGAGGGCATTGTAACGTTCAGGAGCGATGGTGATCAGCGTCTGAGCCGTGCGGGTTTTGCGGATCACGGCCGCGAGTTCGCGGATGCGTTTGTCCGAGCTGATGCGCTTGCTGTCCGTGACGCCGGCCTCACGGAGGTGACGGGTGATGGCTGTGTCCGTGTAGACGCCGGCAATCACCAGGGGGCCAAAGAAATCTCCCTTGCCGCTCTCATCGATCCCGAAGTGGGGTTCAAACATTTCGGGGCTGTGAACTTCCTCATACCCGAGCCGCGCTTCACCAAGGATTTCAGGCTCCAGATAGAAAGTCACAAAGTCGCCGATCTCCTTGCCTTGGAGCACGGCTTTCGGGCCTTTTTCGTAGACGGCAATCGTGAGCTTCCCTTTTTTGCCGAATCCCAGTGTGTAGGGTCGTTCTTCGAAATCGAAGCCCTCACGTTTCATAAGGACCAGCAGAGAGGAAGCTTGTTCCTGGGTGAGGGGGGTGGTGTAAATGGACGGGTTGGGCACGATGAATAAGAACACCTTCCCTGCCGCGAGGCTACGCAAAAAACTCGGGGAGTGGTTTCAAACCCATGCGAGGGATCTGCCATGGCGCCGGAGTTCGGATCCTTATGCCATTGCCGTTTCGGAAATGATGCTTCAGCAAACGACCGTGGTTGCTGTGATCCCGTATTTTGAGCGATGGATGGACCGGTTTCCGACCGTGAGAGCGCTGGCCGAGGCACCCGTCGAGGCGGTGTTTGCGTGTTGGCAGGGGCTCGGCTATTACAGCCGGGCTAAAAATCTGCACCTGGCCGCGCAGGCGATTTGTCGGGACCATGATGGGATCTTCCCATCGAAACCAGAAGAGTTGCGGAAGCTTCCCGGGTTTGGACCTTACACGGCCGGGGCGGTGGCGGCGTTTGCGTTCGACGTCCCATCCGTGGTCATCGATGCCAATATCGCGCGGGTGCTGGCGAGGCTGGAAAATCTTAGGGAGGCGATTGACAAATCGAGCGGGCGGCACCGGCTGGAGGCCTTTGCAGAAACCCTGCTTCCAAAAAAGCAGGGAGGACGCCTGCACACGGGGGCGCTGATGGAACTGGGTGCGCTCCTTTGCAAAAGCGGCATCCCTCGCTGCGACCTGTGTCCCGTTCGCGAACTGTGTGGAGCGGAAGAACCGGAAACCCTGCCCATCAAAGCCGCAAGAAAACCCATCGAGCGGGTGACCGAGCGGCGGGGGCTGTTTCTTCAAGGTGGCTCCGTGGCACTGGTGGCATCAGAAGGACCGCGCTGGAAGGGGCTCTGGCTATTGCCGGAAGGGGGGGCCGATGATGGAATTCTCCACATCGAGAATTATCCCATAACCCGATATCTTGTCCGCATGGAAGTCGTGGAGTTGGCACGTGCTCCTCTGAAGGCCAAATTTTTTTCCTTAAAAAATCTTCCTCCCATGCCATCTCCTCATGCAAGGGCAGTTGCAGCGGCGGCCAGATGCGGTCATAGTGGGCGTTGTGTTGTTAGAGACTGATACTATTTCACCGAATGCTTCGTCCGCCAGCCTTCCCGATGCCGGAGGGCACTTCGGGCGGTTTGGGGGAAAATTTGTGCCTGAGACCCTCGTGAGTGCACTGGATGAGCTCGAACGTGAGTTCATCCTCGCCAAAAACGATCCGGCTTTCCGTCAGGAATTTTCCTCCTTGCTGGCAAACTTCTGTGGCCGCCCCACGCCGCTTTACCTGGCCGAGCGGCTCACGTCGCAACTCGGTGGAGCAAAAATTTACCTGAAGCGCGAGGACCTTCTGCACACGGGTGCCCATAAGATCAACAACGCGGTCGGCCAGGCAATTCTTGCGCGGAGGATGGGAAAAACGCGTGTCATTGCCGAAACCGGAGCCGGCCAACACGGGGTCGCAACCGCTACGGTCGCGGCGAGGTTCGGGTTGAAGTGTGTCATTTACATGGGAGCGGTGGACATGGAGCGTCAGGCACTGAATGTTTCGCGGATGCGGTTCCTTGGAGCCGAAGTGGTGGCCGTGACCGCCGGCCAGGCGACACTGAAAGAGGCCATCAATGAGGCCATGCGCGATTGGGTCACCAATGTCCGCAGCACCCATTATGTGTTGGGAACAGCGTACGGGTCGCACCCTTACCCGATGATGGTTCGTGATTTTCATCGGGTGATCGGAGACGAGGCCCGGATGCAGATGCTTCAGCGCGAGGAGCGTCTTCCCGATTTGCTGGTCGCCTGTGTGGGGGGAGGCAGCAATGCCATTGGTTTGTTTTATCCGTTTTTGCAGGACGAGTCCGTGAAGATGGTCGGCGTGGAGGCCGGCGGGTTGGGAATCGAACGCGGCAAACACGCAGCCAGATTCCAAGGAGGCCGGCTGGGCGTGCTGCAAGGAGCCAAAACCTGGCTTTTGGCCGATGAAGACGGCCAGATCGAGTTGACGCATTCCGTTTCAGCAGGACTCGACTATGCGGCGGTTGGTCCCGAGCATTGCTACCTTCGGGAGATCGGCCGGGTGCAATATGACTATGCCACCGACCCGGAGGCTTTGAGTGCGTTCCAAACATTGGCGGAGGTCGAAGGGATTATTCCTGCCCTCGAAAGCGCTCATGCCGTGGCTTTCGCCATCAAGGCTGCCCCGCAAATGAAAAAATCCGATATCATGCTCATTAACCTTTCTGGAAGGGGCGATAAAGACGTTGCTCAAGCTGCAGAATATCTTTTGAAAGAATGATTCCCCTGTCTGATCTCTCAACCTACCTGGACAGTGCGCTTCGTTTGGCGGATTTTGAAGATTACCCGAATGCCCTCAATGGCCTCCAGGTGGAGAACAGTGGAGAAATTAACAAAGTGGTGGCGGCGGTTGACGCGTGCGAGGCAACCATTTCCGCGGCTGTTGAGGCCGGGGCGGATCTCCTCCTTGTTCATCACGGCCTGTTCTGGGGTGGCCTGGGGCCTGTCACCGGGGCCTCTTATCGGAAGATGCGGCTGGCCATCGAGAATGGGCTGGCCATTTACAGTGCCCACCTTCCCCTCGATGCGCACCCCGAGGTCGGCAACAACGTGCTATTCTGCGAAGCGCTCAAACTGAAGCATCACCGCGAGCCGTTTTTTCAAGTGAAGGGCCGGCCTATCGGCATCCGTGTGGAAGAAGTTATCAATCGCGAAGTGCTTCATAGCCGCATCGAGGTTGAGGTGGGAGGCCGCGTGATCCTGGCACCCGGTGGTCCTGTGAGCACCGGCCGGATTGGAATTGTGACGGGCGGGGCCGGCGCCGATCTCGCAAAAGCCGCGGCCGAGGGTGTTGATACCTTCATCACCGGCGAAGCGCCACATTGGTGCTACTCAGCCGCCGAAGAGCTTGGTATCAACCTTTTTCTGGCAGGGCATTACGCCACGGAGACCTACGGCGTCAAAGCCCTGGGCGAGCACATTGGCCAGCGCTTCCACATTGACTACGAGTTTATCGACCACCCCTCCGGGCTTTGACCCGAAAGGCTGTTAAAGATTCTTCAAAAAGCTTTTCAGCATCCAGAGCGTCTTCTGGTGGGTTTGGATGCGGGCAATGGCCAGATCCTGGGTTTCAAGATCCCCGGATTCTTCCGAAGCATGGCGGAGGTCAAGCGCTTCCTGCACCACAATTTCGTGGGCATCCACCAGGTGGGCAACAAAATCTTTGGAAGGTGTGGCCTCGGCGGAGAGTTCTGGAATGCGGGAGGCCTTGGCCAGCGCGGTCAGTCCGCCTGGAGCAAGGGCGTCGAGTGCCCGGATCCGTTCAGCTATCTCGTCAACGGCCGTAAAAAGTTCCTCATACTGGGCCTGAAAGGCCGCATGAAGTTGGAAAAAGCTTGGACCCTCCACATTCCAATGGGCCAGATGGGTTTGCGCCATAAGGGAATAGGAATTTGCGAGGAGGCTTGAGAGACCTGCGACGACAGGAGATTTGACAGCGGAGGAGACGGTTTGGGTTGCCATGGTGTTTTTTTGGTTGAGCCGGAAATATAACCCCGGTGAGCCCCCCGCGCAACTCTGCACTCATTGCTGACCGCTACGCCTGCGCTAAAAATGGGTGAAATGCCTTGGAAATCACGCCAAACTGACATCACGTGCGGCCACCCTCACAATCACAGCTCAATTCACATGGCAAAAACTCTCTGCGACTGGAAAAAAAAGGACTTTGAAAAAAACGAGGACAAACTCCTCAAAATCCTTCAGAACCCCCAATACTTTTGTCGCAAGTGTGGGCGATCCGCCGCCGCCTCCCGGTTTCTATGTAAACCAAAAAAGTTGCCGGCGGCCCCCATAGTCGCAGGATGTGTGCAGGGTAAGACCCCATAGAAGTGCCAGGCGACAAGGGGCATGTTGGCACCGAAATGACTTCGCAACATGGGGACGTCTGATGTACGCTGACCGATAAATCGGGCAATGACACTCGGCAGGCCCGATCTTATGAAAAGCAAACCGCCAAACTTTTCGGAACTCTATCATTCCGCTTTACATGCCCATCTCAAGCTTGGCCGGGCTGCCACTCTGGACTCGGCCCGGGCCGTCGGAGCAGAAGCTCTCCTCTCAGGATTAAAAACCCTCGATCTCGCGAGGCTGCACGAGCATACGCTCGTTATGGAAGTTCTGCCGAACTGTCCGCCAAAACTGCGGGCCTCGACACTCAAGAGCGCAGGGGCCTTTTTTGCAGAATCCGTTTCATCTCTTGAAAAACGTGACAAGCGGGGAAAGCCCATCGCGGAAGGAGAATTAAAAAAAGTCATCGCGACATTAAGTCGGCACACCGTGGACCTAGCCCTGCTGAATGTGAAACTCGGCCGGGAAATCACGCGTCGCAAAGACGTGGAGGCCACTCTCCTCAAAAGCGAGCGCCATTATGCGGAGTCTCTGGCCCGGTCGGATCGTCTTAAAGAACAATTGCGCCGGCTCTCCCGCCAGATTTTATCGGCGCAGGAAGACGAGCGTAAAAAGATCAGCCGGGAGCTTCACGATGTGGTTGCCCAGGCGCTCTCGGGAATCAATGTTCGCCTGAGCACCCTCAAGCGGGAAGCCTTGCTCAACACAAAGGGTCTGAGCAGAAACATCACGCTCACTCAGCGGTTGGTTAAAAACTCCACAGACCTCGTCCAAAAATTTGCCCGGGAGCTCAGACCGACCGCCCTCGATGACCTTGGTCTTGTGCCGGCGCTCCACTCCTACATGAAAGGTTTCACAGAACAAACAGGAGTCCGCGCTCATCTGATATCCTACGCGGAAGTTGAACAATTGGACACTGTCCGGCGCACGATCCTTTTCCGGGTGGCCCAGGAGGCGCTCACCAATGTGTCGCGTCATGCCCACGCCTCCAAGGTGGAGGTCACCATTAAAAAGCTGAGCGATGGCATTTCGCTTGTGATTGCTGATGACGGCAAGTCCTTCAATGTGGACCAGGTTTTCCCCCACCGGGGAAACCGGCGCCTTGGACTTTTGGGCATGAGAGAACGGTTGGAAATGGTGGATGGCAGCCTCCAGTTAAACTCATCTCCGGGTCAGGGCACCACAGTCACTGCCATAATTCCTTTACGCAAACCCATCCGCAAACGGGCAGGTGATACGATGCCCTTAGCAACACTATGAAAAAGACACAAATCCTGCTTGTTGAAGATCACACCTTTGTGCGCGAGGGATTCCGAAAAATGCTTGAGCTTGAGCCTGATTTCCAAATCGTTGGGGAAGCCCAGGATGGGCGGAAGGCGGTTGAAACAGCAAAATTGCTGAACCCGGATGTTGTCCTTATGGACATTGCCATGCCCGAACTCAACGGCCTGGAATCCACCCGCCAACTCCTGAAAGCCGTCCCAAAAACAAAAGTGGTCATCCTCTCCGCCCACAGCGACGACGCCTATGTCGCAAGTGCAAGCCAATCGGGAGCAGTTGGTTTTGTTCTTAAGCAAGACTCCTCCAATGAGGTCTGTGATGCGATTCGCCGGGTGATGAAAGGAGAGACCTATTTCAGTCATTCCGTCTCCCGCCGCTTGAACCGGCTTGACCCCAAGACCCGGGGCCGGATCTCAAAATCCACCAAAAATGCGCCCAAGCTGACATCCCGGGAAATGGAAGTCCTCCAACTTATTGCCGAGGGCAAGCCCAACAAACAAATCGCCTCCGATCTGGGAATCAGCATCAAAACCGTTGAGAAACACCGGGAACACCTCATGGAAAAGTTGGACATCCATGACACGGCCGGAATCACCCGCTATGCCATCAGCGCCGGGATCATCGAGAGCAGCGTCCAGGTCACGGTTCTTTGATTGCCCTTGGTGGCACACCTGCGCAGTGCAAATGCCGCGCACTTCGAATCATCCAAAATTAAGAATTCAAAATTTCCAACTCCCCATCGCTATCAACCTTCCAGTTTCCGGGTTTGTTGGCGCGGAGGGTTTTTGCGCCATGATTCACGATCCGGTAGCCACGGATGCGGAGGAATTCCGGGACTTCGGCAGAGGCCATTTCTCCATCGGTGAGGGGGACCAGCTCAAAGCCTGGTTGAATGGGGGCCGTGAAGTCCTCAAGCAAGAAGCTTGCTTCGGGGCCCGCCGAAACTTTGAGAGAGCTGCCACTTGGCATGGTGAGATTATTGACATGAACATCCCCCTCCAGGATCAGGGTGGCATCGCCGCTAATCTGACCTCCGCGGATACGGTTTTTGACATCGGCCAGAGTCAGGGCGAAGGATGGCCGCAACAAAACCCGCGGACCTGTCACAAAGGGGACTCCACGGACATCGGTCGCCGGGGTTTCCTCCACACGCATGCCCGCCATGACCAGTTTGCGGCGGTTGATCTCATAAAAATCGTTTTCCGCGCTGGAGGCACTTTCTGCAGGGCCTCCCGCTCTGACTTTGGCAGCAGCATCATCCAGCGCATTCTTGCAGGCACTGAAACACCAGGTGCGGTCAAAGACAGTCACGCCGACCTTTTCCCCGGAAACAAAAAGTTTCGGGAGGTCCTGCATCATGGTTTCAAGCCGCGCTGGTTTTTTGAAGGTCGTTTTGGTGGCGTCAGCAAACTTGGGATTCACAAATTCAGCAATGATCCCACCCGAGGATTCCAGGACTTTGAGATAGGGCTCCAAGCGGATCACCAGCAAATTGACATTGCCTGGAAACATCGAGAAGCCACGGGCGTCGGGCACATCCCCTTCCGGGCTCACGGTGGCACGCAAAAGCGGGTCCAGTTGGTTGTATTCGACATTGAGCGTGAGGTCGGGGTGGCCTGGTTTGACAAGGCGCGTGATTCCGCCCACAGCTTCCCCGGGAATGCGGTTGACGGCAATCGAGTTAAAGTCATATCCCAGTTTCTCCGAGACCCCGATCGCCGCAAAAGCGGCATTGAGCGAATGGGCATTGGTGTCCTGGATAAAGAGCAAATAGCGTGTCCCCGCGTTTGCCAGCCGGCGGGCCGTCCCGCTGGTGTGCAGGAGCATGTGGATATCACCATGTCCGTGCGGCTTGAGAGCGAGGCGGCAGGGACCTTCCAAGGCCAGCCGGGCATTGATATCTGAGAGGGCAGGCACCAGTTCCTGGCGAAGAAGAATCACTTGGTTTTCTGCGAGCCCGAAGCGGCTGTTTTTTTCCAAGGTGGCAACAGTCGCGTCATGTGTGTCGCGACTGGTCATGATAATCAGCGGAATCTCACTCCCGAGCCGACGGGAGGCCGCAAGGATCACTCCAGCATAGTGGGCCAGATACGGCGTGTTTTCGGTGACCTCGACCGGGATGTCCAACTTGATGCCATGATACCCCAGGCGCTCGCCGAGGCCACCTGCCACCAGCACCACGGCCGTCTGAGCAAAGGCAGTGAAGCCGAGCGCTTCGGCCTCATCATACGATGTTCCAAAATCGGAGAGGTCCACCAGATCGGGTTGACTTGGCGTGTATCCCTCGAAAGGGTTCAATTCCGAGGCGGCTCCAGCGAGCAGCGCTCGCGCGTTGTGAAGATACCCGATCAAACCACCGGGATACGAGGCCTCGACCAAGTGCAGGCTCTCAAGAAAGCTTCGTTGGGATTCCGTTTCCGTTTCCTGCCAATTCTCAAAAAGATGAGACTGACCCTCATCAAAAAGCGCCTCAATGAGTTTGAGATCCGCCGCATTCAGAACCGCGGCCTGCCGGGAGAAGAAAGTTTTTGAATCCATCGGAGTGAAGATTACCAGTCAGTCTGTTATGCCGCCAGACCGGAGTCGCGGGGGTCCAAAGGTTCCAGCATCTTCCATGAGCCAACGGTTCCTTTTGCTTTTCCAGGGCCCCGGCAGGGTTACACCCCATAGAGATGGTTCATGAGAGAGCTTAAGGTGCTTGTCATGAAAAAAATTATTATAAAATCCCTGGGAGCGGTTCTTCTGACAAGCGCCCTTCTCAGCACGGCTTTTGCTCAGAACATTGTTTTGGCCGAGCCTTCCGTCACATCCATGGGAACGATCAGCGAGTTCAGTCCTGAGACGATCATCATGACCAGTGAGACCAGCCAGCAACCCGTGACTTATGGTTATAGCAAGACCACAACCTATGTGGATGAAGCAGGAAATCCTGTGGAAATGTCCACTGTCCGTTCCGGGCTCCCTGTCACCGTTCATTACACCAGGTCCGGCGAGAACCTTGTTGCAACCAAAGTGATCGTTCGTAAAGCGGTAGCTGTTCCCACGGACGTGATTCAAGAAAAGACAACCACGACCACCACAACGACGAAAGATAACGATTAAGAAACAATCTCATGAAACCTTTATTCGCCTGCCTGCTGGCCCTTGCCGGTTTCACAGCACTCACCGGTTGTGAGACCATTGACCTGGACGATGACGATGACAATCCCCGCGTCATAAGCACCACAACCACTCAAGAAACAACAACACGAAGCCGTCCACGCAACGTTACGGTTGAAACACAAAGCGTTCAGTCCTATTAGCCGCTTCCTTGCCTCGCGAAAAGTGGACCGGTGAAAGCCGGTTCATTTTTTTTGAGTTCTGAAGAGCGCAATCTCATTCGATAAAGATTTTGCCGGCCCGTCGCCGGGCGTGGCGGCCTTTTGGAAGGTTCACCTTGGCCTTCCGATGATCCAAGAGAGCAAGAATCAATTCCACCTCAGCGAAGCCGGGTTCATCAACCTGCCTGTCGCGGAGCCAGGCAAGGATGTGCCTGCGACGAATGGCGGAATGCAGCAGCTTAAGAGCTTTGATCTCAAGAGTCGCGCAGGGTGGCGGGACTTGCGTGGCAATAAAAGCCTCTTCCTCCTTGACGATCTTTGCCATTCGGAGAATGGCATCCATGGCCGAAACGCCCATAGCTGCTGTGATGGTTGGAACCACCGACTGACGCAAGCGATTGCGGGTGTGTGCGGTGTCCGCATTGGTGGGGTCCTCGCAGAAACGGATCTTCCGTGCAGCGACATAATCGGCAATCTCAGCCCGCGTAACATCCAAAAGCGGCCTGATAATAACAAGGGACTTCTGCGCTTCATCTCCGGCTTGAAATGTTGACACAGGCACCATCCCGGCAAGGCCGGCGAGCCCGGTTCCGCGAAAGAGATTAAGCAGCACCGTTTCAACCTGGTCATCGGCATGATGAGCCAAAAACACGGCGTGGCACTTCCTTGCAGCAGCACAGGCGGCAAAGAACCGGAAACGCAGATCCCGGGCGGCTGCTTCAATGGAGAGGTGAAGACTTGTGGCATGTCGCCGCGTGTCGGCCTGCCCGAACTCCAAGGGATATCCAAGGGCTTCAGCCGCTTTTTCCACAATGCGCAGCTCGCGGGTTGCGGGTCGCAGGCCGTGATCAAAATGGCAAACGATCAGCTTGGAAAAACCCAGATCATGAAGCGCATGAAGGAGCGCCATGGAATCCCGACCTCCCGACACCCCGATGAGATACGGCCGGTCGGGAGAAAATTGATTCACTGGGAAATGCGCTCGGCCTCGGCTTTGGAGGGGCGGCCAAGCAGTTCCCACATCGCGTCATGAGGCGCCTTGCCCTCATAAAGCACGGCGTGGATCTCCCGCGTGATCGGGGCCTCGATGCCAAGCTTTTGCGCACCCTCCCAGGCGCCACGGGAGGCGGGAACCCCCTCCGCCACCATTTTCATCGATTGTTCAATCTGGGAGGGGGACTCTCCCCGCCCGAGCCGCTCTCCAAACTTGCGGTTGCGGCTGTGTTTGCTGAAGCACGTGACCATCAGATCCCCCACCCCGCTCAGCCCGAAAAATGTTTCTTTTCGACCTCCCAGAGAGCAGCCCAGCCGCATCATTTCCGCTAGGGCCCGTGTCACCAGACCGGCCTTGGCATTATCACCCATATTAAATCCGTCCGAGACACCCGCCGCGATGGCAAACACGTTTTTGAGGGCACCGCCGAGTTGGATGCCAACCACATCATCGCTGGAGTAAACCCGGAACGTCGGCAGCGAGAAGATCCGCTGCAAAGGATCCAGCAATTCTTGATGAACACAGCCGATCACACCGGCGGCAGGAATTCTTTGGGCAATTTCGACGGCAAGGTTGGGACCGGATAGCACTCCAACCCGCCGTCCCGGCAGACATTCCTCCAGGATCTGGCTCATGAGCTTGCCTGTGCCATGCTCAATCCCTTTGGTGCAGGAAACCAGGACGGCTGAATCTTTCAGGCCGGCCTCACGCAGGAGATCGGCCACCTCACGTACGGCCTTGGAGGGTGTCACGACCACCACCAGATCCGCATCGACCGTGTCGGCCAGATTGGCGGTGGCATACACATTCGGCGGAAGCCGGACGCCGGGAAGATAGGCATGGTTGATCCGGTGATCGAGCAGCTCCGTGGCGACCTCAGGATTATGAGCCCAGAGCCTGACCCTTCCCCGCTTTTCTGCCAAAAGCACCGCCAGGGCCGTGCCCCAACTCCCTGCCCCAATAATGCTGATATCTTTGAACATGCCGGTCGACATTATCAGGTTGTGGCTTCCGGGGAATCCTTCTTCTTTCGCTCAAAGCGTTTTTCCGTGCCGGACATCAGTCGGACGATGTTCGGGCGATGACGCCAAAACGCCAGGAGGCACATCGCGGCAGCCACGGCCACCAAAAGCCAATGACACTTTCCATTCAACGCAAGCACGAGGCTGGTGGCCGGCAGGGCAATGGCGGAAGCGAGGGAGGCTATTGAGACGTACCGGGTGGTAAAAAAAAGGGCCATCCATGCGACAAGTCCCACGGCAAAAACCAGCGGCGGAAAAAGCGCCAACATGACTCCTGCGGACGTGGAGATCCCTTTGCCACCCTGGAATCCAAGCCACACGGGGAAGTTGTGACCCAAAACCGCTCCCACCGCACCGACAACCCCCATCGGAATTTCATAACCCGGAGCCATCAGGAGCGCGATGCCCAGAGCGGCCTTCACCCCAAGAAATCCTTTCAGCGCATCAGCCGCAAAAACCGTGTAGCCCCATGGCTTGCCGAGCACGCGAAAGGCATTGGTCGCTCCCACGTTTCCGCTTCCCAGTTTGCGCAGATCCACACCGCAAAGTTTTCCGGCAAGAAAACCGCTCGGAAACGACCCGCAGAGGTAGGCAGCCACAAGTGAGGTGATAAAAGCAATCCAAAGCACCATCACGTATTGGATGGACACTCCCCGAAGCTCAAGGAAATTTGTATCAGTTTTCGAGAAGGGCCGCCCGAACGGCCGCAATCTCGGTTTCTTCCATCAGCTTGCGGGTCACTCCGCGCAGGCGCTTGCTCAAGGTGGAGGCCATTCCGAAGAGCAACTGGGTGCTGGCTTCAGGGTAGTTTTTCACGAATTCTTGAAAATCCGAACGTGTGATCATCCAATATTGGGCGTCTTCAATGATCACCACGGAGCAGACTGCAGCGCCTGGATCGCAAAGGTCGACCTCCCCAACCCATTCGCCCTGATGGATCACACCCAAAAGAACATCCCGGTTATCGTCATTTCGAACGGCGTGCAGGAGCCCGCTGATGAGAAAAAAGAGTTTCCCATGGGACTCACCTTCCACGATGAGAGTTTCACCGGCTTCTCCAAGGTGGAAACTGCCGTAGGAACTGAGCAGGTCGCGGTCCTCTTTGGAAAGTTCAGAAACAAAACCAACAGCAGGAAGGTAGGGGCTGGTTAACTCATCTGTCATAAAAGATTTTTTGTGGAATGGTTTGACGGGACCTGACGCCGGGAGCGCATCAGGGCTTGGAAATGGTGCTGAGCTCCTCGCTGAGTTTGTCTCTCTGGGTTTTGAGTTGTTCGACCTCACGCGTGGTGCCGGTTTGGCCGGCGGAAGATTCCTGTTCCTTCGCAGCGCGAACTTCTTCATCGATCAACCGGATTTTGTCACTCAGGTCACTGATCTTGCGCTCTTCATCGGTGAGGTCAGCTGCGGGTGTTGGCGTGGGAAGTGGCTCGAACGGCGTGGGCATCGGCGTGGCAGTGGCCTCAGCAGGGACGGGAACGACTTCCTCCACAAGGATCTCACTGAAAAAAGATTTGTTGTTTTTTACGGAAACGCCTTCGAATTCCACAAGGTAATCATCACCTTCAATGGCCAGGAGGTTCACTTGTGCCCCCTCTGGAAAATCATGCGTCCCGAAATCACTCACGGATTGGAAAGCGGTGATGATTTTGACCTGACGCAGGGGCTCCTGGATAGAGTCCGACAATTGCTGTGGTGGTGTGGGTTCGGGAGTGGGTTCAGGTGTTGGCTCAGGCGTTGGTGCGGGGGTGGGCTCCGGCGTGGGAGCTGGTGTGCTTTTGGGATGTTGAACAACCACCTGAGGCTCAACGGGGGGTTGTGCTGGTTTTTCAGGCGCTGGCTTGCCGCACCCCGTGAGTGCCAAGGCCGTCATCATACAGAACGAGGTCGCCACAGCGCGGGGGTTGAGGAGATCCGTGGCGGTCAAGTTTCGGGAAACGCGGGGATTTAAGAAGACTCGC
The DNA here is from genome assembly GCA_041738805.1 of Terrimicrobiaceae bacterium. Lineage (GTDB taxonomy): Bacteria > Verrucomicrobiota > Verrucomicrobiia > Chthoniobacterales > Terrimicrobiaceae > JAJTZA01. Next base: position 5,701 of record JBGSPC010000073.1, on the reverse strand, counting down.
ATGGAGAAATTCCTATCACAGAACCACAAAAATGACAGACAACTTTGCACCTCGCGAAAGACTGGCCAATTTCACGCAATAGGGTATTCTCAGCGCATGGCCTCGAAAATTTCCAAACCCGCTCTGAAGCTTCTCGGACGCAGTGACGCCACCTTCCCGAAGAAGCCCTCCCGCGAAACGCTGGAGACATTTCCCAATCGTAACAAAAACCGGTCCTACTGGGTCAGTTTCGAGTGCCCCGAGTTCACCTCGCTGTGCCCGGTGACCGGTCAGGCGGATTTTGCCAAAATCATCATCCAATACATTCCTGATGAGGTGTGCATAGAAAGCAAATCCCTGAAATTTTATCTGGCCTCTTATCGCTCCACTCCGTCCTTTGGCGAGGACGTTGCCAATCGCATTCTTGATGACTTGGTGGCCGTTCTGAAACCTCAGCAAATCAATGTGGTTGCGGAATTTTTACCACGGGGGGGGATCAGTTTGACGGTGGAAGCCGAGCATAGTCATGATCCCTACGACGACATTCCATTTTGAAAGTTGTTGTCCTTCTGAGCGGGGGGATGGATTCGGTCACCGCGCTGTACGAGGCGGCCGGGACACATGAGGTGGTGGCCACGGTGAGTTACCACTACGGCTCAAAACACAATGACCGCGAGATCCCGTTTGCAAGGTGGCATGCGGCTGCGCTCGGGTTTCCCCACACAGAGATCCCGCTTGATTTTATTGCCACATCCTTTGCGTCCGATTTGCTGGCCTCCGGCGGGGAGATCCCGAAGGGTCATTACGAAGAGGACAGTATGAAAAAAACGGTCGTGCCGTTTCGGAATGGGATCATGCTGTCCATTGCGGCAGGTTATGCGGAGAGCATTGGAGCGGAGGGTTTGGTGATTGCGGCCCACGCCGGGGATCACGCGATTTATCCTGACTGCCGGGAAGCTTTTCTGGGAGCGATGGCAGAGGCGCTGCGGGCTGGAACTTACGCTGAGGTGAAGCTGCTAAGGCCCTTTGTTGCGATGACCAAAGCTGACATCGCACGGCGCGGGTTTGAACTTCATGTCGACTATGCCAGAACGTGGTCGTGTTATGTCGGGGGGGAGACGCATTGCGGTGAGTGTGGCACCTGCGTTGAAAGGCGGGAGGCGTTTCTCCTCGCCGGGCTACCCGACCCAACCCCCTACCTTAGCTCCGGGCCTTTACCTCCGAAACCTCTGACCTGATTCATGCGGATTGCGGAAATTTTTTATTCCGTTCAAGGCGAGGGCGAACTCACCGGGGTGCCTTCAGTGTTTGTGCGGACCTCAGGCTGCAACCTTCGCTGTCACTGGTGCGATACCCCCTACGCGTCCTGGGAGCCCGAGGGCCCGGATAAAAGCGTTCAGGAAATTTTGGACGAGGTCGCCCGGTTCCCGGCAAACCACGTGGTTCTCACGGGAGGTGAGCCCATGATTGCCCGGGATATTCATGACCTTGCACGCGGTCTGAAGCAGTTGGGAAAACACATCACGATTGAGACCGCAGGAACGATTGCACCGGGAGGCATCGCTTGTGACCTCGCCTCGCTGAGCCCAAAGTTGGCCAACTCCACGCCCTCCACGGACTCCATCAGCGAGGCTTGGGTTGAACGCCATGAGATGACCCGCCTGCGCCCCGGGGTCCTCCTCGAATGGATCACGAATCACGATTTTCAATTCAAATTTGTCGTGGCGAAGAGCGGAGATCTTCCAGAAATCGAGGCCCTCCTCACAACGATTAACGCCCCAATCCCTCCTTGGAAAATCCAACTGATGCCGGAGGGCACGGACTCAAGCAAAATCCGTCAGAGGCAGGCCGAGCTTCTGGAGCTTTGCAAGGCGAAGGGGTTCCGCTACTGTGACCGCCTTCACATCCACCTCTTCGGAAACACCAAAGGAACCTGATGCCATACCGAATCTGCAAAACGCTCGAAATTGAGAGCGGCCACATGCTCACCCTGCACCCTGACAAGTGCCGGTTCCCTCATGGTCACAGCCGCCGCATTGAGATCACCCTCGAGGCGGATGACCTCGATGACCATGGCATGGTCTGCGACTTCAAAATCATCAAGGAAGCCGTAGGCGGGTTTCTCGACTCTTTCGATCACTCCCTTTGCGTCAACACACAAGACCCCATGTTTGATGTGCTGAAGCAGGCATACGGAGAACGTATCATTGCTTTTGATAATACGGAACCCACCACTGAAGTCCTCGCCAAAACGTTTTTTGAGGCCTGCCAACTCCGGCTCGCCACATATGCCGAGGCGCAGGACCAACATTACACGCTGCGAAAATCCGCGCGCCTCACAAAAATCCGGGTTTGGGAAACCAGTTCCTCCTGGGCAGAATACGAAGAGCGCTGAGATCGCCCCCGGTCAAGGCCTCCCCTTGGCAACCGCTCCGGTGTCTGCCCAAACATTGGTATCGTCCACATCCTGGGATTCCCGCCAACTCGGATTCATTGGCCCGTATTTGCTGTTACGGCCAAACTGATTCCCCCGCAACACAACCGGCTTTCCAAGATCCCCCCCTCCGCCGCCACTCAATGTGAATGGGCCACCATCCAGATAACAATTCGTGATTTCCCCCATGACCCCCGTGTGCGGACCAAATCCACCAAACTGGATGGCACCGTTCACAGGATCGATGGATTTTCCGTCGTCTCCAATCCGTCCGCGGCAGTCGAATTTGCAGCGCAACACTTTGATGTTGGCCACAAGAGGGGAGTCCTCGGTCTGTTGTTTTCCAAAGGTCACCTGCATCACATCGCTGTGCGAAGACGGCCCTGCCATCTGCACTTTTTCACCAAGCACTTCCGTGTAAAAAGAGTCACCACTCGGGACCCGGATCAAATCATTCCCGCCAGCAACGTAGCAGCGGGTCATTTTGTCCACATTCAAAACTGCCACCGAGCTGCCCCCGTAAATTTCACAATCCTCCAACTCCACAGAACCTTCTCCAAACCGATGAACGGTATACCTCTCCGAACCAACCGCTCCGGCGGCCTCGGCTGTCATGGGCTCAAAACCGGGGTTCACAAATTTGCAGCGCACAAATTTCACCACGCCGTCTTTGTGCGTCGTTTTCACAGCTCCAAAGGTCTGGCCTGTGATCTCATCCGGCGTGGAAAAGGTCGTGATCGACGACGGCTCCAATTTCGTGCCTTCCGGGATCCCGCAGTTCACACCGCGCACAAGTTCAGAACCGTGGGCTACTTCCGCCATGACATGCTGCGTTGAACACGCAAGACCGCAGAACGTTACGACAAGAGCATGGGAGAACTTCATACACTTAGCTATATCAAACATGGGATATTTGTCCAGAGCAGATCAACTGCAACGCGTATCCCCGACACCGGTTCAGGGTAATACCTGATTGCGGCAAGCCGCAGGCCGGTTTAGTATCTTTGTGTCTCCATCACCATGAAACCACTCCCCAAAGTCATCCTTTTTTCTTTCGCCCTGCTCACGCTGGTCCTTGCAGGCTGCGTGAATTCTGAAGGTCGCATCCGCCCGCCGGATCCGATTGGTCGTGCCATCTTTGATGCCCTTGATCCGGGCCCAAGGCAGCAATATTATTCGGATGCCGCCTATGCCAACCAAGGTGGCTACAACGAAAACGTCTGGGTGGACGGCGCTTGGGGACGGGACAGCCGGGGCCAGCGGGTGTGGATCCCGGGGCACTATGCCAATATCGAGCGACGGTGAGCCGAAAGTTTAGAAAAAAGTGGGCGGTCAGGGGGCTGACGCGCCCTGCCCAGTAAAAACGGACTGACGCAAGCGCAAAGCGCCCCATGATGGTAAGGCTGGGCAGTCCCTTGCCCGCCCAATTGTCCCTTGCGAATTTCAAGACGGCCTGACGACTCCCGAAAATGATGGCCGGCTCCATACCTCACCCAAGTTTAATCGCACCCGTACCGTTTGCGCGCATATAAATCTTGCATTGAACCTGATATACCGTTCATATGAACGGTATGTTGACGATTCACCAGTCTCAACCACTGAACAGCTCGCAAATCCCCACTGCGGATTTTCTTTCCTCCTATGAGGAGTTGCTTGATCAGCGCCACGTTCCAACCAAGGCGAAACCCTATTTTTTGCGTTGGGCGAAAATGTGGTTCACCACGGTGGACCCTGACACGTCATCTGCCACTCTTGACTTTTTTCAAGCCTTGGGCCGCCGCCCCAATCTCCCCGCATGGCAGTTTCAACAGGCCGTCCGGGCTGTGGCGTGGCTCGCCAACGACATCCTCCAGATTTCCTGGGCGGCATCCTTCGATTGGCGTGGCCTTGCCGATCAGGCCAAACCACTGGAGGACACCCACCGAACTCATGGAAGAGAAGCAACGCCCATTCTTGCAACCACGACACCACTCGCGCCATCGACAGAACCTCTGCCTGAAATTCCAACTGAGGTCGCTCGTATTTGCGATGACATCCGCCGTGCCATCCGAATCGGCGGGCTTAGCTACGCCACCGAGGAAACTTACGTTCACTGGAATGCCCGCTTCACACGTTTCTGCCTCATGCGACTCAAGCAGACTCCGCAAAATGCCGGAACCGAAGCCATCACCAGGTATCTCAATTATCTCGCTTTGGAACGCAACGTCTCTGCCGCCACACAGAAACAAGCCCTCAACGCCATGGTTTTCCTCACGCGTAAAGTTTTTGGAAATGCGGAATTCTCGTTGGAAAAGGCCATTGCCGGACACACTCAGCGGCGGCCGCCCATCGTCGTGACACGTGACGAGGTGCAATCCATTTTTGCTTTTCTCGAAGACCCATGGAAACTCGCCGCCCAACTCATGTATGGCTCCGGCCTCCGGCTGATGGAGACCCTCCGCTTGCGCGTCAAAGACATTGATTTTGGCCAGGGAACAATCACGGTCCATGACGGAAAAGGCGCAAAACACCGTGTCGTCACTCTTCCGCGCGCCCTCGAAGCACGTCTAAAAGCCCATCTTGCCAAACAAAAAGAAAAGCATGCTGATGACCTTGCGGGTGGATGCGGCGACGCCCACATGCCCGAGGCTCTCATGAGAAAATACCCCAACGCCTCCCGCGAATGGCCATGGCAGTTCCTCTTTCCCTCGGCCACCCTTTGCCCCCACCCAAGAACGGGACGAATCGCGCGGTATCATGTTCACGAGGCATCCATGCAGCGCCAGTTCAAAGATGCCGTACGCAAGACAGCCATTTCAAAACCTGCCACATGCCACACACTGCGACACTCGTTCGCGACGCACTTGCTTGAGAGCGGCATCGATATCCGAACGGTCCAAGACCTTCTCGGACACACAGATGTCTCTACCACAATGATTTACCTCCATGTGATGAAACGTCCAGGTGCCGGAGGCCCAAGTCCTCTGGATCTTGCATAATCACATGGTCTGACTGCCATCCTCAATTTTCTTGAACAGGGGTCTACGCGTGGCTAAAAAAGCCAAGTGAGACGCCATGGACGAAGTCTGCCCTTTGATGCGGCATTTGTAGGAGTTATACAGCGCGCGGCATATCTCCTACAATTGCCGCGTGCGGCTCAATAATACTGTTAGCTCGGAAAAAACTCTTCTATCAAGCCACGCTTAATGAATACAGAACATCCTGCAGACGAAGATTCAGAGATCACAGCAAGGTCGTATTTCGATTACTTCGGAAATATGTGGGTTCTTGGAATCAAGATGATCTTCA
>JBGSPC010000057.1:0-50159 GCA_041738805.1 Terrimicrobiaceae bacterium | reverse complement strand
GACCGGGTTTATTGGGTGTGACAAGCCATGACGGCATGGTGAAGTGCCAGAGTGTCACGACAGGTTCAATGCCGGCCCGTCGCAGTTTGGCGGCCATCTCCACATAACGGCGGATCGCAGCTTCGTTGTAACGCCCCGGTTGTGGCTCAACCCGCGCCCACTCAATTCCAAACCGGTAATGATTCACACCAATGGCCTTCAGGGCCTCAACATCTTTATCAAAGTTGCTCCAACTGAAAACCGCATCATCCCCTTTGGGCGGCACACGACCGATTTCAGCAAAAAGGTCCCAGTCGGTTCGAAAATAATTGGGGCTGCCGGGTTTTTCGCCGCGATCCTCGTTTTGGAAAGGACTGGAGGCCACCCCCCACCAAAATGGCCCGGTATCCAGAGTTTTCTTTTCAGAGGACGCTTTGATGCGTGGAGCTGAGGGGGGCGTGATGCATCCCGTAAGCAGGAAGCTCACCACGGAAATGAGACAGAGCGATAGAGTTGGGACAAGTCTGGTCATTGATTTCCAAGTTAATGATGCAAGGGCTCGTAGGTCGGCAACTCGAGGGCATACCGGGCCGCACCCAATAACGCGGCATCATCATTCAATATCACCTTCACAGGCATGGATTGCATGAGTGAGGAGAGTCGGCCTTTGGCATTAAATGCATGCAGAAAACCAGTGCCTTGCAGATGATGCAGCATTTTTGCGGGAATTCCGCCGCCGAGATAGACGCCGCCGATCGCCATGGCTTTGAGGGCGGCATTGCCCGACTCGGCACCAAAGCACCCCATGAAGATTTCTATGGTTTGCACACACATCGGGCATTTTCCCGAGTCCGCAAAATGCGAAATGACCTCCCCCGGGCTTTCGCTCAACATGGCCTCAGCCACGGCAGGCAGTTCCGTGCCGCGACCGGTGTCCCGCAAAAACTCATAAATATTTTCGATGCCCATTCCTGAAACAACCCGCTCGTAGCTCACGTGGCCATAACGCTTGATCAGGTGTTGCAGAAGCGCAATCTCGAGATCATTTCTGGGGGCAAAGTCGGCATGGCCTCCTTCATTGGCCCACACCCGATGATGGTGACCGTCCCAAAAAAGTCCAGCCTGACCGAGCCCTGTTCCCGGCGAGATGATACAACGATTGCCAGCCGCTTGATGAACTCCTGCTTGAAGCGTGACAAAATCTTTGGGCTGGAGTTGGGAAATGCCGTAAGCATTCGCGGCAAGGTCATTCAAAAGCCCCACATACGGAATGCCGAATTCGGTTGCGATTGCCTGGGCATCGACACCCCAACTGAGGTTGGTGGGTTTGGCCAGGCCATCACTCACCACACCCGGCACACCAAATCCGGCAGCCATGAGCGGAATCGCGGGACCAGCTTTCAAAAACTCGCGCAGAATGGCATTCAACCCGGCAAAATCGGAGCTGGGATACCGCTCATTGCGTTGGAGTATTAACTGGTCTCCGCTGACAGCAAAGATCGCAATATTTGACTTTGTCCCGCCGATGTCGCCGGCCAGGAGATGTGTGGGCTTGATGGCCATGAACCAGAAGCAAAAGCGCTCAGCCTTTGAGTTTGTAAAAATGCCATTTGTGGCCGCCCTTTTCAATCAGATGATCCGAGGCTGCAGGGCCCCAGGTTCCTGCCTCATAGTTCGGAAAGTCCCGTGCCTTCAGCGCACTCCAAACATCCAGAATGGGATTCACGATTCTCCATGATGCGTCCACGCTGTCATACCGGTGAAAGAGGGTTGTGTCACCGGTCATACAATCATAGAGCAGCGTTTCATACCCGGTTGCGGCCGTTCCTTCACCAAAGTCGGAATAAGAAAATTCCAGAGGCACATCGGCAATATTGATACTTGGGCCCGGGCGTTTGGCGTGAATATCCAGGGTGATTCCTTCGTCAGGTTGAATGTGCAGCGTCAGCCGGTTGGGAGCGTTGGAGGAATGAACATCCGTGCCGAAAAGTAGCAGGGGAGCCCGCCGGAAGCCAATCACAACCTGGGTGGTGTGCGCGGCCAGCCGCTTCCCGGAACGAATATAAAATGGAACTTCAGCCCAGCGCCAGTTGTCCACTTCCAACTTGAGTGCAACAAAGGTTTCGGTGTTGGATGAGGGGTCGACATCCGGCTCGGTGCGATAGGCTGCCACCGACTTGCCACCAATCAACCCGGCCCCGTATTGACCCCTGACGGTGTTGGAGATCACTTCCTCAGGCTCCATCGGCCGGATGGCTTCAAGCACTTTGACCTTTTCATTCCGAACGGCGTCACCGCTGATCGAACTCGGGGGCTCCATGGCAATCAATGACAGCACAGACAGGATATGGTTTTGGACCATGTCCCGAAGCACGCCGGATTTGTCGTAGTAGCCGCCACGGAGTTCGACGCCCAATTCCTCAGCGACCGTGATCTGGACGTATTCAATGTAGCGACGGTTCCAGATCGGTTCAAAAACCGAGTTCCCAAACCTGAAAACCATGATGTTTTGCACGGTCTCTTTGCCGAGATAATGATCAATGCGGTAAATCTGCGACTCCGCAATATGGCTGCTGATGTCCGCATTCAATTCGCGGGCACTGGCAAGGTCATGGCCAAACGGCTTTTCTATGATGACCCGCCGCCAGGCTTCCGGAGCTTCCTTCGTTAAACCGGCTTCACAGAGCTTCTCAACGACCTTGGCGAAAAAAGAAGGCGAAATTGCCAGATAAAACAGCACGTTGCCGGGCAGGTTCCATGTCGTTTGTCCCTCAGCGATTTTTGACGAAAGCTGCTTGAAAGTGTCAGGGTTGTTAAAGTCGCCCTGAATGTAGTAGCACCGCTGCTCAAAATCCGCCCATTCGTCCTTTTCCACCGGACGCGTGGCGAATTGCTGGATATCCTCCCCCAACTTTTCGCGGAAGGACTCATCATTTCCATCCGAAACCGCCACGCCAATCACGGAAAAATTGGCAGGCAGGAGCTTCAAGACCTTCAGGTTATAAAGCGCAGGGAGCAGCTTGCGTTTTGTGAGATCGCCGGAGGCCCCGAAAATCACAATCGTGCAGGGGTCTCCAGGTTTGTCGTGACCGGTCAAAGGAGTTGCAGACATATCGCTCCTCTTTTAGAGATCGCCCGGAAGATGAACAGAATATTCTGATGCCCGGAAAAGCTTTCGACGTGATTACATGCTTCTGATGGCCCGACCCAAGGATTTGCAAGAGGGCTTTCGAGTTGAAACAGGACAGCTCCGCACTCCTCGTCGTGCAATTTGGAACAAAAATCTTTGGGCTGATAAACATTTTACACAATGGAAAACGCAGCAACCAAGACTTTTCAGACAGGATTCTCAGGATTGACAGGAGGACGCCTGGATCGAAACAGGACAGCATTGCAATTTTTCGTAGGAATTCGGAACGAATTTCTTTAATTGGATGAGCACTTTTAACAGAGCTGGAGCGGAGACAGCCTGCCGAAGGTAACCCACAGGGCCAGCGCAAGCGCCAACACGCGTCGTGAGTATAAGGCGTTCCTGTCTTGCCGGGGCAGCATCCCAAAAGCGGCTTAAGTTAGCGTCATTCTGGGCTGACACCTTTTGCGACCTATGATTTACAGACAAAAAATCTGTCAAAAAGTGCTTGCCAGACATTGCGTTTACCATCATTCCTCTCGGCCATGCTCACATTCATCAGCCGTGCTCTAAGACAGGGGCTATTCATTGTGGTGACCGCGGCCTGCACTTCGACCTTGATGGCCCAGACGGTGGTGCCGATCACATGGGTTGGTTTTAGCAATAGCGAGAGTCGCCCATGGAGTTCGTCCGAATTCTGGGACCCACAGGTGGTTCCAAACAATGATGCGCTGTTCATCTACGACGTGACCATTGACAATAACGGCAACCTTGGACCCTCCCTGGAAAGCGCCGTCACGATCAGCAATCTCAATGTGCTGAATGGGGCCGGCTTTAGTGCAAACACCGGGGCAACTGGAGCCAACTTAACAGTGCTTGGCTCGACCACCTTGACCCCTGAAATCATTAACACAATTCCCGTCTACGGTGGAATGGAAATCCGCGACAGCACTTACACGCTTGGCAATTTTAACGCCATGGCGGGTGGTGGAGTTTTCAACGGAGGCTATTTCCGCATTGAGCGTGGTGGCGGGGATGCGATCCTCGAATTCAAGAACGCCGACATTGTCGAAAACCGCGCGTCGATCAGCCTTTCCGGGCATGCCGCTTCGCCATTCGGCAATGCCATCATCCGGGATCAAGACACTTTGGAAGATGGCCTGAGAAACTTCGCCATCAATGCCGGGGGGGTTGAGCTTAGTGATGGTCACCATCTGACAACTCCCGGAAATTTTACCAACAGTGGGTCAATCACAATTTACGACACAGCCTTTGACAACAACACGATTCGTTCAACAATGACCATTAACGGAGATTTGGCCAACACCGGTTCAGTGGCACTCGTCGGCAAAGGACAAATGATTGTCACCGGCAATGTCACCAACACCGGCGTTTTCACTTTTGCCGAAAACAGCAAACTGGCCGTCAATGGCTCGTTTACCCAGGAGTCCGGTTCACTCAGCCTTGGAACCTCTGGTGATTTTGAAACCTTCCGCATGACCGCCGAACGCATCGACATGGCTGCCGGAACCACATTTGGAGGCAGAGGCACCCTCCTGGCGGATTTGGTTGAGGGCGGGATTTTCGCCCCTGGTTCTTCAGCCGGACGCATCGACATTCTTGGCGATCTCACCTTCGAGTCCACCTCGAGCTTTCTCATCGAAATTGGCGGCCTCACACCTGACACGGAGTTTGACCAAGTCCGCCAGTTCACCCAGCTTGGTGGCAGTGGGGTCACATTGGGAGGAATCCTTGACATCTCCTTTTTGAATGGATTTCAGAACAGCATCTCGGCCAGTGACGCCTTCGCCATCCTCACCTCAGACCAAGGCCTTGGTGGGGGATTCAGCAACGTTACCAGCGGCAATCGATTGCTGACTTCCGACGGTTTCGGGTCTTTTCTTGTGACATACGACGGATCACAAGTGGTTCTCAGCCAATTCCAGATCCCCGAGCCCTCTTCAGCGACACTGCTGTTGATGAGCGGAGCACTCGTGGCATTGATGATGCGCAGACGGCGCGCCGCAGTCCTCCCCCGCACAGGGGCATAAGTTGGACCAGAGCCGAGGAAACGTCAGGACCAGCCGTATTGCTCGTCGAAAATTGCATTGTGCTTTTCTAAAACCGCAAGCAGAGCCAATCAAATACAGCAAAGAGCCCCCCATACGCGTGATGCCGGGTGGTATTGCCGAAAATACTGCTTTTCCATAGATACACTCTCTCTTCTTCCCGATCCTGTTCTGCTTTGGTAAGCAGGTGGTGTGAGTTACCGCTTGAGATTGACAATTGTTCTGGTCCTTCTGGCCGTATTCACCGGAAGCCTTGTCACGGGCGTGTTTTTGATTGGCTCCCGTAGGCTTCTTTTTCAGGAGATTCAAAGTCATGCGACCTCCATCGCTTCGACGGGGGCGATTGGTATTGATGGAGACGCGCATCAACTGATTTTGTCCGAGGGAGATGCCGGGTATGAGGCCCTCTGTCGGGTGCTCAGGCAGGTTCGCGATGCCAACCGTCGCGGAGATGTGCGGATTCGTTTTGTTTATACCATGCGGCCGTTGCCTGCGGGGGGATGGGAGTTCGTCGGAGACGCTGAGGAAAGCGCCGAGGAAAAATCCATGCCCGGCGATCCTGTGGAATTCGAGGGTGGGGACGTGCCGCTTTCCCTGGGTGAAGCCTATGCGGAAAAATCATTCAGCAAGGATGAATATGGGGTGTGGTTGAGTGCCAATGCGCCGATCAAGAGCCGTGATGGAAAAATTGTGGCCATGCTGGGGGTGGACATAGCAGCCACGGAAATCCTTTCCCGAATGAATCACCTGCTTGGGGTCGGAATTCTTGCGGTCACTGTTTCTTCTTTGTGTGCGGTTGGGCTTGGCGTGGTTTTGGCGGGGCGTGCGACCAAGCCCCTTATCGCAATCCGCGATGCCATTCGCAAAATTTCGAAAGGAGATTGGGACGCGCGGGCCACGGTGAAGTCCGCCGATGAATTCGGGGAGGTGGCTGCCGCGGTGAATCAAATGGCGGTCTCTCTTCGCGAGCGTGAAATGCTCAAAGGCGCGCTCGCCCGCTATGTCTCCTTCGAAATTGCCGAGCAGGTTCTTGCTCAAAATGGGACAGCCCCGCTGCGTGGAAAACGCACCGAGATCAGTGTCTGCATCGTGGACATCCGCAATTTCACTGCACTCTCATCAACCCTGCCGCCGGAGGAGATTGTCATCTTTTTGAACAGCTTTTTCGAACGCATGATTGAAGTCGTGTTTTCCCATCGCGGCACACTGGACAAATTTCTGGGAGATGGGTTTATTGCCATTTTTGGTGCTCCGCTGGAAGACCCGGATCACAGGGAAATGGCTGTACGGGCTGCAAAAGCCATGCTGGACGCCAAGGAGGCCATCCGTGAAGACCTCTTGAAAAAACACGGCATTGACCTTCGGATCGGCATTGCGGTGAACACCGGACTTGCAGTCGTCGGCAATGTCGGTTCCGAGCAGCGTATGGAATACACCGCCATTGGTGATGCGGTGAATGTGGCGTCCCGCATCGAATCCCTCAACAAGGAATATCAAACGGAATGTCTTGTCAGCGGAAGCACAGCGGACGGGGTTCCCAAGGATATTGTGTTCAGGCCCGTGGACGAAGTGCGTTTGCGCGGTGTCGCTGATCCCGTGCGTTTATTTTCGCTTTAGAAATCAGCTCAAAAACGAGCAGATGTATTGGCAGATTTCCCGGTCCACCGTGATCGTAAATCCGGATTTTGCAGGCACTTCAAACGACCCGCCGGCCGCATAGGCATTGGATTGCTCGCATCCGTCGAGGATCACCGAGCAACTGCCATCCGTGATTTCCATTTTCTCGGCCGCTTCCGTCCCGAAGTGGTATTTTCCGGGATAGATCAACCCCAGCGTTTTTTTGGATCCGTCAGCGTGGAGAATGGTGTGCGAGACAACCCGGCCATCAAAATAGATGTTGGCCTTGGCGACAGCTGTGACATTTGGGAATTGGGAAGGGGTCATAAAGGTGTGCTTAAATCAGTGTTGCCATCTGATTAACATGGCCGGGACAGTTTTGCAAAACGTGCAATAACAAGAAACTCTAAATGGGCTTCCAATTCGAGACGACTGAGTCAGGTCGCTTCTTTTATGGCGGTTCCGCCGCCATCGTTTGTTCCCAACCTCACCCACTGGGGCTTCGGAAGCTGTGGCTTCCCGTTCTTGCGAAGTGTGAGTCGCCCATCAGTGGCGTGTTGTTTTTCTGCATATTGACGACGAACTCATCGCCTACGACATCATGAATCATGATCAGTTCGTACGATGGCTGAAAAAGCAGCGGTAGTCTCCGCCGTTGAGCCAAAAAGGTTCGGGGCGGGGGAGAAAACTCCCCACGCCCCGGATTTCCTTTGGGTCGCGTCTTAGAGACGTGACATCAACAACTCGCGCTGGAAGACCAGCTCTTTGGGGAGGTTGGCATAGAGTTTGAAGAAGAGTTCGTCTTGCATGACGAGTTCCTTCTGCCAGTCACCGCGGTCGATGAGTTGGAGTTTGTCCCATTGTTCGGGTGTGATTTCTTCCTCCAAACCGCGCATGTCGATGTCCTCGTAATTCGGGACCCAACCCACGGAGGTTTCGAGGGCATGGGCCCCATGACGGCAACGTTCAATGATCCATTTGAGGACGCGCATGTTTTCGCCGAAGCCGGGCCAGAGCCAATTGCCTTCGGGATCCTTGCGGAACCAGTTCACGTGGAAGATGCGGGGCAGGACTTTCACATGGCGTCGCATTTCGAGCCAGTGGCCGAAGTAGTCGCCCATATTGTAACCGCAGAAGGGAAGCATGGCCATCGGGTCACGTCGGACCTGACCGGCTCCTCCCACGGCGGCGGCGGTCATTTCCGATCCCACCGTCGCGCCGATGTAAACACCGTGGACCCAGTTGAAGGCTTGAAACACAAGCGGCATCGTGGTTGCGCGGCGGCCGCCGAAGACGATGGCATCAATAGGCACACCCTGAGGATCATTGGCTTCTTCTGCCAGGGCCGGGTTGTTGCCCATGGGGGCGGTGAACCGGCTGTTCGGGTGGGCGGCTTTTTTGCCGCTCTTGGGATCGTAGAGATTGCCATTCCAATCAATGAGACCTTCCGGGGCAGGGGTGCCGATATCCTCCCACCACACATCGCCATCAGGGGTGAGGGCCACATTCGTAAAGATCGTGTCCTTGGAGCAGCTGGCGATGGCATTCGGGTTGGATTTGGCGTTCGTGCCGGGGGCCACACCAAAATATCCGGCTTCGGGATTGATGGCGTAAAGGCGGCCATCCGGGCCGGGTTTGATCCAGGCAATGTCGTCACCAATAGTGGTCACTTTCCAGCCCTTGAATTCTTTCGGCGGAATCAGCATCGCGAAGTTGGTCTTTCCGCAAGCACTGGGGAAGGCGGCTGCCACAAAGGTTTTCCGGCCGTCTGGAGATTCCACACAGAGAATCAACATATGTTCCGCCATCCAGCCTTCCTCACGGGCCATGCATGACGCAATACGCAGAGCAAAACACTTCTTACCGAGCAGCGCGTTCCCACCATATCCGCTGCCATAAGACCAAATTTCCCGGGTCTCGGGGAAGTGGACAATGTATTTTGTGTCTTTGTTGCAGGGCCATGCCACATCCTTTTGACCCGCTTCGAGTGGTGCACCAACCGAGTGGAGACACGGAATAAAGTCGCCTTCTCCCAACACATCCAACACGGCCTGCCCCATCCGGGTCATGATGCGCATATTCACAACCACATATGGCGAATCGGAAATCTCAACGCCAATATGAGAAATAGGGGAACCCAAAGGTCCCATGCTGAACGGGATCACATAAAGCGTGCGTCCGCGCATGCAACCTTTGAAAAGACCACGCAGGGTTTCTTTCATCTCAGACGGCGGCACCCAATTATTGGTTGGGCCGGCATCTTCTTTCCGGCGGCTGCAAATGTAGGTGCGGTCCTCCACGCGCGCCACATCCCCGGGATCCGACCAACACAAAAAGCTGTTCGGTTTTTTTTCAGGGTTCAAACGCTTGAAGGTTCCCCCGTCCACCATCAATTGGCAGAGGCGGTCATATTCCTCCTGACTCCCGTCACACCACTCCACCGCACTTGGCTCGCACAGCTCGGTCACCTCCTCGACCCATTGAATCAGTTTCTTGTTGGTGGTCTTCGCAGATTGGGATGAAGTTGTCATATTTTTCAAATATAAGAAAAACTTATATTACGCAAATTGGCAAGATAAAAATTTATTTTTGTGAAAACAGATCCCGCAGGATGAGGAATATCAATCAAGTCTGGCATTTTCAAATCACAATTGATGTGTTACCCGTTCATTTGATGGAAGTGCCTTTAGTAAATCAAGCCGTCTCGAGCAATGGAGATACGGAGACTGCCGCCGCTCCCGATGTGCCGAAGACCTGGCTTTTTGTCGGGGACTTTCTGTTTTATCTTCGCCTCCTCGCGCGGCAGCTCTCCAGCCTGGCCCGTGAGCATGGGATCCAGCGCAAAAGCATGGTCATTGTGCCCCAGTTGGACATGGTCTGGGATCAACTCGCGGCCGTCCACTGTGAGGTGGTGATTCTCGATTGTGCTGAGAGTTCCGAGGAACAGCTCGCGTTCATCAAGGAACTAAAAATCCGTCATCCCAACGTGAGGCGCATTCTGGTCTCTGCGACACTCAGCCGTAAGATGGAGTCGGAATTGATGCATGCCGGAGCCCATCTGTGTTTTGCAAAACCCCGGAATCTTGAGGAGGCCGGCTCCATGTTTTTGTTGGTTGATGCGCTTTCCGGCAGTCGTGGCTTTTTGCCCAGTGGAAATTTCAAAGGCCTTGCTCCTGCCCGGTTCATTCAATTTTTGTGTGCCCGCCAGGACAGCGGGAGCATTGCGATGGAAACCGAGGAGGGGGAGGGAACGCTTGTTCTTCAAAATGGCGAAATTGTGGATGCGACCATGGGAGAACTTCGGGGGGATGTTGCTGCGGCACGAATCCTCTCTCTGGATCGCACCAATCGCTGTTCTTTCAAGCACATGCAGACATCCCAGTATCACACGATCAAACTCAACACGAGTCAGCTGTGGATGGATTCCGGAAGTGCCAAAGACCTGAGTGTGCAGGTTGTTCCAGAGGCCAAACTGGCACCACCCGCAAAATCCCTTCAAGAAACGCTGGGTTCGCTGGACTCACTTGAAGATTTCTCGCTTGAAATCGATTTGGGAGCACACGCGAAACACGAATCAGGCAGCCACGAAACGGCGGCCAGACCGCTGGACGAGCCATCGGCTCCGGGGACTCGTCCCGCACCGGTCAACCCGGCCAAATCCACTCATGACAAGGACGTCCAGGAGGTTGCGAGCACACCCTCCCCGACACCAAAAAACGAAGAGGTTGTTTACGAAGAAGCCCGTGGGGTGATCTCTTCAGAAAATTGTCCGGACGAGTCACTGCGAGGCGACTTTCTTGCCGTGATCTGCGACAAAGGTGCCGAGGTGGCCTCACGGTTGGGTGCGGGATCTCTCTTGTCGGTTCAATCCGGGGATTCTTATGATCCCTGGTCCGTGACCTTTGGTGCCAAGCGCACGATTTTTCGCAGAAAGCCGGGCAAGGGGTCGCCAACACCCCCGGTGCAACCCACAATGCCATCGGCACCCCATGATTCCAAAACGGTGCTTGAGGGGCTTTCCTCGCTCCTTGGCGCAGCACCTGTCAGTCTGTGTGGCTACTTTGATGGCCATTTGGGACGGGCTTGGGTTCTGCCCCGCCCCGGCCAGATGAAAGAAGAGGCGCGCGACTCAGGAATTGTGTTTGCGTTTTCCAGTTGCCTCCCGGCACTCGTGCTGCACCGCCTTCCTCATTCAAGGTTGCTCTGGGAATTCATTAACTTCCGTGTGATTGTGCAAACTGTGACTTCCTCATCGCTCCTGCTTGTTGCTTTCAAGCGCTCTGCCGCGCAATATGATATTGCGTCAAAACTGGAATCCTACGTCAGGCAGCTCGAGAAATCCGAATCATGACCCTCCTTCGCCAGATTTTTAGAACCTCTGCGGACAGGGACTGCCTGATCGCCTGATCATTTATGGCCAGTTACGTTGACTCCTCCAATCGCTATGATCTTTGTGGTCTTTTGGGCCGTGGAGGCCTGGGTGAAGTGCTTCTGGCCTTGGATACCCAGTTGGATCGCAAGGTCGCCATCAAGCGCCTTTACCGCAACCCCCAGGCGGATGCAGAAACCGCTGCGGCGGCCATTCGCGAGGCCCGCGTTCTGGCCTCACTCCTTCATCCCAACGTTGTCGCCGTTTTTGATATCTTCGAATTTTTGGGGGACGTGCTGGTGGTCATGGAATATGTTGCCGGACGCACGCTCCAGGAAATCGGCGACTTCGCGCCCCTCACGCTGACCGATTTCCTGAGCGTTGCCGATCAAAGCCTCCAAGGTCTTGCTGCGGCGCATGAGCTCTCTCTCATGCATTGTGATATCAAACCCAGCAACATCATGGTTTCCATCACATCGGGCGGAAGCCTGAAAGTGAAAGTGCTGGATTTCGGATTGGCGCGATTGGCTGAGGCCACCCAGCAAAAGACCCCCGATGATCAGGAGCGGGTTCTGCTGGGCAGTATTTACACCATGGCTCCCGAGCAGTTTGATGAGGAGCCCACCGACGCCCGCACGGACCTCTACTCGCTCGGTTGTGTGCTCTACTTCATCCTCGCCGGGGCTTACCCCTTTGTGGGGGAGTCGGTGGAGGCCGTCGCCGCTGCGCACATCAACCACGTGATGCACCCTCTCAAAGCCACACGTCCCGATCTTCCGGATTTTTTGTGCACATGGATTGAAAAACTCATGGAAAACGCCCCGGGAAACCGCCCGGCCACGGCCAGGCAGGCCCTCACGGCGCTGCGCTTCGCGGCCGCCTCCAATGGCGTTGTTTACGAATTCTGAGCCAAGTGGCATGGAGGATTAACAGATTGTTCCATGTCTCCAGAAGAAGCACCGGGCTCCACAAACTACCGCGATCTTGCCGCAAGGATGGGATATGCCAGCCTCAGACGGCGTCTCAAAAAGCAAGCCATGCTCTGGTCAAGGGATGTGCACCAGGGTGTGGGCATTTTTGCGATTGAAGCCTTTGTCCCGGTTGATCGTGTTCTCCGCTCCATGCTTCGGCTATCCCGTGTGGAGCGTGTGGGGTTGGCCAATTACCTCGATTTTCAAGTTGTTGAAAATGAGGTGATCCTGCCCTCGCTTCCCATGGCGTTTGAAGGCATCCGGATACTTCAGCTCGCCGATCTTCATTGCGACCTTCACCTGCCGTTTGCCGAAGCGCTGCTTCCCCACCTTGCGGAACTCTCCTACGACTTTGCGGTTTTCACCGGGGATTATCACAACAAAATCGGCGCGTCCCAGGAACAATCGCTTCTTTTGATGGAGAAAATTGTCGCAGCCGTCCGACCCCCGCGGATTGCCATTCTCGGGAACCATGACTTCATTGAGAAAGTCCCTTTTCTCGAGCACATCGGCCTGCCGGTTCTTCTAAATGAGTCCACATTTCTTGAGAGGGACGGCCAACGGCTCTGGTTCGCAGGGATTGATGATCCTCATTATTTTCAGTCCGACGACATGGCCCGTGCCCGTGCAAGCATCCCCCCGGAGGAATTTGCCATCCTGCTCAGTCACAGCCCTGAAACTTACCGGGAGGCGGCAAGATTGGGTTTTGCATTTTTGATGTGTGGTCACACCCATGGTGGCCAGATCTGTTTGCCGGGCGGATTTCCCATCATTCGAAACACGCGGGTTCCCCGCCGCCTGCTTGCGGGTGCTTGGAAAGAGGGGGATCTTGTGGGCTACACCTCGCGGGGCACGGGAGCCTGCGGAGTCGCCGCCCGCTTTTTTTGTCCTCCGGAAATCACCATCCACACCCTGACGCGCGGGAAATGATTATCGCTTGACCCTCCCCCCTCTGCGCCTGAGCATTCCTAGTCTATGATACTCCTCGGAATTGATTGCGGAACCCAGAGCACGAAGGTCGTGGCACTGGATTGGGAGACCGGTGAAGTCCTTGCCTCCGGGGGCGACGCTTATGGTTTTGTTGAAGGTCTGCCGGAAGGAGCCATGGAGCAGGATCCCGGATGGTGGGTCGCTGCGGCTGAGAAAGGCATCCTTGAGGTGTTGTCATCTCTTGGCACGCGCAAAGCTGAAATCGCGGGCATCGGAGTGAGTGGCCAACAGCACGGATTGGTTGTCATCGATCAGGAGGGCAAGGTCCTGCGTCCGGCAAAACTCTGGTGTGACACCTCCACAACTTCGGAATGCCGGGAAATCACAGCCGCGCTGGGCGGAAATGCCAGGGCCATCGCCTCCGTGGGAAATACGATCCGCACAGGTTACACCGCCCCGAAAATTCTCTGGCTTGCGAGCCACGAACCGGAAGTCTGGGAAAAGACTGTGAGTGTCCTTTTACCTCATGATTATTTGAATTTCTGGCTCACCGGTGAAAAACGCATGGAATATGGGGATGCCTCCGGCACGGCT
The DNA here is from genome assembly GCA_041738805.1 of Terrimicrobiaceae bacterium. Classification (GTDB taxonomy): domain Bacteria; phylum Verrucomicrobiota; class Verrucomicrobiia; order Chthoniobacterales; family Terrimicrobiaceae; genus JAJTZA01. Next base: position 36,500 of record JBGSPC010000057.1, on the reverse strand, counting down.
CTTCTGGATATTCAGACACGAACCTGGTCAGAACGCGCAGTGCAAGCCACCGCACCGGGACTTGCCGAACGCTTGCCGGTTCTGAGCTCTTCCAGCGAAGTCTGTGGCGTGCTGCGGGATTCTCTTTGCAAAGCATGGGGCTTGACGAAGGCCCCTCTTGTCAGCTCAGGCGGGGGCGATAATATGATGGCGGCCATCGGCACCGGCAATGTGCAGGTGGGGGAAGTCACTGCTAGCCTTGGCACTTCCGGCACCCTCTTTGCCTTTTCGGACAAGCCGGTGGTTGACCCTCAAGGGGAGGTGGCAGCTTTTTGTGACAGCACCGATCATTGGCTGCCCCTTGTCTGCACGATGAACCTCACCCTCATATCCGAGCATGTCAGAAAGCTCTTTGGATGGAGCCATGACGAAATGGACGCTGTGGTTTCCGCAGAAAAACCCGGAGGTCTGGTTTTTCTTCCCTATCTCACCGGAGAGCGAACCCCGGATCTTCCAGCAGCGCGCGGGGTGCTGGCCAATATCTCCTTAAGCAATTTTACAGCCGGGGGTCTGGCCCGCGCGGCGGTGGAAAGTGTGATCCTTGGCCTTGGTTACGGGCTGAACCGTTTTCGCGAACTTGGCGTTCCGGTTTCGAGCATCCGTCTCACCGGCGGTGCAAGCATCAGTCCGGTGTGGCGTCAACTGTGCGCTGACATTTTCGGAGTGCCAACCATCACCCTGGACAGCGGAAAGGGCGCGGCCTCGGGAGCAGCCATCCAGGCCGGTTGGGCGGTGATGCGCTCGCAAGGCTTCTCTCAGACACTGCCGGAGATTTGTCAGCGGCTGGTGACCTTTGATGACGCAACCCGCTGTGAGCCTGACCCAACACTCACGGCTCACTACGCCGGCGCTCTGGCCAAATCAAACGATTTGCGCGCGGCCCTGATATCAACCTCCTTCCTTTTATGAGACTCGTTCTGGCCGGCACCGGCGCAAGTGGTTCCATCTATCTTCAACGCCTCCTGACGGCGCTGGCTGGTGGAGAACATGAGATTCATCTTGTCCTGACTGGATACGCCAAGCAGGTCGTTTCCGAAGAGATCGGGGAACTTCTGCTTCCCGACGGCGTGATTTGTCATTCCGACAAGAGCATGAATGCCCCCTTCGCAAGCGGCAGTGCCCTCTTTGATGGGATGGTGATTGTGCCCTGCTCCATGGGGACCATGGGGCGGATTGCTGCCGGCACCAGCGAATCTTTGATTTTACGGGCGGCTGATGTTTTTCTCAAGGAGCGAAGAAAGTTGCTGCTTGTTCCAAGAGAAACTCCCTGGAGCCTCATCCATGCACGGAATGCGGTTTCTGTGATTGAGGCCGGAGCCTCACTCATTCCGGCATCACCTTCCTTTTACAGCCGGCCCACGTCCTTGGAAGACCTTGCGGATACGGTTGTCTGGCGAATTCTTGACCAACTCGGGATCGCTGCACCGAATGCTTGCCGCTGGCAGGAAATTCCTCCCGTTGGCGACTTGCAGTGAGCTTCCCTGAGATTGCCATCCTTCTGGCTGCCGCATTGCTGGCCGGAGCGATGAATGCCGTGGCGGGTGGGGGGACCATCCTGACATTTCCTGCGCTCCTTGCGTTTGGAATGCCTGCCATCCAGGCCAATGCCACAAGCACCCTGGCCTTGGTTGTCGGGCTCGTTGGCAGCGCCTACGCCTACCGCCCCCACATGCCCGCAATCAAACCCTGGCTCTTCCGCTTCGGACCGGTCAGCGTGGCGGGTGGAATCATGGGGGCGTGGTTGCTGACTGTTACCCCCGAAGAAATGTTTTCAACCCTGGTTCCTTTTCTTTTGCTCTTTGCCACCCTGCTTTTTATGGCCCAGGGCATTGTGCGCCGATGGATCCAGTTCGACCACCACACGACGCATTTTGGAGCTTGGGGCATCGTCGCCCAGCTCCTCATCGCGATTTATGGAGGCTACTTCGGCGCTGGAATCGGCATCCTGATGCTCGCCGCTTTTGGATTCCTCGGCTTCACAAACATCCATCAAATGAATGCGCTAAAAACCATTCTCGCGTCCGCCATCAATCTCATAGCCGCTGCCTATTTTATCATCTCCGGCCTCATCGCCTGGCCCCAGGCCGCAGTGCTTTCAGCCGGTGCCACCCTGGGTTATTTTGTCGGAGCGCACTACTCTCAAAAAATCCCCGAAGCAAGAGTCAGGCAAATGGTTGTTGCCATCGGACTCCTTATCACGGTCAGTCTTTTTTGGAAGCAGTTCACCTGAGGACATTGCCTTAGAAGCTGTGATGACAATAGGATTGATCCTGGATTCGTTTCTGTCGTTCCGGGAAAGAGTGCATCCATTGAGGGGGCATGTGCGTTTAACTTAGTAGCCGGTTTGTTTTCAACAGCCGGTGTCAACCCAATCAACCCAATCAACCTATGAAAATATCACTCAAACTCACAGCTGCCCTTGCGGCGGCAGTCCTGATCACTCATCCGGCTCTTCAAGCCGCCGAAGACAAAACCATTGTCGAGGTTGCAGCTGGCGCCGGACAATTCACCACTCTGGTCGCTGCCGTCAAAGCAGCAGGCCTGGTAGATACGCTTAGCGGACCTGGTCCGTTCACTGTCTTCGCTCCGACGGACGAGGCCTTTGCGAAGCTTCCTGCAGGAACCGTTGAAAACCTTCTCAAGCCGGAAAACAAAGACAAACTGGTGGCTATTCTTACCTACCATGTTTTACCCGGTAAAGTCGTTGCTGCCGACGTGACCACATCCTCACCCAAAACGGTGAATGGCAAACCTCTCGATATCAAAGTGGCTTATGGCAAGGTCACTGTGGGCGGTGCCAATGTCGTGGCGACGGATGTGGCCGCAAGCAATGGCGTGATCCATGTCATTGATACTGTCATTCTTCCTTAATCAAAAGAAAATATCAGATGGGCGGGGGTTACTGACAACCCCCGCCTTTTTGATTTCGAGGTTATTCGATGCCATCAGAGCATATCTCAGGTTTTCAGGATGCCAGTGCCTATCAGAGGGTGCGCCTTTGGTCAGGAATCACATCCATCGGGTTTAACCTCTGTGTGATTTTATTTTTTGCCGTCACCTCGCTTTGGTGGGCATCTCTGATCAACACTGCCGCCCTGGAATTCATTTTCCTAGGGGCCCTCGCCATCGGAATCTCGATGGCAAACCTGCCACTTGATTTGCTCAGTGGATTTGCCATCGAATCCACCTCTGGCAACACTCAACAGTCTTTTCGGGAATGGATTCGTGACTGGATGATCGGGAGAGGACTGGGGGCCTTGGGATTGTTTTTTAGTTTTTCGCTTTTTTGGTGGAATCACGTCACCGCAGGCGGTTTTGTCTTCCCGATTCTCGTGCTAGCGGGCTTTGTTCTTGCAGGAGGACTCCTCTTTTTTCCCACAGGGCTGAAAGCCCCCCAGGAGTCATCAGAGGCCCGATTCGAAATCACCCTCCGCAGAGAACTCAACCAGCTTATCGGTCCGGCCCGAGACATCCGCTGGTTTGAGAATGGGGAGACCCGCTTTGTGAATGGATTCATCAGCCCTTCCGGCCTTCTCTGCCTTTCAACCACCGTTGCAAGAGAGTTGACGCCCCGCGAGGCTGCGCTGCTAGCCACGAGAGAGGAGTGGTTCCACAAAAACCGCACCTTTTTTATTGAAGGAACCATTGTCGTTCTGTGGTTGCTTCTGGGGCTGTTGTTTGCGCTGCTTCTGCCTGCAACCTCCGGGCTGCAAGCAGCCATTGGCGGGGCCGCAGTTGTCACTGGATGGTGCTTCCTGGCGCTGTTCATCTGGCCCTCTCTCAACAGGAAGTGGATGGCACGGGCGGATCAGTCTCTTTTGACACTCGCACCGGCAGAGGAAGTCCGTGATCTTCTACAAAAAGTTCAGTCTCTTAACAAAACCGACGTCTCACTTTCCGCAGCAAAAACATTTGTTTTTCATCCCATCCCGCCCCTCGAAGAGCGTCTCCAAGGCTTATCATGAACCAAATCCCGCGACTCCTCTTTTACCTAAGCCGATGGTTCGGAAACACGATTTCCTGCTCCCTCCATTGTCATGTGGGCAAACCCAGATTTTGGAACCGGCCACCCAATTGGTCGTAGCTGCTTTACTGATGGTGCCTGAGAACACGTGAATCCGCCCGTCATCTGATGTCAGGGAAACACCCCATGTGTTGCGCCTGCCACGGGGCTCATTCTCATTTCACATCGGGTGAAATATTTATGTGGCTTCAAACAAATTTCTTTCAAGGTCTGGCTGGAGGCTATCTGGAAAGATTGCTCATCAAACTGGCATCAGGATTCGAGAATGTGGCTCTTGGCCTCCACAAGAATGCGGAAACCCTCAAACTGATCCGCGAAACCCGAAATCAGAGAAAGTGGCTGATGACCAGCAACGAAGCCTTTTTGATTCACTCCCTGGCCAAGGCACAAAGCAAAATCCCGGGGGCCATTGCCGAGGTGGGTGTTTTTGAGGGCGGCTCCGCCCGCATGATTTGTGAAAGCAAGGGAGAGGTTCCTCTGCACTTGTTCGACACGTTCTCAGGCCTTCCGCCCGCTGGAGAGTTCGACGCCTGTGTGCACCGGAATAAAAAAAATCTCTACGCCTGCAATCTCGAATCTGTCCAGAGGTATCTGCATTCCTTCCCGAACGTCCATTTTCACAAGGGTGTTTTTCCACATTCGGCCGTCAAGCTGCCCGGCGACGAGGTTTTCTCCTTCGTCCACTTTGATGTGGATCTCTACAAAAGCACACTCAGTTGTTTGGAATATTTTTATCCCCGGATGAGTCCCCGTGGAGTGATGCTCTCACACGACTACTCCATCCTCCATGGCGTCCGGAAGGCCTTCTCTGAATTCTTTTCCGACAAGCCCGAGCAACTCATCGAGCTTCCGACCACCCAATGTATGGTCTTTAAAAATTGATGGGATCCCGGCTCAGCGGATCACGTTTCTGTGAATCCAGATGCTCTGGAGAATTCCAAGGCTCAGCAGAGTGATCATCAGAAAGGATCCGCCATAACTGACGAGCGGAAGGGGGAGCCCTGTGATCGGAGTGACCGAGATCGTCATCCCGATATTCATGAAGGTGTGGGTGAAGAGCAGCATGACAATGCCGATAGCGACCAACCGTCCGAGGTCATCATTGGCCCGGCTGGCCACATGCAATCCCACCAGCAGGAGGAGAACAAACACAGCGATCAGGGCCACGCCACCGACAAAGCCGTGTTGTTCGCCCATGACCGAAAAAATAAAGTCATTGTGAACAATGGTGGACGGCAAAAACCCGAGCTCATTGAGGGTGTTGGGAGCTTTGAAGCCCTTTCCATAAAAACCGCCGGAACCGATGGCAAGCAGGGATTGATTAATATTCCAGCCGTCGCCCTGGGGGTCCAGGTTCGGGTTGATGAAGGTGGTGATTCGCCGGTATTGGTATTCGCGGAGTCCAAAATAGACGACCAAGGGCACAATGGCCGCACCCACCGCGAGCATGGAAATCAGCCAGCGCTTGGGAACTCCGCCAATAAATAGCATGGCCATAAGAACCGGCACCCACACGATGCAGGAGCCCAGATCCGGCTCCAACAAAATCATCACCCAGGGTGCCCCCACAATGGCGCCGCATGCGAGCAACCGGAGAAATGGCATCGTGTTTTTGGAGGCCTCCAGATAGACCGCGAGGGTCATGATGCCGGCGATGATGGCCAGTTGGGAGGGTTGGAAATTCATAAATCCGAGATCCAGCCAACTCCTGGCACCGTAACGTTTTTCTCCGAAAAGCATGACTGCCACCAGAGCACCAATGCCTGCGATGTAGAGGGGCACGGCTCCAAACCGTATCCAACGGTAATCAACAAGAGCGGCAGCAAAAAACAGAGGCAACCCAAGACAAGCCCAGATGATCTGGCTGCTCCAAAAGTTTTGTTCCCGCATCCACGTCGCACTGTAAATGGCGTAAATGCCGTAAACCAACAAGGTGAGCATCAGACCAAACAACAACCAGTTCAGGCCGAAGAATTTTCTTAAAAGTGGGTGCATGAACAAGCTGAGAGCGAAAACCGCAGGGAGAAGACGCTCATCTCATCAGGTGAGTTGAGGCACGGCGGCCAGAAGGGTTCTTGTGTATTCGTGCTGCGGGTTGGCGTAAAGTTCTTTTGCAGGTGCTGACTCCACGATTTTGCCATGGTGCATAACAAGCACCTGATGGCTGATGTGTTCCACCACGGCGAGATCATGCGCAATAAAAAGGTAGGCGATGCCGAGTTGTTGCTGAAGGTCTTGAAGCAGATTCACGATTTGCGCCTGGACACTCACATCGAGGGCACTCACGGGTTCATCGCAGACGATAAATTTGGGTTTGACGGCGAGTGCACGCGCGATCCCGATCCGCTGCCGCTGCCCCCCGCTGAACTCATGAGGGTAGCGGGTGGCCATGCCGGGCTGAAGCCCCACCAGTCGGAGCAATTCTGCCACCTCCGTGGTGCGTGCGGCTTTTTTCATTTCAGGAAAATGGATCTCCATGGCCTCGGCGATAATTTCCCCGCAGGTCATCCGGGGATTCAACGACCCGAAGGGATCCTGGAAAATGATCTGCATCTCGCTGCGAAGGGGGCGAAAACGCGCTTCTGAGAGTTTAAGCACTTGCTGGCCTTCAAACGTGACGGAACCCGCCGTGGCCCTGACAAGTTTTAGCAGCGCGCGGCCCACGGTGGTTTTGCCACTGCCGCTTTCCCCAACAAGCCCCACGGTTTGCCCCGCGTGAACTTCAAAGCTCACTCCATCCACGGCTTTGATGTCTCCCACCTTGCGACGCAATAGGCCTCCGAACACCGGAAACCACACACGCAGATCTTTCACTTCAAGCATTGCCATCGCGCGGGCAAATTCACCCAAAATCCGCCCCGCGTCGAACTCTTTTAAAGGAAGTGTAACCGCCCGAAAAAAAAGTGCGTGTTTCTTGGTGAGATGAAAAAAGCTCAAGGGTGCGGACATTTTAGCCGGAAATTTGCATCGCAAAATCGGCTTATGGCTGTTCAGTTCGCTGATTTCTAGCTACTTGCGCGTGCCTCCTTTTGTTTCACCCTTGGGAAAGCTGGTCCGGTGTATCTGCTGGGAAGCTGCCTCCATGGCTTGGTTTTTAAGTCTGCAAATAAATTCGGGATAAGATCGGTCAGACGCCAAGAGAGCCTTCCATGTTTGCCAGGATACTGCGTCTTCGGGGGTTTCGATGGGCGCAATGGTGGCGAGGATGTGGCCGTCGGCGTCGAGGATATCGATGTTGGCACCATTGGCTTTTGCCTGGTGAAACTCGATGACGTGTTCGGCGGTTTGGTCTTCGCCGAATGCCTCGAAAAACCAGAGCGCATTTTCTGTCATCGCGGCATTCGCCAAAATCCAGCGATACCCCGTGGTATCTGTGATTGTTGCGCCCTCCGCGATGAGTGCTTGGAGATGTTGCTGTGTCATTGGATTATTCCTCCAGCTTCTACTCCCATTGGCGATGCAGATCCCCACACAGCCCTCTGGAGCACATTCGAATGTGAGGCAGCGATGCGAACAAGTGCTCCGCTCAGCTGGTCGTGGAAGGGGCTTTTGGTTCCTGCGGCGGAGGCGATTTCTGCGCCGTTGATGGCTTCCGCAGATGGAGCGTCGCCTTGAGCGTGCAGTCCTCGGTAAATCGTTCGGAGAAGTCTTTGTCCAGTGCGGCCTGCTCTTCTGGCGTGAGCTGGATCGGGACGGATTTCTGTGTCAGCGGGTCGTATTCGTAGGCTTGACGTTCCATTGGTGTGTGGTTTGCAGACGGTAGTTGGGAATAGGGCACCGTTCAACCATTCCCAGATGGTGGCGACGGTATCGCACGAACGTCTCATTGACATTGGCGGAGCCTTCGCGGGCATGTGACGGATTCCTCGCAAAATCAGATTGATGAGGGTCATAGAGGGGTGGGGGAAGCTTCCCAGAGGTCAGAGCGGTTGAACGACGCTTGCGGCGGCTGCCGGTTGGCCCGTGGGGGTGTTTCCTGATCACCGGAGGCCTCTCGAATCGCGGCTTCAACGTCCTCGAAGGAGACCGCTGCAAGTTTCCGATCTGCAAAATATTTTGCCCGGCTCGCTATGGATTCAAGTGAGCCAAGGTAGCCGCGTGAACGCATAGCCTGACCCGAGAGAAGCATCCTTGTTGGCTCGTCGGCCTCCGGCAGAAGAGTTTTGCAGATCGCCATCAGGTCGGGCGGCTCCAGAGCGTCTGGGAGTTTTTTGCGGAGGCGGATGCGTCCATGCAATTGTTCGGAGCCCCACACAGCGCAAGAACGCTGCGTGGCCTCCTGGGCTCTGTAGAAATTCCGGCCCGTTATCAGGGCAATGGGGACACCGTAATTGCTCGCGGCGGTCATGATCCAGTTCACCCGTTCTGGGGCGCTGCGGGGACGGTCGCATTGGCTCCATAGGTATTGAGCTTCGTCCAGCACAAGGGCAAGAGATTGCGAACGCAAGACGCGTTCGCATTGCATCCTGATATCCGGGGCTTTGAGTGCCCGACCGTGAGCGACGCCAAGGGATCGTGCAATGTCACGGTAGAAGGAAGCATCATCGGGGGCTGACCCCAGCGAAACATACCTGGCCTTGCCGATGTTCTGGAGAACCCAAGCCTGTGCGGCGAACGTCTTTCCAGATCGATAGGTGCCCTCAATCACCACAATGCCGCTCTGATGCATGCAATAATCAAGAGCTTCGAAAACCATCCCTTGGATTTCTGTATTGGCCACTGGTCGGCCGGGATTTGATTCAACGCTGTGCTTGTAGGCTTGAATCGCAGCCATGAGCACGGGGCCACCCTGCTGTGCTGAAAGGTGGTATGAGGGATCAAGGCAGAAGCGAGTTAGAGCGGCCTCGATGCAGTTGGCATTCCAACCCGGAACCTCGAAGTTTTGGCAGATCTCACGCGCAGCGCGAGCAAGCGGCTTTTCCGGCTTTCCATCTGTTGGCCACGGCCATGCAGGAAAGCTTACGCATGTGGGATGAAATTCGTGAGTACTCCTCAGCGAAAGCTCCTGAATGAACCACGCAATCTCAATATCGGCAGGGTCCGCCAGCGTCTGGCATCTGCGGGCTACCAATCCACCGCGAATCACTTCACCGAAGGCAGGACTTGAGGCCCATCTTTCTTGGCGCAGTGGGCTTCCTTTTTTTGCGGTTCGGGTCCGGCTCATAAAAGAGGCCCCCCTTGAGAATCGATAAGTTTTGCCTCATCTGCGGCAAGGCGTGAGAGCTCGTCCTCGGTAAAGTCGTATCGGTCTGAGCGTAATGAAATTCCTGACCGGCTGGCATCTTTTTGTTGATTCAAGCGGCGGGCTGATTCCATTAGATCCATGCCTGGATCAGCCTCTTCCTTGGCGGTATTCTGTGGAGTCCCGCGAGCGAGAATGTGCTCAGTTCCCGCCCCATCGCTGATTTTGCTCATTCTTCGACGTTTCGCTGGATCGAGATCAATGGTGCGCATCTCGGACACAACAGCATTTTTGTAGGCTTTGTAACGTTCCGAGCTTGCCTCATCTCGCGCGTCCGCAGAGAGCGAAAACTGAGGACATCCCTCGACGAAGTCGGCACGAGCAATCAAGTTGTCGGCATAGTCGACGATCGTGGCCCCTGCCTCGGGGGCGAATGAATCGTAGAAAACTCGAACCCTTTTTCCCTCGTGCCTCCAAAGTTCGGGAGATGTGAACCACCATGCGACTTGCCGCCGATCCTCGGCTCTTTTCCGAATGCACACGTAGCTCTTGCGAATCGTGATTTCTGAAAGGTCACGAGCGAAAACCCAGAGCTTTTCGGGGGGCACCGTTTGAAGAGGAGCCTCGGCGATTGAGTTGAACCAGAGTTCATCAGGCACACCGTGAAATTTAGTTCCTTCGATTGGCTCGCCGTTGCAGTAACGTAGGGCCTCCTCGATGAGCTCAAGCATTTCTGAGAAATTATGAAAATATTCCCGAGGATCACGGGTGCCAGCCTTGCACTTCATCCATAGAGATGTTTCCCTCTCGAACTCACCTCGTTTGCGCCCGATCTGGCCGCGTATGAAAGCCATTGCACGCTGTAATATGTTGAACCGCGACTCAATGCATTTCCCCGAAGGCCTGCAAGATGTAATCCTCGCTACTCCCAGTGCTGCCAGTCCCCCAATTCGCTTTTCCAGTGCTGTGTGGCTGTTGGGATCGAAGTCTGGGCGGATCACCCCATTAATTTTTTTTGCCTCCCAGATGCCCCGCTCAAGACGCTCTCCGATGCGAGGCTTTCCAATGGTTTCATAATCGTGCCCAACCCATTGAAAAATATCGTCGGCTCGATAAGAGTCCTGCGGCCTTGCCACTAGATGGAAGGAAGTAAACCGCTGGCTGCCCACATCGAGCCCAACTAGCAATTGTCCTCTGCATATCCTCACACCAAACCGATCGCTGCATGGGTCACCACCCCAAGGCCAAGGAACCCAAAAGAGGCAGTTTATACTCATGTCATCGCGCTCAAAAAGGTCACCCGGGCGGATATTTGGCCGATTGTTGGATTTGTCGATGAACGTTCCGTCTCGCGGTTGAGTGAAGTGAATCAGCCGCGCGTTCTTTGGGCTTTTGTGCTGTGCAATTATGACCGGCGCTACTCCGAAGGCCGCTCTCAGTGTCTGGGGCAATTTGTGCTTTGATGAGCGCGACCTCAAGATTGCTTCAGCCAACTCAGGGCTGCAATCCGGCGAAGTTTTTGCAAAATATCTAGCTGCAAACGTAACGGACTCCGCCTCGACCACCAAGGCCCGAATCTTCGCGATCTCCTCGGGCGTCGGCACGACTTCAGGGTTTCGGCCACTCCGCTCGGACCTACCGTCCCTCAATTTCTCAATATCCCCTCCTGATGCAGTCCACAGGCCCCATGCTTTCCAAAGTCGCTGACGGAGTGAATGCCGGGTTTTCGAGATGGTAACGCTGGAGGCAATGATCGTATCGAGAACGGCTTTCATTCCAGTGCTTGGGTCCAACCCCTGCGAGCAAAGAGATTCAATCTCTCGCATCGCCAAGATCACAATTGAGAAAACTTCCTCTCGACCAGGTCGTGAAGGATTCTCCAGCGAAGAGAGGGCATCAGTAAGTAGTGGCAGCGTGCTCCCGGTCTTGCGCTGCGGCTCCGAGGGCTTGGCTGCAAGGCGCTCTGGCAAATACAATTCTACCCGCTCCCATTCCTCCCGCCCGGCGTCTCTAGCAAATGCCGACCGAATAAGCCGCCGGATTGAGGAATCAGACAGTGGTCGCCCCTTCCATGCGGAGGCCGCGCGGCGGATCAGCGAACTTTCTGCCAGGGTGCCGCGATGGCGTAAGATTGGGGCCAGAATATCGCGACGGAGTTCCGTTTCAGAGACCTGCTTGGGGTCGATTTCAGAAAAAGGGATTGCCGGTTGCCAGATCGGCGAGGGATCGGCCAGCAAGGCCTCGATACCGGCATATCCCTTTCGGCCCGCGATGTCGGTCAGCTTGTCAAGTATCCACGCTGGAAGGCTGCCAATGCTATAGATTTTGGCCTTTTGACCGCGAACGCTTCCCTCCATGAAACTGGTACCCGCCAGCCATCGCCTCACCTGGAAAGGATGCTCCCCCAGAGCCCGTGCGATCTGTTTTGCGGTCGTCGTTCCCATAAATTTTCAGCCCTGACGGCGCTTGGGGGAAAACTTGTGTGGCGCAAGCCCGAGGATTCCGCCCTTTTGGAACGCTATGAGATGGCGGGAAAGTGTCGCCGGCGATTCCCCGGTAACGCGAGCTGCGGCCCGCAAGGATGTCAGGCTGGCATCAAGCGGGATCGACGCAAAAAACTTAACCCGCCGCTCCCACTCACCAACCTCGCTCTGCGATAATGGCATTTTTGTGACCTTTCCTGTGACCGTGTCAACTAGGTTTGCCTCATCAGTCCCGGGAACCAAGAGGCATGACCTGCAAGCAAGAACGCATTCCAAAAGTGGAGCATAAAAGGAAACGCAGTTTGGCAAAAGGGGGCGATTTCTTTGAATCCGAGCAATCTTTGCTCGCAGGGCAGCTACATTCGCCTCCAATCGCGCAACCCTACCCTCCGCGAATCGCCGCGAAGGTGTCGCGAAACTTGCTTGATTGGTTTTGAGGGTGGTCATGGCTGGTTGTTTGTAAAAGTCGTTTAAATCGAAAAATTGATGGGTGTGCGGCAGCGGGGATGAACCTGCCCCGCCGCCGCTTCCGGTCATGTGACGCACAAGACCGGAATCTCAACCATCAAGCTTTGAAAAATCGGTTGCCACGTTTGACCCAATCTTCATAGGTGGCGATCAGGCCCTCCAAAGCATCAGCCACCATTTGGGCATCGCCCACGATGCTGTTGCTGCTCTCTTCGACATACGAACGCCCGCCAAAAAGCGGGCGAGGGTCCATCTTTGGTGATGGGATCACAGACAGGGCGGCAGACTGCTCTGCCAGGTGTTCTGCCTGCCCGGCTGCCGGAAAATGATGCCGCAGGCTATCTGCCAGCTTACCTACCTCGTTTTCACGCTCCAACTCTGCCGCCTGGCTGAAGTCGGCAACCATATTCTCGATGGCTTCACGACCTTGGGGGACAAGGCGGGAAAGCACGTTTTTTGCTCGCTCCTGAAGAGATTCAGCAATGCGGAGTTTATCGCAGAGGATGCGATAGGTTTTCAGTCCAGTTTCGTCTTCGGGGTCGAGGGTGGCCTCAAATTCCTTAACGGCACCAGCTCGCTCCGCCACAAATGCAGGGGCTTGCTGGTGATGCGATAAGGCCTCCCTCAGTTTTGCGATAAGGGATTTCAGCGGTTTGATTTCGGCGGTTTTCATTGGTTGGGTTTGGGTTTTTTGGTGCGGTTTTTGGGATTGGATCGGTTTAAATCTTTTTGGCCCTTTACGTGCTCCCTCAGGGCTTGAATCATTTCCTGGCGGCGGCCTTGTGATGGATATCGACCGACGGGCAATTTAAGACCGAGAGTAGTCACCTTGGCTCGTAATTCAGGAACGCTGGCAAGATAAGAATCAAAGCCTTCCAGGCTTTGTGCGAGATGTTGGGCTTCAAGAAATGTCTCCAGCGTTGTGAAAACAGGCCTCTTCAAAAACAGCTCGATTTTCCGATACACAGCCGGATACTCTGAGACCCTTCCAAGGTTTCTCACAATATGCTGCCACCCCATTTGAAGTTCATCGCACATCTCTGGAACCGTCATGCCTGCATCCGCGAGGGCAATGCGCATTTCCTCCATGCTGGATTTTTCTCGGATGTTGGGAATTTGTAACCTCATGGCTTTACGAATAATGCCTATACTTTACTAATAATGAAACATGTCAAGTGGTGATTTCCCATCCCGCCTACGTGCGATCCGAAAAGATTCCGGCCAACCGCTCGAACAGGTTGCCCGCAGTTGCGGCATCACCCGCGCCGCCGTCTCGGGTTTCGAAACTGGAAAGTTTCGACCGACATCTGAAACGATTCTGAAGCTTGCCAAACATTTCTGCGTAGATCCCGAGGACCTTGCCGCAGGCCATATTGGTCAACGTGAACTCAAAATGAGTGAGCTTCTGGAGTTGTTCGACGAAATTGGGCTGTCCAAACTGGAACGCGAGGTAGCCGCAAAAGTCGAACTGGCGATCAAAAACCTCAGATGGCACTCCCCGGAGCAACGAGCAAAAGATCAAGACGCAATCGCGAGGAATGTGACCCAGATCGACGCCCTGCTGAAAAAGCACGACCGCCGAATCTCCGATATTTTACTAGACTTGGCCCGACTAGATGCGTCTCTGTCTTCCCGTTTAAGATAGCCAGACCACATGGGTTTATGACTCATCTGATTTTTTTCTTGCTATACGTTATTCAACGTATAATCTTCGCAAAAGTTGCCCGGCTTGTGCGCGAACACAAGCCGGGCATGAACCGAATCGGTAGAAGCCCGAAACGATCAATGAAAACCAAATCACAAAAAACAGCGAAAGGCAAAGGACTTGAAACCCATTGCGAAACAAATCAAGGAACAACGAGCAAGAATGGGGCTTTCCCAGGCCGAAGCCGCCAGACACTGGCGGATCAGCAAGAGAACGCTTCAACAGTGGGAACAAGGCCGAAGCATCCCGCGCGGAAACACATGGGAGAGACTGCGCATCTTATTCGAGAATCAAGCGGATGGGAACATCCCGCTCCGCCAGAAAACCAAGAAGAAGGCCCACTGATCATGCTGTGCGAATTTTTGGAGAAAGAAATGACATTGCCGTTCGATAACTCGGCAACCAATATGCTCAGCTTTGGTCGTTTGATTCGCCATCATCCTGACTTGCAGGCGGAGGCCGCTGCATGTCAGGTGCTTGGGGAGGCCGTTGATGTGCTGACGCGGGCGATGAATAAATGCCACAACCTCTAGAACTCCGTTGATACGCTGTGCGGCAGGCGGTATGCTTGCCCCACAGCAATCAGCGATGCCACAGAATTTAGGCCCCCAAACATCTACGGTTAGTGTTCCATTTGAGGTCGATTCTGATCCCGATCTCACGGCGCTTCTGCATGCGATGAAAGCGAAAGGTGAAGTGGGGCATACCCCCACGATGGCCTGGTATATAAGCCGTTCGGAAAACGAAGACTTCGCTCCTGGATGGGCAAATCGCTTAAGATCCCCGTTTATCACCACATCCCACGTGGATCAGCTCTGATCCCTGGATTCAAGGGGCTGTTTCGAACTTCCTGCTTTCAAATTGAAAATCGCCACCATCCCCACGGTGGTTAGATGGGGACAGTAAATTTTGTCAGAAATGGCGCATGCTTATATTTGCCTCAGGCGCATTGCCAAAACCAGGGTCCCCCGACAGTAATTGGAAGAGCCTCTTCTTCCGCTTGCTGGGACTCTCAGAATCAGCCTCTCCTGAAGAAATCGATCAACGAATTTCTGAAGTCATCAAAGCCCGCAAGCAAATTGATTCCTCATCTCCTTCGATGGATGTGAAGGCCATGGCTGCACGCCTTGCGCCAGCCGAGGAACAGGCAGTTTGCGCCAGTCCGTCCATGGGCGAAGACTACATTCGCCAGCGACTCGGCTTATCTAAAGAGAGCTGGCAGCGGCACAATCAATAACCTGATACCGTGCCTGGCTCACCTACAATCAAAGGAGATAACACCGTTGTGTGGGGAAGCGGTGGCGTTTACGCCTCTGGAATCATCACCCGTGGAAATGCGAAAACCACTGGCGAAAAATTCCTGGTTAAAGACAATAACGGCTTCACCGTCTCCGCCATCTACTTTGATGATCGGAACGAATGCTCCTTTGAAATGATCGTCCAAACGTCCGCCCCGGCACTCGCCCGTGGTGACTTTATCACAGTTGGGGGCATTGCCGACTGCATCGTTGAAGACACTGACAAAATGTGGGAACAAAACGGCGTCATGAAATTCTCAGTGACTGCCGTGAAATACTCACAAATATCCGGGAGTTGATTTGAAGTGAAAGCAATCGAAATCACACAGGGAAAGCTTGTCACCACTGCCGGGGTCGAACATGGGTTCAGCTCCATCAAAATCACACTCGTTGCCCACCCAAATGATCATTCTCAGGTGGGATTACTCGTTGACGGGGCTCGGATCAATCCTGGCGGATCTGAGTTGCTCTTAAAATGGGAGGATCGTTGGTTGAAACCTGATGAGCCAATCCAAATCCGGATAATCGAAACAGCATCCCCCGACAAAGCCAAAATTCTTGGGCCAGCATTCCCAGAAGGGGCGGTAAAGAAGGCATTGTCAGATAGCGATCCTTTAAAAATACGATGAATCTCGCTGCTAAAATCTCACTCGATACGGCGGGTTTTTTGAATCCGCTGAATGCGGCAAAGGGAGCCCTGGGGGGATTTACAAACTCGCTGCAAACGCTCGGGAACATCGGGAACATTTTTTCCGGGCTGCAAAGTGCTTTGAGTTTGGCCCGTGGGGCAATCGCTCCGCTCGGGCAGGCGATCCAGGGCGCGGCGGACTTTGAGAGCCTAAATGCAGAGTTTGAAGTGATGTTGGGATCTGCGGAGAAAGCGGCCCGCATGGTTGCCGACATCAAAAAGTTTGCGGCAGCGACCCCTTTTGAAACGGCTGGCCTGGCTCAGGCAGGCAAGACCCTTTTGGCCTTTGGCACGGACAGCGAGAAGATCGTGCCCACGCTCAAAATGCTGGGCGACGTGGCAGGTAGTTCGCAAGAAAGGATGGATCGGATCTCACTTGCATTCGCCCAGATAACCTCGGCTGGAAAACTAATGGGGCAGGACCTCTTGCAGCTCATCAATGCCGGGTTCAATCCACTGCAAGAAATCTCCCGCACCACGGGCCAGAGTATGGCCGATCTCCGCGAGCAGATGGAGAAAGGGGCGATCTCTTCCACCATGGTGGAAGATGCCTTCCGCTCGGCCACGAGCGAGGGTGGGCGGTTCTTTGGCAACACGGCGGCTCAGGGCCAGACATTCTCAGGACTGCTTTCGACCCTTCGCGACGGCGTCGCGGATCTCTATCGGGCCTTTGGCGAGCCGGTGATGCTGGCGCTCAAGCCATTGCTCGAAGAGGCCAAATCGCTGGCCGCCGGCCTGCAACCCATCGTTGCCGACCTTGGCACCCGCTTCGCGGGCATTGTGGCCAGTGTCGGGCAAATCGCCGGCACGTTGGCCAAGGGCCTGCTTGGGGCCTTCAAAGCTGGCGAGTTGGGGGATTTGTTTTCCCTGGCTCTCAGGGGGGCCGCACAGTTATTTATTGGCAGTATCGGCAGTGGGTTTAAGGCCGTGATTGATGTCTTTGCGTCTGTGCTCAAGGGAGCCTTCCAAGGCGCGGCGGCATTGCTTTCGGATGGCAGCTTCTGGGCATCTATCGGGCATCAAGTCCAGGCCATCGTGGCTGCCGCCAAGAGCGCGATTCTGAAACTCGTGGCCGATGTGATCGACTCCTTGCCTCCCTCCATGCGCATTGGCTCCAAGTCAGGAGCCCTCCGCGAAGGCTCCAAAGCCGCCGACCTCCAAGCCGAGGCCCATGCCTTGACTGGCGCTGCGCTGATGGATGACATTGATTTTGCTGGAATCGTGGCTCCCATCGCAGATGCCGGAAAATCCGTCTTCGCCACACTCAAAGGAGCTCTGGATGAATTTCTCTCCTCTGCGGCCAATCAACCAGAACTCCAGCAACTCAAAGCTCGCCTCGAAGAACTCGGGAAAACGTTCAGCACAATCGCAGCCCCGGTCAAATCCACAAGCGAGTTGATTGCGGAGGAACGGGAAAAAATCGCCCTTGAAAGCGACCGATTGAAAGCCAAACTTGACGGCACCGGCGATAAGACAAAGTCCGCCGAAGCCACAAGCGGCGGCGGGGCACCCGTGCAAAGCGACGCATGGGCCCAGGTCGGAGCGTTTGTGAATAGCGGAGCCACTCAACAAGTGAGCGAGCAACGCCGCACCAATTCACTGATGGAGAAAGCGGTGAGCCTCTCCACGGCCACCTTGGATTTCTGGAAAACAATGAACCCCGCAGGAGCAGCCTCTTGGGCTTAAAAATATTATGTCACTAAATCGCACACCCCGCTGGCGAGGATCGACCCGCCTCCAAGAATCCGAAGATAGCCCGGAGATATTTTCGGATGCCGAATCAACAACGATCACGCAGTCCTACATGGGGACCTACGAGAATTGTCTTGCGGCCCGTCCGGTGGTCAATGCCATCGTCACAGGTTTCGGCTCTGGAGTGCGTGTGGAGTCCGCGCGTGTCAAAAAAGCCCCCGGAGGCAGGGGCATCCTGGTCGTGGTCTCCAAAAAGGATGCGGAACAAGACCCCGAAGGTTCAGAAGATCCCACACAAACCCCAGAAGACATAGTGGATTGGCAACGGATCGATGTGCCGCTCGCAAACAGTGACTACTTTTCAAGTTTAACGACCGAACACTGGAAACAAATCAAAGCGTGGCAAGCCATAGAGACCGCAAACGGTGAGATGTATGGTGAGCTAAAATATCCCGATTCTCCCGGCTCCACCACCGGCATTGTCCTTAGTGGCCTTGCCTACACATATGCCGAGAAGATTATCAAAGGCATCACGAGCGTGATGGTCTTTGTGCCCGTCGTCACCCGGGCCACGCCGAATAGTGGCGCACCCGTGACCGGCACCTGCGGGCAGAGATCGAGCCCGCCTGTCTCGATCTCTGGCTACACCTTCCTCAAGACAGCCGACCGGCGGAACCGCCGCAATCGCCGATGGAGCCGCGATGAAGAGTGGACAGGGTTCAAGGAACTCGACTCCGATCTCTACCCATGAGGCGGACGATGTTGATTGCACGTAGCCTCATCTCCGCCAAGTTTCCGCAGAACTCACGCCAATTCGTCGCGGACCTGAGAAGCGCCTAAGTGTGCCACCTTTATGCCCCGAAAATAAATGCGTGTGTGCTACCTTTTTCCGAGGGGATTTGTCAGTTTGTCGAAAACAGGAAGTCCCAAGCGGAACTCAAAAGTGTGCTACCAATCTTAAATGTTGATGGAGTAGAGGCTTGATTTGTAAGTTCCTGATATCTAGGAACATACTCAGGTGCGCACCGTTTCAAACCTATTCGCACCTTTTCAGAACGATTCGCACAAGTATTCAGGGCTGTGTCAGAAGAGTGAGGAAATCCGTGGGTTGGGTGGGACTCGAACCCACAACCAATGCCTTAAAAGGGCACTGCTCTACCATTGAGCTACCAACCCGGGTCGCATACCTTTATCGATACCGTCCAAGAGATCAACGGCAAACTTCGAAAAATTGATGCAAAAATCTTTTTGTCGAAAGGAAGGGGGTTGAAGGGTTGCATGTGTTCAGGCGACTGGATATAGAAGGACGGGCTTTTGGAAAACGTATGATCTCGATCACCATTGATAACCTCGTCAAAAAATTTGGGAGCATGACGGCCCTTGACGGAATCACGCTTCGCGTTGAGCCGGGCGAGATCTTTTTTTTGTTGGGACCGAGTGGTTGCGGCAAGACGACCTTGCTGAGAAATATCGCGGGGTTTTATATTCCTGACAGCGGGAAGGTGCTCTTCGGGGAGGAGGATGTGACAAACCTGCCCCCGCATAAACGCAACACGGGGATGATGTTTCAGAGTTATGCTCTTTGGCCGCATATGACGGTGGCCAAAAATGTGGCCTTCGGGCTTGAAGAGCGCCGGGTCCGTCAGAAAGAAATTGATTCCCGTGTCATGGAAGCGTTGGAGTCAGTCCGGATGGGGCCCTACGCTCAACGGAAAATTGCGCAGCTTTCGGGTGGCCAGCAACAACGGGTGGCCCTGGCCCGTGCGTTGGTGATACGTCCAAGGGCTCTGCTTTTAGATGAACCCCTCTCCAATCTTGATGCAAAACTGAGATTGGAAATGCGAACGGAAATCCGGCGTGTTTGCAAGGAGTTCGGGCTGACGGCAATCTACGTGACGCATGACCAGAAAGAAGCGCTTTCGATTTCTGACCGGATGGCCATTCTTGAGAGCGGAAAAATCGCGCAGATCGGGAATCCTGAAGAAGTTTACCGGCGTCCCAAATCCCGCGTCGTGGCTGATTTTATCGGGGAGACCAATTTTATTCCGGGGACGTTGTTGTCATTGGAAGGCGATGCGGCGGTCGTCGAAACCGGGATTGGCAAATTTCATGGTCAGCTCGGGGATCCGGATTGGAAACCGAAACCCGGGGAGATTGTGAATCTTTCCGTGCGTCCGGAGAGCTGGGTTTTTACCAACGAGGCCACCACAAAAAATTCCGCCACCGGGCGGATTGGAGACAGTGTTTATCTGGGGGAGGTGGCGCAGTATCAGTTTCTGGCTGGTGATCAGGCGTTGAAAATCTTTGAGTTAAACCCCCGGATTTCCTCCCGGCCTCCCGACCGTGACCTCGTGGTGCGTGTGGAGCCCGAGGATGTTGTGGTCCTGCGCCCCTGAGTCATGATTCGAGCAATCGCTGTTCTTGTGGTTCTGGCTGCGGTGGTGGGCCTGCCTTTTGCCCTCAAACCGGAACAGAACCTCCTGGCGGCGGCAGACGACACGCTTATCATTATCACCCCGCACAACGAAGCGATTCGTTATGAATTCTCGCGCGCATTTGCAGCGCACTATCTGGAAAAAACCGGACGCACCGTGCGCATCGACTGGCGGATTCCCGGGGGAACCAGTGAAATCGCCCGATACCTCAAAGGCGAATATTTTGCCGCTTTTCAAACCTACTGGCGCAGGCAGGGGAAGGATTGGACCCCTGAGGTGCAAGCCGCGTTTGACAGTCCCAAGGTGAAGTTGCCCGAGGACCCTGCCACAGATTCTCCCGCTGAGGCGGCGAGGAGGACCTTCCTTGACTCGGATGTCAGCATTGGTGTGGATATCTTTTTTGGAGGAGGGGCTTTTGATTTTATTGGCCAGGCCGAGGCCGGGCGCTTGGTGAACTCGGGGATCATTGCCCGTCATCCCGAGTGGTTCACCGAGACCTCGATTCCACAAACTGTTTCCGGGGAGGAGTTTTATGACAAACAAGGGCGCTGGATTGGAGCGGTGGTCTCTTCATTCGGGATTTGCTACAATTCTGATTCCCTGCGTGCGCTTGGCATTGAAGAGATCCCTGCCAACTGGGAGGGACTGGGCGACCCGCGTTTTATCAAGCAAGTTGCTCTCGCTGACCCCACCAAAAGCGGATCGGCAGCCAAGGCGTTTGAGATGATCATTCAACAACAAATGCAACAGAGGATGGCAGCCTCCAAGGAGACAGATCCTGCTGCGGCGATTTCCCAAGGGTGGATTGATGGATTGAAAGTCATTCAACGGGCATCGGCCAATGCCCGCTATTTCACGGATGCCGCCCCCCGTGTGACAGTTGACGTCGCGCAGGGAGATGCCGCCATTGGGATGTGTATCGATTTTTATGGTCGCTATCAGAGTGAAGCAGTGCGGGTGGGGGACTCTCCATCGCGCCTTCAATATTTCACCCCGGCGGGTGGATCATCTGTTGGTGTGGATCCCATCGGACTCCTGCGCGGAGCACCCAATGCCGAGGTCGCTAAACATTTCATCGATTTTGTGTTATCCGAGGAAGGCCAAAAGCTTTGGAATTTCAAGATCGGAGCTCCGGGAGGACCTGAGCGATATGCCCTCAGGAGGCTCCCCGTCCGCAAAGAACTCTACGATCCCCAATACACGGAATACCGCTCGGATCCCGAGGTGTTTCCCTACGAGGAGGCTAAGCTGTTTACCTACCACCCTGGCTGGACGGGACCTCTCTTTAAAACCATGAGCTTTATTATCCGGGTAATGTCTTTGGATCCCCATGATGAGCAAGTGTCCGCATGGAAAGCGCTTGTGGCAGCCGGGTTTCCTCCCCGCGCAACCGAACGTTTTGCGGATCTCTCTGCGGTGAGCTATGAAATCGCTCAGGAATCAATCCGCCCGACGCTTTCTTCAGCGGACCGTATCAAAGAAGTCCAACTCGCCAAAACCCTGGGCGATCACTTTCGAAAACAATACCGCGAGGCTGAAGAACTCGCCATTGAAGGAAAATAATTCATGAGCAACGCCCTCGCCAAACTCGTTTACCTCGTGACGGGGTTGTTCTTTTTCTTTTTCTTTCTCTGGCCCATTGGAGAAACCATTCGCGGAGCATTTTTTGACAACGCCGGCCAGTTGACCTTTGCCTATATTGCGGAAGTCTTTCGCAATCCGATCTATTTGGAAGGGCTCTCCAATGCATTCTGGCTGGCGGTCTGGAGCACAGCTCTCACGGTCCTCATCGCCGTGCCACTCGCCTTTGTCTCCGACCGCTATCTCTTTCCCGGCAAAGGCCTGCTCTCCGCACTGGTTCTTATTCCCATGATTCTTCCTCCCTTTGTGGGAGCCATCGGGATCAAAGCCATTCTGGGACAAGCCGGGGCATTGAATGCGCTGCTCGGCGATCTGGGTCTGCTGTCTGAACCCGTGGATTTTTTGGGTCAGGGCCGGTTTTGGGGCATCGTGGTCATGAATGCGCTTCACTTGTATCCGATCCTTTATTTGAATGTGGTGGCCGCCTTGGCCAATGTGGATCCTGCGATGGAAGAGGCAGCGGAAAACCTCGGTTGCACGGGCTTTCGCAAATTCCGGAAAATCACTCTGCCTCTGATTATGCCCGGACTGTTTGCCGGTGGAACGATTGTGTTTATTTGGGCCTTCACCGAGTTGGGCGTTCCGCTCATGTTTGAATTCACGCGCGTGACCTCGGTCCAAATTTTTGGCGGCATTAAGGACATCGGCGGCAATCCATTTCCGTTTGCGCTGGTGGCTGTGATGCTGGCATCGACGGTCGTGCTCTACGTCGGCGGCAAATTTCTTTTCGGCCGGAACACCTACGCAATGATGGCGAAAGCCACAAGCCAGGGTGGACCGCGCAAGGTCGGGCCATTCGGTTCCTGGATGTGCACGCTCTTTTTTGCCGGGGTGACCTTTCTGGCGGTCCTTCCTCACTTGGGCGTGATTCTCGTCGCCTTCTCTCAGGACTGGTATGACAGCATCCTGCCCACAAACTTCACACTCGCCAACTTTGAAGCAGCCCTCGGACATAACCTCACGCTGCCGTCCATCCAAAACAGCATCAAATACGCCGGGCTCGCCACGTTGGTGGATGTTGTGCTCGGCATTGCCATTGCCTATGTGGTGGTGCGGACCAAACTTCCCGGACGTCAGTTGCTGGACACCCTTGCCATGCTGCCATTGGCGGTGCCGGGGTTGGTCCTGGCCTTTGGATATTTGGCAATGACTCAAGACGGGAAGCTGTTCCAGTCCCTGAACCCCGTGGCTTATGATCCGCTGCTGATTCTGGTGATTGCCTATAGCGTCAGACGCTTGCCCTATGTGGTGAGATCAGCCGCCGCAGGCTTCCAGCAAACCAGTGTCACTTTGGAGGAAGCCGCACAAAACCTCGGTTGCCCACCCTTCAAAGCCCTCCGCAAAATCACCATCCCCCTCATCATGGCCAACCTCCTGGCCGGTGGCATCCTCGCTTTTTCGTTCGCCATGTTGGAGGTCAGCGATTCCCTCATCCTTGCCCAAAAACAAGAAGACTTCCCCATCACCAAAGCCATCTACGAACTCTATCAACTCCTCGGCGAAGGCCGCTTCATCGCCAGCGCCCTTGGCGTCTGGGCCATGGCCTTCCTCGGTGTCACCATCATCGGCGCAAGCCTCATCATGGGCAAAAAACTTGGGGCAATCTTCAGGGTTTAGGAGGCGGTTGTTGGAAGACTTCTGAAACGGGAACCACGAGTTTCGCAAGTGCGAATATCTCAAACCAAAAACGTTTCGGCCCAGGTGTTCCCGATTCGTGTCAATTTGCGCTCTTTCTGATGGAATTTCCGGAAAGCTGTAAATCCAAGAAATCTGTTCCAGATTCCTCTACGTCAGAAATCAAGCCTCCGCTTTTCCGAGCACGTCGAGATACGTGCGGGAGATGACCTTTTTGGTTTCGGGGTTGATCGTCTCGATGCGCATGGATTTGAGCATCCACTGTCCATCAATCCGCTGAACATCCACCACTTCAAACCGACGGATGAGTCGGCCTTGGGGGTCATATCCTTCGACCCGCATGAGGGCGCCGCCTTCCTGATCGATCCACAACCTCGCGACCCCGTACTGGGAAGCACCGCGCGGGGCTTGGATTTCGAATTTCCATGTTTTTCGCGACCGGATCGTTTCCTCACCAATGATTTTCGGGTGTTTCCAATACAGAAATTTGAGGGCCAGATCCTCAAATGAAATATCCGTGCCCCGGACACGTTCGTCGTAGCGGGCCGCCCGGACGGGGGAGTTTTTTGAGCCGGTGCGCTCGGTGAGCTGTGACTCGTCATCTCCGAGATCAAGGATCAGTGCCTGGGAGGGGTTTTCAAATTCATAGGACACCTTGCCATCCACCACGATTTGAAACGGCGTATTGTTTCGTCCATTACGAAGCCTCGCATCCAGGGTGATTTGACTTCCGAGAGGGTTCACGCGGGCCGCCCGCAGGATCGCCTCGGCTTCTGTCTGTGCAAATGCCGGGGAGGGCAGACACCCCAAAACAACGACACTTGCCGCTCCAAGGAAACGATAGAAAACAACGCGGCGAACCGATGGAACAAACATACGTCCCACAAGCTACTGCTCTGTGCCTCTCTGGCAACACCAACTTCGTTCTTAGATACAGACAGGGTGGGATCCCATGAGGTAGTCTTTCACCGCCGCTGATTGATGATTCCGATGAAACGACCGCCCACACAGCCGGAGATGATTCCACCGCTTCCCGTCCCTGAGGGAGGTCATTTCACCCGCCCGCTGAGGGTTTGCTTCTCCGTACCGGAATTTCTGGGATTTCCCAACCGCGGGGGGATTGGTCAAGCCTATGGCGCATTCGCCGAAGCCCTTGCGGAAGCTGGGCATCAGGTCACTGTCTTGATGGCCGCCGAATTTTCTCCGGACGATCAGCGCCTGCCTGCCCTTGAGGAGGAAACGAGGGCCATTGGAGCCCACCTTGTGGTTCTCCCCGAGCTTCCGTTCCGATGCGTAACCGTGCCTAACAGCAGCTCCCAACCCCTCATCGCGTATCGGGCCTGGCATTGGCTGAAAGCTCAGCACTTCGATATCATTCACTTCACCGAATACCAGACGTCCGGATTCTTCTGTGTGTCCGAAAAGCGGGCGGGGTTGGGATTTCAGGACACGCTGCTCTGTGTCTCGCTTCGAAGCCCCTCCCGGTGGTGCCGGGAGGGGGACGATATGTTTATCAGCGATTTCGCCATGCTTGAGTCCGATTTCCTTGAACAGAGGACGGCTGAGCTTGCTGACCTGGTTTTTGTGCCGAGCCAATCCATTGCAAAATGGGTCATCGACAGAGGGTGGACGCTGCCAGCCAGCATCTATCACCAGCCCAATCTCACCCGTGTTCCGGATTCCTTTCAATTCCCGGCCATTACACCGTCGCAGCCCGTCACCGAAATTGTCTTTTTTGGACGGCTTCAACCAAGGAAGGGGCTCTTCGAATTCTGCGAGGCCATCGACCGGATGGACCCGGCGCTTCTTGCCAACATCACCATCACGTTCCTGGGCTCGCATGTCAGAGAGCCCATCGATAGCCGATCCTACCTGACAAAAAAAGCCTCAGGGTGGAACACCGTGGTCAATGAGCTTGATCATCACTCGCGTGAGGAGGGGCTCGCTTATCTGCGGAGACCAGGCGTGTTGGCCGTCCTTCCTTCCCGCGCGGAAACGTTTGGCAATGCGGTCTATGAATGTTTGGTGTTCGGGATTCCATTTCTTGCGGCAAATACCCCGGGAATTCCGGAGTTGATTCAGCCTCAGGACCGCGAGGCCGTGTTATTTGAGCTTTCGGCGAAGGCACTGGCGGAGAAGCTCTCTGCGGCTCTGATCAATCCTCCCTGCGTTGTCCCGCCGCGACACACTCCCAAAGAAAGCAAGGATCAGTGGGTGGGCTGGCATAATGGGCTCACCGTTCCTCGCTTCGACGATATGCAGCATCCCGTCCCGGCTGCCCTCCCGCGGGTGAGTGTTTGTCTGGTGCATTTTAATCAGCCCGTCCTGGTGCTGAAGGCCATTGAGTCCCTGGAAGCTCAGACTTACTCCAGCTTCGAGGTCATTTTGGTGGATGATGGAAGCACTCACACGGCAGTGCCAGAGGTCTTGTTACAAATCGAACAACGCTTTGCCGCGCGGGGATGGCGGGTGGTGCGTCAGGAAAATCGTTATATCGGGGCGGCCAGAAACCATGCGGCACGTGAGGCCAGCGGGGAATTTCTGATGTTTATGGATGACGATAATATCGCCAAACCAGGCGAAATTGCGTCTTTTGTGAGGGCCGCTCTGACCTCGAAGCAGGATGTGGTGGTCTCCACGATGGACTGTTTTGAAGGTCTGGGGGATCCCTTGCCGGAAGGACATCCGGGCCATTGGCGGCAACTTTTTCTGGGTGGTCCACTTTCGGGTGCTCTCTTTCAAAACACCTTGGGCGACGCCAATCTTTTTGTCAGGCGGGCGGTTTACGAGGAAATGGGCGGTTTTTCCGAGATGACGCAAATCACCGGAGAAGACCGCTATTTTCTCGCCCGGGCCGAACTTGCCGGCCACCGCATCCTGCTGCTCCCGGAACCACTTTATCACTACCGTCTGCGTCCCGATAGTGTGTATCGCTCTCTCAATACGGCGGGGAAAGAAAAGCTTGTGATTTCCGTGTTCGATGACGTGGTTTCACAACCCGTCAAAGACAGCTTGGAGTATGCATTCAGCCTGCACAAAATGATCAAATCCTCCGGCAGGGCAGCCACCAGGCTGCGTAATTACCGCACGGTGTTTGATAGCAGTGCTTCTGACATTGGGGTTGAGGTTCACTGGGGGACGGGCTGGTTTGAGGACGAGATGGATCAGATCTGGTCGGGAGGCGAGGAACTTTCGGCGACACTCCTGCTGAAAGCCGCATCACCCTGTTTTGTCGACTTTCGTGCCCACGTCGCCCCTGCCGAGCCTGGAAACACTCTGTGCGTTAGGCTGAACGGCAAACCGCTTGATAGCCGCATTGACGGGCAGACCCTGAGGGTTGACGACATTCCTGTCCCACAGGGCGTGAATACCTTGAGCTTCACTCCCACAAGTCCTCCGGCAAGAGTGATCGCCGGAGATCACCGTAAACTCGCCCACCTCTTCACCCGGATAGCCATCACGCCGTCCGCCGCCCACTATCCCGGTCGGATTGCCGCTGATATCCTCACTCCCGCCGAAAGTACGGACCGCACCGTTCTGATCAACGAGCTTTTCAAGATCGGTGCCCAAGCCGTTTTTGGCAACGGCTGGTATGACGACGAAACCGTCCGTCGCTGGGCGGGTAGGGGAGGGCAAACCAGTTCCCTCGTCTTCCAAAGCCCCATTGAACAGAAAATCCGTCTCAAGGCCCATCTAGGTTGGCTCTCCGATGCCAATTCGCTTTCCACTCACTTTCATGGGGACACAACCCATTTCGCCCCTTTCCGCGAATGCCTCGATCTGGAACTCACCCTCAAACCGGATCTCCCCAACACCCTCCATTTTGAGACCATCCTGCCTCCGGGATCACCCGGCCCCCACGACCCACGGAGCTTGAGCTTTTGCCTCAGCAACATCCGGATCACACTGGTTTCCAAAACGGATTTTCCAAAGACAAAGGGGTAAATTTCTAAGGGCGTTGCAGATGTTCTGCAACGAAAGAGACTCCGATTTCGTAAAAAACAGTAACAGTGTTTACTGTCAATAAATAGAGGGGGCAGCTTTTCTTTCCGAGAGCGGCCGGAGAAATCAAAACAATTCTGTGTTTACTTTTATTAATGTAAAAAATTGGCCAACAGTGTTTTAAAATAGTTAATTACAAAAATAAATTACTTTCAAATGAGGGCATGTGTCACAGGGTCCACTCAAAAGCGCAGCGCTCCTAAGTATTCATGCAGGCAGAATGAAATTCCTTCAGCCTGCCCGGTGAGATTTTTGGCAGGTGTTAAGCCACCGTCCGGCGTGAACGACGCAGAAGCAGGGAACCGACTCCCAAAGAGAGGAGTGCCAAACCTGTAGGTTCTGGCACGGGATTAAGGGTCAGGGTGGCTGAGTAGTATCCCAGGTGGTCGGCACTTTCTGTGTCTTGGATGAATAAAGACCAGTTACCGAACGCTTGCTCTCCCACAAAGTCGGTGAGAGCACCCGCTCCTGAGGGACGAAACGTTCCGGCGGAAGGTGACGCTGGGTTCACATTGACGACATTCAGCGCAGCTTGGTCGAATTTGATCACGCCACGAAAGCCTCCACCGCCGGGTTCGAACGACTCCCCAGCGATGAGAGAGACCGTTGTGAATCCAGGGCTCGTTAATGTGAAGACAATTTCGTTGTAAAACGGTGTGCTTCCGTCATTTACGCCAAGCTGCTGGGTGCCGAATTTCTCAAAATCAATTTCAATAGTGGCCTCGGTCACGATAAACATGGTGTTCACGGAAAACGTGCGTGTTCCCGATGAGGCATCAAAATAAAGCCCGCCAGCGGGGGTATCTGTGATCTGAACCGCGGCCTCTGCACATGGGGAAATCATCAGGATTGGCGCCAAGACAAGGAGACATGGCGTCAGTTTCGAGCGAAAGGCGGGAATGTGGTTTTTCATATTAATATTCTCCTGCTGGCTGTTGGGTGGGTTGGGTTTGTGTTACCGGGGTGGTTCCTGATTGATAAAAGGCTTTTTTGCGGGAAGGAGGGTTGAAGCTGGAAGTCATTGCTTGGGGGCTCTCGGGTTCGCCAGGTGAAGGGGCTTGCAACTTCCGACCCGCCACGGTGACTGGATTCCTCTTCGGCGGGATCGAAGGACTTGGAACTGGTTGCGCATCGGATAAAAAAATGGTGTTCATTAATGATTTGACGCTTGGGATCCCAAGCCGGACCCCTCCTCATCCGACCAGACTCTTGTAATCGTCTTATCCCACCTGTCTCCGCATCCTGCGCACGAGCAGAGATCCAATTCCCAAACAAACGAGCCCGAAGGAGGTTGGCTCGGGAATGGTGGTGATTACGAGTTGAGTGCTGGCAAGGTTGCCACCAGTAAATCCAAAGACACGCTCCACTGTGCTTGAGTTCGCATCCAATGTGGTTACAGCACCCCCCAAAGCAATCAATCCGCCATTTACCGACTGGGCTGCCGCGATGAATGAAGCATTTAAAGCAATCGAAATGGTGGTGCCATTTGTTGCTGCAGTTGCCACTGTATTGCCGTAGGCAGTGCCTGCGCCAAGATCAAGGTAGGTGAGTGTCAGGCCTGTGCCTCCCGCAATGAGGTTCACAATGGAGGTTGAGACGTCGTAGAGTTCGTAGGTTTCAGAAGGACTCGGGCTAGTAAACCCGTCGAATGGATTTAAGAGTCTCAATTCTGCAGACAGGATCGCATCGGAAGTGTTTGGCAGGTCAAAGACGAAGAAGTTTCTGACTGTCCGCACTGTTGAGCTGTTGCCTGCGATGTAGTTGTCATTTATTGGATCATGAAACCCTGCTGTATCATACCAACCACGATCTGTGGCGTTGATGACGAAGACAGCGGCTTGCAGGGACGGTGAGATCAGCACCATCGCAGCAAGGGAGAGCAATAGCTGAATGGATTTCGAACGGGTGGTTGATCCTTTTGTTTTCATCTTAGTTTTCTCCTTGGTGCGGTTGTTTTTTGTTTGAATTGGATGATTCCTTGGTCGGATTAGGCCTTGCGGCGACGATGAGCCAGCAGAGCGGCAGCAGCAGCGGTGCCAAGCAGAGCAACAGAAGAAGGTTCAGGCACGGCAGCACCGTCAATCCATAGATCGGAATTAATTAATGTGTCATCGGCATTGACGATGCCGAAATAAAATGTGTAGTCGCCGGCCTCCGTGATGTTGACTGTCAGCTCAGTCCAGCCATTGATGGTGCTGCCCTCGTCAGGCCCAACCGTGCCAAGGCTCGCAAATTGTGTGACCGTGGCCGGGTTGGCATTCCGCCTAATTCCGTAGAAGGCCCAATCGTTGTAGGGCAAATAGTCTTGCTCAACGAAGTTCCACGAGAACCTGAAGGTGTCACCAACATTGGCGGAGGTGCTCTGGGAAATCAGGGCACCGTTGGTTGAGGTAAACCCTGGATTGGAGGCATCCAGGACAGCTTTGGTCACCCCCATCGCAGCAGCAATTATGCTGGCGTCAGTTCCACTGCTAATCAGGCGAGCTGAAAAATTGCCTTCTTGAGGCGCTACGAGGCCGATGCCGTAAAGGAAACCCGTGCTGGCTGTGACATCGCCCAGCGTGGACCACGGACCGAGTGCGCCTGTTTCAAAGTCGCCATTAACCAATTGCGCGGAGGCATGTTCAGGCAGGAAGGTAGAAGTCACCGTCGCAAGGGCGAGCAAGAGCTGAATGGATTTCGAACGGATGGTTGAAACATTTGTTTTCATCTTAGTATTCTCCTTGGTGAGGTTGTTGTGGTTTTGGTTGTGATACGGACGTGATTCCCGATTGATAAGAAGCCTTTTTGCGGCAAGGGGGGTTGAAGCTGTGGGGCGATGCTTTCGGGCTCTGGCTTTCGCCGGGTGACGGGGGCGGCAGATGCTTTCGTCCCGCCACGGTGACAGGATTCCTTTTGGGAGGAATGGCAGAGCTTGAAACTGGTTGCGCCTCAGACAAAAAAATGCTGCTCATTAATGATGTGACGCCCGAGATCTCATGCCTTGCAAAATAAGTGATGGCAGGATCGGCTTTATCCGAGCGGCCCATCGAGTCGGTGGATCCAAGAGAACCTGATAGTCGATCAATGGCGGATTTCCAGTTCATGCTGTGCAACTGGAAACTAGGAATATGGATCTCGCTTAGTCAGAGAAAGAAAATAAAACACGTATTTTTCACGTATGTGGAGTCTAACCCTCCACCTTGGAATCTTGTCTACATGAGCTCTTCTGAGGACCCGGGTTTTTAGAAACAACGCGGTTTTCAAAAACGAATCCGGTCCATGTCAATCCCAAGAAGTTTATTGCAAATACCTTTACAACTTTCGGAAGTTGAAATCGTCGCAATTTGTTCCGTGTCACTCCCACTCAATGGTGGCGGGAGGTTTGCTGGAGATATCGTAGCAGAGGCGATTGACGCCTTGGACTTCGTTGATGATACGGGCGGAGATTCGTCCAAGGAGGTCGTACGGGAGGCGGACCCAGTCCGCGGTCATTCCGTCATGACTCTGCACGACCCGCAGGGCGATCGTGTAATCGTAAGTGCGTTCATCGCCCATGACGCCAACCGACCGCACGGGGAGAAGGACAGCGAAAGACTGCCAGACTTTGTAGTACCAGCCGGAGGCCTTCATTTCCTCGATGACGATGGCATCGGCTTCGCGAACGATGCGCAGGCGTTCGGGGGTGATGTCGCCGAGGATGCGGACTGCGAGGCCCGGGCCGGGGAAGGGTTGCCTTTGGACAATTTCCTTGGAGAGGCCGAGTTCGGTGCCGACTTTCCGGACTTCATCCTTGAAAAGCTGACGAAGGGGCTCCACCAAATCGAACTTCATGCGCTCGGGAAGGCCGCCCACGTTGTGGTGGCTTTTGATGAGGGCGGCGGGATTGCCCGAGATAGAGACGCTCTCGATGACATCCGGGTAGAGCGTTCCCTGGGCCAGGAAGCGATAGCTTCCGGGAGCGGATTTTTTGAGGTCACGCGCGGCAGCTTCAAAGACTTTGATAAATTCGTTGCCGATGATCTTGCGTTTTTTCTCGGGGTCAGTGACGCCTTTAAGTTTTTTCAAGAATCGATCGGCGGCATCAATCTTCTGCATGCGGATGCGGAATTCCCCGGCGAAGAGTTTTTGAACGGCATCGGCTTCGCCGGCCCGGAGCAGGCCATTGTCCACAAAGATGCAGGTCAGTTGGTCACCAATGGCCTTATGGAGCAAGGCGGCAGCCACCGAGGAGTCCACTCCGCCACTTAGTCCAAGGATCACATTGCCTGAGCCGACCTGTTCGCGAATCTGACGGGTCGTGAGGTCGATGAAAGATTCCATCGTCCAGGAGGAGCGGGCTCCGCAGATTTTGTGCACAAAATTGGCAAGGATCTCCTTGCCCTTGGGTGTGTGCACGACTTCCGGGTGAAACTGCAGCCCAAAAATCTTGCGTTTGGTGTCCCCGATCACCGCGTGCGGCGAGTTTTCCGTGCGTCCAAGCGGGCGGAAGCCTTTGGGGAGTTTGGTGATTTTGTCACCATGGCTGTTCCACACTTCCAGCGTGGCCGGGAGCTTGTGAAACAGCAGGCATTGGGCATCTCCCTTCAGAAGACCGGGACCATATTCGCGATGTTTGGATGGCTCCACCTTGCCGCCAAGACCGTGGGCAATGAGCTGCATGCCGTAACAAATCCCAAGCACCGGGATTCCAAGGTCATAGATGGCGGTATCGACTTGAGGAGCCTTGGGCGCATAGACGCTGGCGGGACCCCCTGACAGAATAATTCCTGACGGGTTGAGTTTCTTGATGGCGGCCGCCTTGGTGCGGTAGGGAAGGATTTCCGAGAAAACCTGGCACTCCCGGACTCTGCGTGCGATGACCTGGGTGTATTGCGAGCCAAAATCGAGGATAAGAATTTTATCCTCCGTTTGAGACGGGGTGGGCATGGAAATAAACGTGGGGAGAGGGGAAGGTTATTGGAACTCTTGCCCAAAAGCATCAGAGGTGGGGTCCTGTTGAATGATGCGTCCCCGGCCCTGGAGACCGTCCTGGAACTGATTTCCCACTGCGGTGGCATCCTGCTCAGCAACCGCGCAAGCCCCGAGAAGCACGCAGGCTCCTACCAATACGATTAACAAACTGACCGTTTTCACCCGAAGGATCATAGTCTATCATCCCGGAATGGCAATCATGATTCACGCCAAAGAATTGATCGGCATGTATGCCTCGGGGTGGTTCCCGATGGCGACGCCGGATGGGGAGATCCGCTTGTTCTCACCGGACCCGCGGGGCATTCTCCCGTTGGCTGATTTTCATGTTCCCCATGGTGCTCAAAGAGAGGTCCGCGATGCCAGGTGGGATGTTCGCATCAACACGGCTTTTGGGGACGTGGTGAGAGGATGTGCCAACCGCGAGGAAACGTGGATTGATCAGCGGATCTTTGCCAGCTACCTGGAGCTCCATGCCGTCGGGCAAGCCCATTCTGTTGAGGTTTGGCGGGATGACCAACTGGCTGGAGGCCTGTATGGCGTGAGTTTGGGAGCAGCGTTTTTCGGGGAGTCGATGTTTCACAACCGAAGCGGTGCATCCAAAGTGGCCCTCGTGGCTTTGGTGGATATCTTGAGAGCCGGAGGATTTCAGCTTCTTGATATCCAATGGGTGACGCCGCACCTCCGTCAGTTCGGAGCCATTGAGATTGCCAAGCAGGCCTATCTTGGCAAATTACAGACAGCCGTGCAGAGCCTTGGAGCCTGGCCCGCCGCAGGCCGGTGGGTTAGCTAATCCAGGATTTCACCGTAGTGATCCCGCGCCACCTGCTCGCATCGCGCCAGGATTTCGGCACCCGTGTCCAACTGGAATGCTTCCTCCGCAAGCGATTGGCAAATCGAGAGGTTCAGAGATTGGACGGCTTTTTTAACGCGTGGGACAAGCCGGCTTGATGCGCTCAGTTCGTCCACACCAAGGCCAACCAGCAAGGGCGTGAGCGTCACATCGCCAGCCATTTCGCCGCACACGCCCACCCAAATCCCGGCAGACCTGGCGGCATCAACCACCATTTTGATCAAGCGAAGCACGGCGGGGTGCGTGGGGTCAAAAAGATAGGAAATCGCATCATTCACGCGGTCAACGGCCAAGGCATATTGGATCAGGTCATTTGTGCCGATGCTGAAAAATGAAACTTCCCGGGCCAACCGCTCCGCGGAAAGGGCGGCACTCGGAATCTCGATCATGATGCCCACTTCAATATCACGGTTGAACGCCACCCCCTGCTCTTGAAGCTCGGTTTTGCACTCTTCCAGAAAGGCGTTTGCCCGGCGGAGTTCCCCGATCCCTGAGATCATGGGATACATGATGCGCACGTTGCCAAAAGCGGAGGCCCGCAGGATGGCGCGCAATTGCACTTTAAAAAATGCGGGGCGTTCCAGACAATAGCGGATCGCCCGACAGCCAAGGAAGGGGTTTTCCTCCTCAGGAAGGTCGAGGCTGTCGGAAAGCTTATCGCCTCCGATATCCAACGTCCGGATAATGACCGCATGAGGAGCCACATTTTGTGCGACCAGACGGTAATTTTCGAACTGCTCATCTTCCGAAGGCACATCTTCACGATTGAGGAACAAAAACTCTGTTCGGAACAAACCGACCCCCTCCGCGCCGTGCTCCATCACGTCCGCAATTTCATCGGGGAGTTCGATGTTTGCTGAAAGAATAATGTGACGCCCATCGGAGGTGGTGGAGGAGGTTTCCCGGATCAGGTCGAGTTGCTCTGCCACCTTTTCGCGGCGTTCCTCGATACGGCCATATTCGGCAAGCGTTTCCTGGCTGGGGTTGAGAATGAG
Source organism: Terrimicrobiaceae bacterium (assembly GCA_041738805.1). Lineage (GTDB taxonomy): Bacteria > Verrucomicrobiota > Verrucomicrobiia > Chthoniobacterales > Terrimicrobiaceae > JAJTZA01. The sequence goes on along the minus strand of JBGSPC010000057.1, from coordinate 2,410 downwards.
CAGCCCCGACGTGCCATCCAGGAGAACGTCATCACCAGTCTCCAATTGATTAAAAATGTCGTGCAGTCCGGCCACGGCAGGAATGCCCAGCGAACGGGCCATGATGGCGGCATGTGACGTCTTACTGCCGGCTTCGGTGGCAAAAGCAAAAACCTTGGACCGGTCGATCAGGGCGGTATCTGACGGAGCCAAAACTCTCGCGGCAAGCACGTGGGGACGCTCGCTGGTGGCAAGATCCTTGGGGCCTTTGCCGAGAAGGTTTCTCAGAATCCGCTTGGCAACGTCTTCAATATCGACAACCCGCTCCCGGAGGTAAGGGTCATCAATTTGCTCCAGGGTCTTGCAATACCTGTCAGCCACCTTGGAAAACACAAAATCGATATTTTTCCTGCTCGACTCCAGGGATCGGAGCACCTCATCAATCAGGGTCCGGTCTTCAACCACGAGGAGGTGAGCATCAAAGATGCTTGCATCTTTTGTTCCAATGGCCTCCCCAATGCGCTCCTGGATTTCCAACAATTCAGCACGGGTCGCAATGAGAGCTGATTCAAATCGTGCAATTTCTCCCGGAAGATCCGACGTGGAGATCGAGCGTTCCGGGACGCTCTCATCGTCTTCCCAGTGCATGACAATGGGGGCATGGGCGATACCGGGAGCCACACCGATCCCGTGGAACCGGATTTCGGCTTTAGGGACAGGGTCAGATTCGCTCACGGAGCAGATATTAATATGTAAAAATCGCAGTTGTAAATCCCTGAGCCGTGCATGGTTCGATTTTTCAACAAACATTCAGGCATGCATGATGCTTACCGTGCTTTGCCATGGTTAGGATTGGCTCAAACGCTTTGAAAATATGTTGTCCTCACGGTTGAACATTTGTTGCTGGTCGGAGGATTTTTTCGCGGTTAGAGTCGAGGCTCACCAATCAAATCACAACATATTATGAGTCAATCCAAGTTTCGTGCGGGAGTTCTTTTCGGGGAGGAAGTCCGTGAAGTTTTTGAAGATGCCAAGACAAATGCTTACGCCCTGCCTGCTGTGAATTGCATCGGCACGAGTTCCGTGAATGCGGCCCTGGCTGCCGCACGCGAAGTCGGTTCGCCAATTATCGTACAATTCTCCAATGGAGGGGCACATTTTTTTATTGGCAAAGGCATCGCCAAAGAGGGGCAGAAGGGAGCGATTGCGGGGGGCATTGCGGCAGCCCAGTATGTGGCTCATGCGGCGGAAGCTTACGGGGTTCCGGTGATTTTAAACACGGACCATTGTGCGCGAAAGCTTCTGCCATGGGTGGAAGGCATGTTGCAGGCCGGAGAGGCTCAATTCGCCACCACCGGGAAACCCTTCTATAGCTCTCACATGCTGGATCTCTCAGAGGAACCCCTGGAAGAGAACCTAGCCACCAGTGCCGCTTACTTGAAGAGAATGGCGAAGCTTGGAATGACGCTGGAAATTGAGTTGGGAGTGACCGGCGGAGAAGAAGACGGGGTGGATAATTCCGATGTCGATGAGTCACGGCTTTACACCCAACCGGAACACGTCGCCAGCGCCTACGAAGTGCTTAATAAGATCAGCCCGGATTTTACCGTGGCAGCCGCTTTCGGGAATGTGCATGGTGTTTACAAGCCGGGTAATGTGAAGCTCAAACCTTCGATTCTTGATGCCTCGCAGAAACACATAGAAAAAACCTTCGGAACCGGCCCCAAACCGGTTAACTTTGTTTTTCATGGCGGCTCCGGTTCCACACGGGAAGAAATCCGCGAAGCGATCGGTTATGGGGCCATCAAAATGAATTTGGACACCGATCTCCAGTGGGCCTACTGGGATGGAATCCGGTCCTACGAAGCCAAAAATCATGACTTCCTGCAGGGACAGATCGGAAACCCCAATGGGGCGGATTCTCCAAATAAGAAATATTACGACCCGCGCATTTGGCTGGGATCCGCCGAAGACAGTTTCACAAAGCGTTTGATCTCTTCTTTCGAAGACCTCAATTGCCTGGGAAGGAACAAAGGATAGGACCGGTCAAAACCAAAGGCCGACGGCCGCCGGGTCATTCCATTCGTCAGGGAAAGCGTAAGGGAAGGGGGCATCGCCAAGATAAGAAGGATCATTGAAGTAAGGGTGGTTATCCCATTGGGACCCTCCCGTCTGTGATCTTTTTGTGGCTTCGTAGTACCCCACCGATTTGCCGAGATAGTTCACCAAGTCAGAGCCTGCTCCGGCATCAGTGAGCTGCTCAAGTTGGGCTGTGGTCAGGCGGTAGGGAGCCTTTGTGCTCTTTAGATAGGACACGATCGCGGCCTCAGGGACATCCGCTTTGACCAGGTTTAAGATATCGGTGAATCCAAGGACTCTTCCGCTTTCAATTTTTGCATAAGTTGAAGGGTTGACTCCGGTGGCGGCGATT
>JBGSPC010000031.1:0-3636 GCA_041738805.1 Terrimicrobiaceae bacterium | reverse complement strand
TAGGCAAAACCTCCTAACGAATCGTCGCGGGCCCTGCATCACCAGAGGCAGGCTGCCAGTTCAGGTTCAAAGTGACCTGCTCGACCTTTCCCTGATGCCAGCTAACTTCAAATTCAATTTGGTGGGCATCCTGTTTCTTCTCTAGGCGGCCTTTTTCCGGGAATCTGTGGGACCAACCAATCGAAGGTAAAGTGATTCGTGGGCTTTCGCCGAGGCTTTGGGAGAAAAGTCTGCTTCCATGCACGCGCGAATGAGCGCCTCGCGGTCTGCGGGTTTGACCGTGCCATCGAGAGCCTTTCTACAGGCGTCAACAAGCGCATCCGCCGAGGCATCAGCAAAATAATACCCATTGCCGGAATCCTGGCTCCGCTCGGCCACAAGCTGAAAAAGCCCCTGGGTTTGGAAGGCCACGGGAATGAGTCCATAGACGAGTCCCCGCAACAGCCAGGAGGAGAGGGGATTCGCGGACCCGGGAATCAGCAAAAAGTCGGCCCCTCCCAAGGCCAACCGGGCCTGATCCTCGGTGAACTCTTCGATCCACGAAAATTTTCCGCGGTGTTTTCTTGCTGCGACCTCGGCCGCCCGGCGGTTGGCTTTGCCGGGGTTTCCTATCAGAGCCAAGCGGATGCCACTCGGAATCAAGCGGTCGAGGGAATTAAACACCAAATCCAAACCATCCGACGCATCGGCAAAAACCACAAAGGTCGCCTGAGCGTCCGGTTCCCACGAAAAAATCTCTGCCAGCTTTCCTGCATTGGCGGCACGATTTTTGAGCTTCCGCAGAGAAAACGGCGACACAAGCGCCGGATCCAAAGATGGATCCCAGCCGTCCAATTCCTGACCGTCCGGGATGCCAACCAGCTTGGCGGCGTTTTCACGAAGCACGACTTCCAGTCCGCAACCATGCGATGGCGTTTGGGCCGCTGCCACAAATCGCTCTCCGGGCAGCACAACCACATCGGAAAACAAGATCCCGGATTTTAACAAATTCAAGCTGCCAAAAAATTCGAGGCCCCTGGCCGTGAAGTATTCCCCGGGCAGGTTTGTCAGGGCAAAGTCATAACTCCAAAAGTTCCCCTGATATTCGAGGCCATGGGGAGTGAAGACCGTGTGGAATGGCAGCCGACCCTCACGCACAAAGACACCCGTCAGCGCGGTTTGCCACCCATGGGAGTGAATGACCTCAGGGGCCGGGTCCATCCTTCGCGCCAGTTCCAGGGCACACTTGGTAAAAAACACGAACCGTGTGGAGTTGTCCTGATAATCACCGCTTTCATTCCCATACAGTCCGGAGCGGTCAAAAAACTCATCCCGCGCCACAAGAAATACCTGGGTGCCGTCCGGAGCCGTTGTCTCAAAAATCTCTGTGCCATACCTGGCATTTCCGACGGTCACAGAAAATTTCACGCCGGTTTTTTTCAGGGTGGCTTTTTCGCGTGCCGAGCGGTGCAGAGGCAGGACCACACTGACCTCATGGCCAAGAGCCCGCAGGTTGCGTGCGAGAACAGCCACTCCGGTTCCCAAACTCCCGCTGGCCGCCAAAGGAGCCATCTCGCTCGCTGTCATGAGAATTTTCATCAATTGGGTTTTTATCACGGGACGCCCATGGTGTCACTGGAGAGTTGAGTAAAACCGGCAACCGGGGCAAGGTGGGACTGTGGCATCTCCTCATATTCTCATCACCTGTGGCCCCGCCCATGAACCCATTGATGACGTGCGCCGCATCACCAACCAATCCAGCGGCGAACTCGGAACCATCCTGGCCAACACACTGGCCCTGGCCGGGTATGATGTCGTGTGTTACCGGGGAGAAGGTGCAACCTATCCGGCACCCGACGTGCCCACCCACTCCTTCGGAACAAACGCCTCTCTGGAGAAGCGCCTGCGGGAAGATGCTGGAAAATTCGATGTCATTTTTCATGTGGCAGCCCTTTGTGATTTTTTGGTGGAAAATTCCCGGCCTGGAAAAATTCGAAGTGGCATGGAGGGGCTGACAATTTCCCTCATCCCCGCCGCAAAAATTATCCGCACTCTCCGCGAGCTATTCCCGAAAGCCCTTCTTGTTGGCTGGAAATACGAACTGGACGGAACGCGTGAGCAGGCCGTGGAGCGGGGTCGGCACCAGATCACCACCTCGGACACCAACGCCTGCGTTGTGAATGGAGTAGCGTACGGCCAGGGCTTCGGATTTGTTGAAGCGGATTCTTCAGAAGTCCTCCACCTCCCGGATAAGACCGCTCTGAGTCAGCATTTGGCAAAGTGGTTGCGGGAACGGCTCCAAAAAAATCCTCTCTCGTAGCGGAACCCGGAACGTGCTTCGTTCATAGTTTCGCAAACACACCCTACTGTCGGGTGGATTTCAGGGTGGTTTTGGCCTGTTCGTCGGGTTTTGAGGCCCACTCGTCGATTCGTGGAAGATTTTTTTTCAGAATCACGCAACGTTTCCGCAACTTATGAAAACACGCCTCCTCCTAGCCCTCCTCCTCCTCACTCCCGTTCTCGCTTTTGGTCATGGTTCGATGGCGAATCCGATCAGCCGGGTTTATCAGGTTTTCCTTGAAAACCCACAAACCCCAAAAAGCGCGGCCGCCAAAGCCGCGATTGCCACGGCGGGAACCCAGGCCTTCTATGATTGGCATGAAGTGAACCGGCTGACTCCCAACCGCAACTACCGGGAGTTGATCCCTGATGGCCAGCTGCCCGGGGTGGGGCGTGCGAAGTATGGGGGTCTGAATCATGCGAGGGTGGACTGGCCGGCCACCAAAGTGCAGGCCGGGCGTTATGATTGTGTGTTTGCCGCACCGACACCGCATGAGCCCAGTTACTTTGAGTTTTACATCACCAAAGCGGGCTATGATCCCACCCAACCCCTCAAATGGTCGGATCTGGAAACATTGACTGTTCTTGAGCCTCCGGTTCTGGATGGCTCGAACTATCGGTTTTGTGTGGACATGCCTGTTCGCACCGGACGGCACATCATGTATGTGATTTGGCAGCGGATTGACCCCGCCGGAGAGTCGTTTTTCTCGACGAGTGATATTGAGTTCCCTGGTTATAACTACGATCCGGCCCTGGCGGTTCCTGCTCCTCCCGCCCCACTCAAAGCCACGATTGAGGGCGGCTGCGGCACGGGATGCACCTGCGTGAACCCGATGCCATCCCCGAATCCTTCTCCTTCGCCGAATCCCTCCCCCAATCCCTCCCCCACGCCAGTGGTTGTTCCTCCCACAACTCCCGCCCCCGGTGCCGGGAACATGAGGTATGAAAATGACACGGTGATTGTGACGTTCAAAGTCACCAACGACTGGCAGAGCGGCTTCCAAGGGGACTTTGTGATCGAAAACAAAACCAACACAATCCTCAGGGATTGGAAACTCTCCTTCCAATTCAACCGGGAACCGTCCGGCCCGTGGAGTGCGCGGTTGGTCTCCAAAGTGGGCGACCGCTACACCTTTGATGGCGCGCCCTACGCGTGGAACAAGGATATTCCCGCACGAGGAAAGGTCTCCTTCGGGTTTATCGGTAACCCGGGCAACGTGAATCAGCCTCCCACAGCTGTACAGTTCACACCCATTGTTGGCGGAGCTCAGCCCACTCCCAATCCAACGCCCGTGCCAACGCCCGTGCCAACGCCCG
>JBGSPC010000017.1:0-15095 GCA_041738805.1 Terrimicrobiaceae bacterium | reverse complement strand
GGGATAGACTGCCGACCACGTTGACCTGGACCGGCCACACCGACCGCGGAAAGGTGCGCGCAAACAACGAGGATTCCTTTCTTTGTTTGGAGATTGATGCGCGGGAGGTTCGTTACCTGGGCAAGGTGGGGGAGACCTCTTTGGAAACCAATGATTACCTGTTTGCTGTGAGTGATGGCATGGGCGGGGCGATGGCCGGGGAGTTTGCCAGCAAGATCGCGGTCGAAAAAATCACCAGGCTGATGCCCAAAGCTTTTCAGCGGTCGGCGAGCGGGTTGGCGGGCGGGCATGCTGAGGTTCTCGAGGAACTTTTTGCAGAGATCCATCAGTCCTTGAGTTATCTGGGGGCCTGTTATGAGGAATGCCGGGGCATGGGTGCCACCCTGACGCTTGGCTGGGTCACGCCGGAGTGGTTGCATTTTGCTCACATTGGGGACAGTCGTCTGTATTTCCTGCCTGGCAGTGAGGGGGGGATCCGTCAGTTGAGCCATGACAACACGCATGTGGGATGGTTGTTTCGGAATGGGAAAATTAACGAACGGGAGGCCCGTTCGCACCCGGGTCGCAGTTCCTTGCAGCGGGCGCTGGGAGCCGGGAATCAGTTTGTGGATCCCCAGGTTGGTTCGGTGGGTTTGGAGCGGGGGGACCGGTATTTGCTCTGCACGGACGGCTTGGTGGACGGCCTTTACAACAAGCAGTTGGAGCAAATGATTTGTCAGCCGACACCCCGTGAGAAAGAAATCCTGCCGGCTCTCCGGCTTGTGCAAGCCTCGCTGGAGCGAAGCGGTCGTGACAACACAACCGGCGTGGTGTTGGAATTCACGTGATTCCAACGCAAGCTTGCGAAGCCACGGGGTTCAGAGTACGAGAGAGGGTTGCAAAAATGATCAAAGTCGAGAAACTCACCAAGCGCTACGGGGGCGTCACCGCTGTGGATGAAATCAGTTTTGAGGTTGGGAAAGGTGAAATCACCGGTTTCCTTGGCCCGAATGGCGCTGGAAAGTCCACCACGATGCGGATGCTGGCCTGTTATCTTCCTCCCACGACCGGAAGGGCCCAGGTGGCGGGTTATGATGTGTTTGCCGATTCGATCCGGGCCCGCGAGCATATTGGTTACATGCCGGAGAACGTGCCCCTTCCACCCGATATGCGCGTGCGGGAATATCTGGCTTACCGTGCAAAACTCAAAGGGGTTCCCGGCCGGAGGGTCAAAGAGCGGGTGGGCGACGTCACAGAGCTTTGTAATTTGGAGGGTGTCGAAAACAAATTTATCGGAGCTCTTTCGAAGGGATACCGTCAGAGAGTCGGTCTGGCGGATGCGATGGTGCATGAGCCGGATTTGCTTATTCTGGACGAACCCACCATCGGGTTGGATCCCAATCAGATCCGTCAGGTTCGCTCGCTCATCAAAAATTTGAGCCGTCATCACACGATCCTCCTTTCCACCCATATCCTGCCCGAGGTCGAGATGGTTTGTTCGCGGGTCATCATTATCAACGGAGGAAAAATCGAGGCGGTCGGCAGTCCCGAAACCCTTCGGGAAACTTTGCACGATCGTGGCCGGACAAGGCTTGAAGCCCGGGTTGGAGACACCTCAGCTGCCGTGAAGAAGCTTAATGCCATTGAGGGGGTGCGTGAGGTCGAGTGTTCCGGGGGTAAGGAATGGAACACCTTCCTGCTGCATGCCGAGGCCGACGTGCGGGAGAAAGTTTTTGTCCTGGCAAAGGCCGAAGGATGGGCGGTGAGGGAATTATCCCGACGGGCTGTCTCTTTGGAAGAAGTGTTTATAGAGGTGACGCATCATGAGGAAATCTAAAACGGGGAGGGGATCATGAAGCGCTTCGGCACCTTGTTTGGCAGGGAGGTTTCCCGCACCCTGCAGCAACCGCTCGCGTACGTGGTGCTTTTCTTTTTTTTGATTCTCACCGGTATCAATTTTCAAGCCGGGGTTCTCGCCATGAATGCCGAGGCGGGCACCACGACCGTGGTCGAAGCGTTTTTTAACTCGCTGCTTTTCTGGTTTCCTTTCCTGCTGGTTTTCCCGTTGTTGACGATGCGCCTCTTCAGCGAGGAATACAAACTGGGGACCATTGAAACACTGATGACCGCACCCGTGGGTGACGCCGAGGTTGTGCTTGCCAAATTTTTTGGGGCCCTGGTGTTTTATGCCGTCTTGTGGTTGCCGGGTTTGTTGTATTTTGGAGCTTTTTGGTGGGTGACCGGTCGGGCTCCCGTGGAGGCACCGGGCTCGATCCTTGGCGCTTACGCCATGTTGGCTTTGGTGGGGGCTTTTTACATCTCCCTTGGCTGCTTGGCTTCGGCGCTGACGGACAACCAGATTGTGGCCGGCATTTCGGCGTTTGCGCTTCTCTGTATGATGTTTTTTCTCGGGATCCTCTGGTTTTTCTTTCCGATGACCAGCCCCGCCATGCAGTCGCTGGCCTACTACTTTTCGACCATCCAGCACATGGCGGATTTTTCGCGTGGAATCTTTGATTCAAGGCCTGTGGTTTTTTATATCAGCTTCACGGCCTTCACACTTTTTCTCACCTACCACGCCTTGCAACACCGGAGGTGGAGAGCATGAAAACGTTATCCCGCGGCTGGATCCGCGCCAACGTGATCATTCAAATTCTCGCGGCCTTTCTTCTGCTGGCCGCCGTCAATTTTGTAGGATTCGAGTTTCCCGGACGGGTGGATTTTTCCCGCTCTCAGAAATTCGCGCTTTCCGAGCAGACCAAGCGGGTCATCCGCGAGCTGAAACAGCCCCTCCACATCACCGTCTTTTTTTCACGCACCACCATCTCCCCGGTGAGTGCTCTCGACCCTGATGTGCGCAATCTTCTGAAAGAGTTTGTCTTTTCGGGACGCAAACAAATTCATGTCGAATACGTGGACCCTGTGCGGGATCTGACACGGGCCCGGGAAATTCAGGCTCTTCACAAATTCCGCGCCGATGAAAATGTGCTGATTCTCGAATATGATGGCCGAACCACGACTTTGCCCGTGGGGCAAATGGCGGATTTTGACCTCAACGCTCTGAGCACTGGTGGTGAAGCCCGCGTGTTGGCATTCAAAGGGGAAGCGGCTCTCACATCGGCTATGATGGGGCTGGTCAGTCCCGGAAAAAAGAAGGTGTACTTTTTGGATGGTCATGGCGAACCCTCTGTGGCCGGCAACTCCGCGCTTTCGACCTTCCGGGATTATATTGCCCGCCAGAATGTGGAAGCCGTCCCGCTGAATCTCGCAGCCCTCGATGTGATTCCTGCCGATGCGGCATCCGTGTTTATCATTGCTCCCACGGCTGATATCGAGGAGCGGGAGGTTCAAATTCTGGCCCAATATTGGGAGGGAGAAGGCAAGCTGATGGTGCTTCTTGAGCCCACCGCCTCCACACCCCGGCTGGATGCGTTCAGCGCAAGAGTTGGCCTCGCGCCACGAAATGACAGGGTTCTCCGGACCGTGCGGCTCGGTTTTGCCACTGGAATTCTTCGGGAGGTCACCGCCGAGTTCTCACCAGAAAACCCGATCACACGGCGGTTGGCGGGCCTCAGCCTTTTTTTGCCGGGTGAGACCAAGTCAATTGCCCTGGCACCTGATACTCCCACGGGTCCCCTTTTGCAGCCCGCGGAAGAATTTTGGGGCGAGGTGGATTTTGTAACTGATGACCAAAAAGGCGTGCGTTATGAAGAAGGCAGGGATACCGGCCAGCCCTTGTACGTGGGTGCGATGGCGACGGGTGGTCGTGTGAGCGCTGACGGCGTGCAGGTGGAAACGGCCAAATTTGTCATCGTTGGCAATGCGCAGTTTGCGCTCGATGCCGCGCTTTCCGCGCAGGGCCTGGACTTTTTGGTCAGCGCCACCCACTGGCTCCTTGAACGGGGACATCTGACCGGCATCGCACCCAAAGTGACCCGCTATTTCCCGTTGAACCTTTCCGACCGGCAACTGGGCCTGCTTTCTCTCTTCTCGTTGATTCTTATGCCGGCCGGGGCAGCCATGGTGGCCATCATCCTTGCGTTGCGGCGACGCTCCTGAGCCAAACATGAATCGGGCCCTCACCTATGTGACGCTTTTCCTTGCGGCCGCAGCCGTGGCCGCAGCGATCAGTCTTCGTTCCTGCCTGCCCTCCCGCGGCGGGGAGGACGGGTTTGTGTTGAACCTGAAGCCCTCCGAGGTTCGAACGATTCGTATCCAGTCCTCCGGAGAAGTCACGGAGCTCAAAAGAAAAGGCGCGGCGTGGCAATATTTCTCAGGCACCACCAAAGATGCGGGTAACTCCCAGGTTGCCGAGGAGATCCTGCGGATCGCCTCGCTGCTCATGTATCATGACCGGATTCCCTCCTCGGAGATTCAAGGACGGGATCAACTGTCGGAATTTGGCCTTCGCTCGCCAAAACGTTGGATCGAGTTTGTCGGGCCGAAGCCGGTAAAATTGTTTTTTGGAAAGGACTCCGCTTTTGAGGACCGGATGTATGCGCGTTTGGATGGATCAAACGATATCTACCTGATCGACAAATCGCTGAACACCATCGTGGATTCCGAACCTGGCAATTTCCGGGATACTGTTCTTGTCGGAATGAATCCCGCTCAAGTGGACCGGGTTGTTATCCGTGGCTCAAAAAATGGCGAGATCGAAATTGTCCGGTCGGCCACCGGCTGGAATATTGTGAAGCCCCTTGCTGTGCCTGCTGACGCAGCCTTTGTGGAGCGATTCCTCAAAAGCCTTCTGGGAATTCCCGTCCTTGCCATCATGGCGAATGACTCTGGCGACCTCGGGGTTCATGGCATTGAGGAAGGGAAGTTTGAAATCGCATTTTTTGTGGAAGGGAGACAAACCCCGCTTGTCATTCGTTTTGGAAACTTGCCCGAGGCATGGCCGGAGACAGTTCTTGCCCAGTTCACCGGCCGGGACATCATTGCCCGGCTTCCGCTTTCGGCGCGCGGGCTCCTGGATGTGGGGCCCGACGATTTCAGGGACCGGCGGCTTTTGCCGATGGACGGGGACCTTGTTGATCTGATTCGTGTGACAGATAGTGAGGGACAAAGTTTCGACATCCAGCGATCCCGGGATGGGTGGCAGACGATGCGCGAGGGGACTGCTCTGCCTGTGAGCGGGGCAGCTGTTGAAACCCTGTTTGCGGCCCTCTCACAAACTCTCACCACCGGCTTTTTTGGCAGGGAGCCAAATCCCATCACACGGAAAATTGAATTCTTCTCCGTCCTTTCCGAAAATACCCCCGAGACCACGGCTGGCGAACAGTTGGTGTCCGGCGTGATTTTTGGTGCGAAGGTGGAGGGTGGGCGTGAAGCGGGAGTCCTCGGGAGGGCTGGTGGTGCCATCGTTCCGGATTCAATCCTGGATGTGATTCCTCCAGATCAATCAGCGTGGTGCCTTCCTGTTTCCAATCCTCCCTCTGAGTAAAAATTTGTCAGGTCCATGATGCAGAACTACCTTGCTGTCGAATGAAACGAAGTGGCTGGGTGGTTTTGGTATTGGTGATCGTGAATGTGGCGGTGTTTTGTGTGCAATCGATCCTCAGCCCGGAAAGCCAGACGGCTATCATCAGGCTTTTTGGTTTGAGTGCAAACGGGCTGGAGGCCGGAGGTTGGTGGCAGTTTCTCACCCACGGTTTTCTGCACGGCAACCTCTGGCACTTGCTTATCAATATGCTCAGCCTCTGGTTTGCAGGCCGGATCGTGGAACAGGATTTTGGAAGCCTGCGGTTTCTGATGCTTTACCTCCTGGGAATCATGGGAGGAGGAATTCTGCAAATGCTGATTGGAACCCAGGGAACTCTGTTGATCGGTGCCTCCGGCGCTGTTTTTGCCGTTCTGCTGGCCTTCTGCACGATTTACCATGACCAGGAAATTCTGGCCCTGATCTTTTTTGTCATTCCACTCCGCATCAAAGCCCGTTACCTGGCCTGGGCCCTTGTCGGCTTCACCGCGCTGGCCATTGTGTTTAATTTTGAACCCTGGATTGGCCACGCCGCCCACCTCGGCGGGGCCATCACCGGCTACCTCTTTGCCCGCGTGTTGGGATATGGCCGTCCAACTTTTTTGGAAAATCTGGGCAGGAGAATCTTTGTGAGGGCCTGAGGGCCCCGGTCATCCCAGGATTTTTTTGATGGTGGCGGTTGTCGAGCGGCCTTCAACGAGGTCGGCCAGCACCACGCGCCCTCCCCGCGCCTCGACAATATCACGACCGCTGACGTAGTGCGCCCAGTCTTTGCCTTTGACAAGCACATCAGGGAGAATCTCAGCAATCAGGTCCCGGGGTTCATCCTCATCAAAGATCACGATGGCATCCACGGATCTCAATCCGCCAAGGACGAAGGCACGATCCCGCTCGGAATTCACTGGACGGTTACTTCCTTTTGCTCTTCGAACCGAGGCGTCACTATTTAACCCCACAATCAGGGCGTCCGCTTGCGAGCGGGCAAAATCCAGATAAGCCACATGACCCGCATGCAGAATGTCGAAGCAGCCATTCGTGAAGGCCAGCTTGCCCCCGGCGAGTGATTCCCGGAAGGATTTGGCGCTGTCCCGGTCAAGCAGGGGAGCGATCACGTCCCGGCGGGGGGACGGCTCTCGAGGAGAACGTCGTAATTGGCCTGCACGGCCGCGACCTCAGGGTCATCGTTCGGACGAAACCTGCGGTAAATATCCAACGCGGCACGGTAGAAATTTTCGGCTCGGTCATATTCACGCTGGGAGTGGTAAACCACGGCCATGTTGCCCAGGGACTGGGCCACGTCCGGGTGCATGCCCCCGTAACATTTTTCGCGGATCGCAAGAGCTTGCATGTGCAGGTTTTCGGCACTGATAAAATCGTTGGCATCTGTGTAGGCGACACCAAGATTATTTGCGGCAATGGCCACCTCGGGATGGTTTTCCCCGTGGATGCGGGCCGCAACCTCCATGGCGCGCTTGTAAGAGCGTTCGGCTTCACTCGAGTCCCCGGAGCGGCGGCACACCGAGGCGTAACTGTTCAAGAGTTGGGAATGCAGGGAGTGGTCACCAATCCGCTCGTAATATTCAATGGCCCGCTCATAAGTTTCCCTCGCACGCGGAAGTTCCCCAGCCTCATCCAACAAAATGGCCAGCTTCCCGGCAATCCGCGCCGCCGAAATCCAGGCACCGATTCTCTGGGCGGTTTTGAGTGCCTCCTCAAACGTGGAGATCGCCTCGGTCCGACGCCCGCAGGCCTGGCATACATCGCCGGAAATTTCCAAGGCATCACACAAACGGGGACTGTCAGGCCTCAAAATCTGTTTTGCCGAGTCCACAAAAGCCTGTGCCACGGCCACGTACTGATCCGGTGAGGCACCTTGACGGCGTGCTTCAAAGTCCTGGCAGAGCGTTTCCCAGAGATTGGCGGTGGTTTGCATGTGATGGAGCACGAGCTCTTATGGGCTCAGAACCGGGCAAAAAAGTCCAGCAGAAAGGGTTGAGTTTGCTTTGCACTGCCCGAGCGATTATTGAACGCAGGGAAATGATTGAATTTCTAGATGGTGAACTGATCGAGGCCTATCCGACTCATGCGGTGGTGAATGTGGGGGGGATTGGGTATTCGACGCTGATTCCTGTGACCAGTTATGAGCGATTGCCGAAACCCGGGGAGCGCGTTCGGATTTTGACCCATCTGGTCGTGCGGGAAGACGCGCACATCCTTTATGGATTCACCAGCAGTGCGGACAGGGACCTTTTCCGGCTCCTGGTGCACCATGTCACCGGCGTTGGCCCGAAAATCGCGTTGGCGGTGGTGAGTGGCATGCCGGTGGAGTTGTTCAAGGCGGCGGTGGTGGTGGGAGACACGGCGGCCATCTCCAAAATTTCCGGCGTGGGCAAAAAAACGGCTGAGCGGATTGTGCTGGAGCTGAAAGACCGGTTGGGTGTGGCAGCGGAGTGGGAGGCCTCCAGTGCGGCCAATGCGCCGTCTCCAGCAGATCTTGCGGTGCATGATGCCGTGCTGGCTCTGATCTCGCTGGGGTATCGTCAACTCGAAGCCCACAAAGCTATCAAGCTGGCCACGTCCAATTCCAAAGAAACGCACACCTCAGATGAGTTGGTGCGTTTGGCGCTCAAGATCCTGGCATGAGCCCTCAAGAGCCCAACGCAGGTCGGTCGGCAGTGCAACGCGCCCGCGAAATTCTAGCAGCCATGCCGGAAGGCGGTTTGTTTCACGAAAAAAGTTGGCGGGTTTCCCCGGACCCTTTCCCGGTTTCCCCCGAGTTTTTTAAGCGTCTTGAAAAACTCGGCCACCAGCTCACCGTGTTTGTCAAAGCCTGCGCTCAGCTTTACCGCACAAGCGTGGACGGTCGTCAGCCATCATGGATCGCCGAGCTCCTTGACCGCGGAAAACCCCGTGAGTTGGTGGAGCTTCAGCGAAACAAACTCTTCGCAAATGACATTCCGCGCGTTCTCCGTCCGGATCTGATCCTCACTGAAAACGGTTTCACCATTGCGGAGTTGGACAGCGTGCCCGGTGGGATTGGTCTCACCGCATGGCTCGGAAAAACCTACACGCCTCATCACCCCGGGGTGATCGGAGGAGCCGGGGGAATGTTGGACGGATTTGAATCCGTTTTGCCGGCTGGAGATATTGTTGTTTCGGAAGAAGCGTCCACGTATCGCCCCGAAATGGAATGGCTGGCCGGTGAGCTTGGGATCCTGCGAAATTCTCCCGAGCAGTGGAGGGTTGTTGATTCTTCGCCCCGGGAGGATTGGGCACCACACGTTTACCGTTTCTTTGAACTCTTCGATCTGGCCAATGTCCCTTGTGCCCGGCAACTGATTGATCGCGTGCTTGAAGGCCGGGTGGCCCTCACCCCGCCGCTCAAGCCGGCTCTTGAGGAGAAGCTCTGGTTTGCGCTTTTCTGGTTGAAGCCGCTCGAAGCCTTCTGGGTGCGGGCCCTAGGGGAAGGAACACTCAAGGCGCTTCGCGAAGTGATTCCTCAAACATGGCTCCTCGACCCCCAGCCCCTCCCCCCCCATGCCGTGATCCCGGGCCTTGATATCCATTCCTGGGATGAGGCCATCAAATTCAGCCAGAAACAACGGGACCTCATCCTCAAAATCAGCGGGTTTTCGGAAACAGCCTGGGGCTCCCGTGGGGTTTTTCTGGGGTCGGACCTTCCCTCTCAAGAATGGGCGCTTGAATTAAAGCGTGCGCTCAGCCTCTGGCCCACCGCACCCCATATCCTCCAACGGTTCCATCATTCCCGGCTGTTTCAGCACCCCTTTTTCAACCCTGAGACGCAGGCCATCGAAACGCAGCGCATCCGCGTCAGATTGTGCCCGTATTATTTTGTCACCCCGGAAAAAACCAGCCTTGGGGGCGCGCTTGCAACCTTGTGCCCTGATGACAAAAAATTGCTGCATGGGATGCCGGATGCGATCCTGGTTCCGACGTCGGTGGAGGATTCTGATCTGCCGAAAACGTCCTAATTTGTTCCAAATCAATCCCTCACGACAAAAAATCCAAAAGTTACGCATACCACCATATGTAGTGGCCTGCCAATTTTTTCGCACAAGATAGCGGATTCTTGTTGACCCGATGCGTCCAATTTGTGAGCTTCGGCGTTACCGCAGAAGCCAAGGGAAGAATAGGTCAAAGCTCCTGCACCCCTTGATAACAACGAAGTTCACAAAAGAGAAAATCCACGGAAAAGAATATGGCAACAACGACGATCAAATTGGGAGAGAGGGCCTTTGTTTTGGATCAGGAAAAAGCGGAAGCCGCCTACAAGGCCAAGCGGGTGATCAACGGTCGTGAGACCATGTTTTTTAACATTTTGCCCCTGAAATACGGTTGGGCTTACGACCTTTACAAGACGATGAAGGCCAATCACTGGGAACCCGAAGATATCCAGATGCAAAAGGACATCGAGCAATGGCGCGAGTCCACCGGGTTCATTTCCGATGTGGATCGTTGGATCATCAAGATGGGGATCGGGTATTTTTCCGCAGCCGAGGGAATTGTCGGTGACAACATTCTGCATGTGGTCCGCGAATTTGTGACCGCCCCCGAGCTGAAATTGGTTCTGGGTCGGCATGCCCATGAGGAAAACATCCACGCCGATTCGTTGGTTTACATGATCAGCTCGCTGGGCATCAATCCCCACGAATGTGAGGCGATGTTTGAGGATGTGGAGACCATCAAACGCAAAACGGATTTTGTGGTCAGCAACAGCCGCGCCCTGCGCCGGGATATCGACCTCACCCAAACCGCCAACAAGCAGGCTCTCGCCAAAAACATTTTTGTGTTTGGTCAGTGCATGGAAGGCACTCAGTTTTATGGATTGTTCGGGATGATCCTCGCGCTGGCTCGTCAGGGCAAATTCAAAGGGATCGGTGAGATGTTTCAATACACCCTCCGCGATGAATCCAATCACATCGAGGTGTTCCGTCAGCTGTTCCAGGACCTCGTTGACGAAAACCCGGATGTCTGGACCGACGAATTCCGCGAGGACCTGCGGGCAACCATGGCGGAAGCCGTTCGGTTGGAGAAAGATTTTATCTCGGACTGTCTCCCGGTTTCCGCAGTCGGGCTCACCCTTCAGGAATTCACGACCTACATTGATTTTATCGGGGATCGCCGTCTCAAGGGCGTGGGACTCGCTCCGCTCAACGAAGCAGTGGAAAACCCGCTTCCCTGGCTCTCCGAACAAATGGAAATCCGCAAGGAGACCAATTTCTTTGAGGGCCGTGTGACCGAATACCAGAAAGCCGGAGCCCTTGCGGTGGCCTCGGATGACGATCTTTAGTCCGCGCCCAACTCACAAACTCTCAACGCTCCAGCCTCACCACCCCTTAACCTGCCGCGCTGCCACCCCTTCGATGTGAGGATGTGAAGGCGCAGGATGTTAAAACCCAATCCCAACGCCATGCTCAGCCGAATCTCCCTCGAAGAGGATCTCGCCCTCAAAAAAATCTCCATCGTACCCCGCGATCAAAAACCGGACTTCGCGTGGCGCGATGCGTTGATGGGGTCGGAGGAAGAGAGTGCACTGCCCGAGATCACCATCTCGCGATCCAGTGGGGAGGCGCAGTTCAGCTTGGCGGATGTGGCGGATGAGATTGGCCATGCCCTGACCGATCTGTTGTTGGCACGTGAGGAGCACGATATTTTTAATGAACAAAACCGGGCGTTTGTGGCCAACGTGGCCCATTCTCTCGCGACGCGCTTGCTGGAGCACATCCGCGAGGGCCATGCGCTCAAAATGAGCGAATACGATCTTTCCCTGCTGATCGAAAAAGCCCTCATCGAGAACGATGCCCACGATGTCGCCAAAAGCCTGGTGTTTCATCGTTCCCTGAAATCCTCCGTGCGAGGAGGCGACCTGAGCGTGGGGGGACCTGATCTCCTTCAAGTGCGGTTGATTCGGCGCAATGGCACCGTGGTTCCTTGGAACCCGGCCAAAATCGAAGACGCCTGCCGGAATGCCTTTCTCTCCGTGAAGGAAGATGCCGATGCAGCGGCCTTGGTCTCCCAAGCGGTGACCGACAAAGTCCGCCACGGCGACCAAGCCTTTGTGCATATTGAAGACGTTCAGGATCTGGTGCAGGAAGAATTGATGCGCCGGGGATACTACAAAGTCGCCGAGAGCTATATTTTGTATCGGGCTCAGCGTTCCCGCTTGCGTGACGATGCCGTCATTGCCAGACAGCCGGAAGAGCAGGACTCGCTGGTGGTCGTGCGCACCGGGCAAGGCCAGAGTGTCTTCTGGGATGGCAGCGACCTCAAAAAGCGCATCGAATTTGCCTCGATCGGTCTCGATCTTCCCCTTGATGCCTCGGAAATCGAGCGTGAACTCCGCCGCTCAATTGGAGCTGAGCTCACAAAGGAAGAATTGCAGAGCATCATCGTCATGAACGCCCGTTCGCTCATGGAACGGGATACAGATTTTGCCAAATTCGCAGGCCGTATACTACTCAGCTACATTTACGAGGAAGTGCTGGATTGGAAAATCGAACGGGATGGCATCGAAGGCCTCCGCGATGCACACCGCTCGGCGTTTAAGAGCTATCTGCGGCATGGAGTCACGATCGAACGCCTCAGCCCGAAACTCCTCACCTACAACCTGGAAAAGCTGGCTGATGCGCTCGACCCGTCTGCCGATCTCGATTTCGACTATCTCGGAATCCAGACCCTTTACGACCGGTATCTCATCATCGACAAAACCAACAAGGTTTCCCGCCGCATCGAGACGCCGCAGTTTTTCTGGTTGCGGGTCGCCATGGGCCTCTTCAGCGAAGAGCCATCGGACCGCGAAGACTGGACAGTTCGTCTCTACAATCTCTACAAAGGCCGCCGTTTCTGTTCCAGCACGCCCACCTTGTTTAACTCGGGAACCCTCCACAGCCAGCTCTCGAGCTGCTATCTCTACAAAGTGGATGACAGCATTGAGTCCATCATGGTTCGCGGGATCGCAGAAAATGCCTTCCTTTCGAAATGGGCCGGCGGGTTGGGAGGATCCTGGACCGCCGTGCGCGGCACGGGCGGATACATCAAAGGCACGAATGGCGAAAGCCAGGGCGTGATCCCATTCCTCAAGCTCCACAACGATCAACTCGTGGCTGTCAATCAAGGCGGCAAGCGCCGCGGCTCAGGTTGCGCCTACCTTGAGACGTGGCACAATGACATCGAGGATTTCATGCAGCTCCGGGTGACCACCGGTGACGAACGTCGCCGCACGCATGACATGAACACCGCGACTTGGATTCCGGATTTGTTCATGAAGCGGATGGAGGCCCGTCAGCATTGGACGCTGTTCCGGTCTTCGGAAGTGCCTGATCTTCACGATTCCTACGGACGCAAGTTCGAGGAACGTTATACCCACTACGAAAAGCTGGCGGCTGAGGGCAAAATTTTTGGAAAGCGGATTGAAGCCCTCGATCTGTGGAAGCAGATGCTCAAAATGATTTTTGAGACCGGCCATCCTTGGATCACTTTTAAGGACGTCTGCAATCTTCGCTCACCGCAGGATCATGTCGGCGTGATTCACTCTTCAAATCTCTGCACCGAGATCACCCTCAACACCAGTGAGGATGAGACCGCTGTCTGCAATCTGGGTTCCATTGTTCTGGATACACACATCCAAGCCGATGGTTCGCTCGACTTGGAAATGCTGGCTGAGACGATCCGGGTTGCTGTTCGGGCGCTTGATAATGTCATCGATATCAATTTCTACCCAACCGAAGCCGCGAAGCGTTCAAACAGCCGTCATCGCCCCATTGGGCTGGGTGTGATGGGGCTTCAGAATGCCTTGTTCAAACGCGGTTTGGGATTCGCAAGCGACGAAGCCGTGGACTTCAACGATGAGTTCATGGAGGCCATCGCTTATTTTGCTTACTCCGCATCCAGCGACCTCGCGGCGGAGCGGGGAACTTACAGTTCTTACCGTGGCTCGAAATGGGACCGTGGGCTTTTACCACAGGACACCATTGAAATCCTGGAGCGCGAGCGTGGCATCAAGATTGATGTGCCTCGCGGGGGCAAGATGGATTGGAATCCCGTGCGTGATAAGATTCGAACCCACGGCATGCGCAATTCGAATGTGTTGGCCATTGCGCCCACAGCCACGATCTCAAACATCACCGGCACCACCCCCTGCATCGAACCGAACTACCGGAACCTCTTCGTGAAAAAAAATCTCGGGGGTGACTTCATCGTCCTGAACGGCGAACTCGTGCGTGACCTCAAGACCCACGGCCTCTGGGACCGACAGATGTTGGATGACCTCAAATATTTCGATGGGGAGTTGGTCGATATCGATCGGATCCCTGAGGACATCAAACAGAAACACCTCACGGCCTTTTCGGTTGATTACAAATACATCATCGATGCGGCCGCCCGCCGTCAGAAGTGGATCGACCAAGCCCAAAGCGTGAACCTCTTCCTCGCCGTGCCTGACCTCAAAACGCTCAGCCACATGTATCGGCGCGCCTGGCACACCGGACTCAAAACGACCTACTACCTCCGCAGCCTCGGAGCCTCGAAAATCGATGGACCCACCGATCGCAAAAAAGCGCTGCGAGGGGTCGTTGCCGGCCCGGCCGAAACAGCCACTCCCGAGGAACGCCTGGCCTGCTCGATTGAGGCCATGCGTAATGGCGAGGTCTGCGAATCCTGTCAGTGACCGCCAGCAAAACCCCCGAAGGAGGCAGCCCGCTGAAAATCGCGGCTGTCATCTTTCCGGGGTTTGAATTGCTGGATGTCTTTGGGCCGTTGGAAATGTTTGGCCTGCTCGGGGAGTTGACAGAGATCACCATGGCAACTATGGAGCAATCCCCGATGGCCAGCGCCGCAGGACCCAAAGTGCTCCCTGATGCTCTAATCTCCGAGGTCGACACCCAAGACATCCTTCTCATTCCCGGCGGCATCGGCACGCGTGCCCTTGTGAAAGATCCTGGTTTTCTGGAGGCGCTCCGTCTCGTTGCCGCAGAAGCCAAAATCGTGGCCAGCGTTTGCACAGGAAGCGCCCTCCTCGCAAAAGCCGGGTTGCTTGATGGACGGCAGGCCACCTCAAATAAACTCGCCTTCGAATGGGTGACCTCCCAAGGCCCCCATGTCCTCTGGCAGCCCAAAGCCCGGTGGGTCGCGGATGAAAAATTTTGGACCTCTTCTGGAATAGCCGCCGGGATCGACATGTCCCTTGCCCTGATCGCTCATCTCTTCGATAAAGCGCTGGCTGACGAAATTGCCAACCGTGCCGAATATCTTTGGAATCAAAATCCGAACGACGATCCGTTTGTTCTCGGAATCTCCATCGAATAACACACTTATCCAGAATTGCGCTAACTTAAACCCCAGCGGGGTTTCATCCCTTAGCTCAGGGAAGCGCCCGCGCCGTCCTGGGTCCTTGTAAAACACGTTCCTGCCCTGCAGGGGCAGCATCCCCAAAGGCCTTTAAGTTGGGGTGGGAATAAAAGTGGGTGAGGTTTAGCCCGCATTGTTCACAAAGGATTTGGTCAGAGGCCAAAAATTGGGTGACGGTTGCCCAAGACCGCTGCCTGCGGTAATTCGGCCGTCATTTTATGATGATCTTCGGTGTTTTCGCGATTTCAGCACGCGAGAGAGTATGCTT
>JBGSPC010000278.1:0-4241 GCA_041738805.1 Terrimicrobiaceae bacterium | reverse complement strand
CGGAGAAAGGGGCAGGCAAGTCCAGAATACTCGAAATAGCGGAGATGGTTGCCCATGAGCCGTTCAAGATGGACAGTCCTTCACCAGCAGCCATCTACGCGGTGGCCAATAAAGGCCAAACGCTCCTCATCGACGAGGTGGATACCATCTTCGGTGGGAGGAAGAACGAGACCGCACGCGCGGCCATCAACGCCGGGTTCCACAAAGGTGGAAAAATCACCCGCTTCAGTCAGAAGAAGGATGAGACGGTCGCTGAATATGACCTGACCCCGGAAAAGTGGACGTGACAAAACTGGAGATCTGCCGAAAAGAGAAAAGGAGCAGAAAACCATGAAAAGAAGTCGATTCAGTGAAGAGCAAGTGATCGGAATATTGAGGGAAGCGCAGGCCGGGAGCGCCGTGAAAGCGGTGTGCGCGGCACATAACATCAGCGCGGCGACCTACCATGCGTGGAAGCGCAAGTATGGAGGGATGGAGGTGAACGAAGCACGGCGGTTGCGGGCCTTGGAGGAGGAATGCGGGCGACTCAAGCGGCTGGTGGCCGACCAGGCCGTGCAGATCCATATCTTGAAAGAAGTGAACGCAAAAAAATGGTAAGCCCGTCAGCCAAGCGACGGGCGGTAAAAATGAGCATTGAGGAAGGCATTGGCAAGGGGGCGGCGGCGTGTCGGGCGTTGGGCTTGGCACGATCAAGCTATTATCGGAGAGGGCGGACGAGCTTGGAGAGCCGTCGGATACGCAAGGAAGTGATCGAGCTCAGTGGCAAGCACCCACGGTATGGATACCGGCGGATCACGGCGCTGCTGCGGCGGGAAGGCTTCGAAGTCAACGCGAAGCGGATCGCCCGCATCCGGCGAGAGGCAGGACTCAAAGTGAGCAAGAAGCAACGGCGGATGAAGCGAGTCGGGCTTTCGACCTCGGAGAGGCGCAGGGCGACACGGCCGCGGGAAGTGTGGAGTTGGGACTTCGTGGCGGACCAGACGGAGAACGGGAGCAACTTCCGTATCCTCACGCTGTTGGATGAGCACACCCGAGAATGCCTGGCCACGCATGCCGCGTGGTCGATCCGGGCGGTGGATGTCATCACGGTGTTGGAGGCCGCCATCGCTCGCTACGGAGCTCCAGAGCACATCCGCAGCGACAACGGGCCGGAGTTCATTGCCTACGCGATCCGGGACTGGCTGGAAAAAGCCGCCATCAAGACGATCTATATCACGCCGGGGAGTCCGTGGGAAAACGGTCACATCGAAAGCTTCCATGACAAGCTGCGCGATGAGTGCCTGAACCGGGAACTCTTTGGCAGCCTCTTGGAGGCACGGGTGATCTTGGAATCCTGGCGGATGGAATACAACGATCTGAGGCCACACAGTTCGCTTGGCTACCTTAGCCCGAGCGAGTATATGCGAAGGAACCAATCAATTGGGGGCTTCGCGCCCCCAAACCCCACGCCGCTCGCCGCGGCAGGCGTTCGGGGGGAACTGGGTGCTACCGCACCTTGGCGGCAAGAAAACCAAACAACAAAACAGACTGCGGATCTTCAGTTATGAAGTGTCCCACTTACGGGGTCAGGTCAAATACAACGTTTACTGCCCAAAGATGCTTTCCGGTATAGGAAGCATTCCAGACACAATCAAAGATCGCAGCATCGAAATCTGCATGGAACGCAGGCCAACAATGACCCGTTTGCCAAGGTTTCGTGAGGAGAAAGTGAAGGAGGAGGTTGCCCCGTTGAAAGACGCCTTGGCCAGGTTGAAGGACACCCCGGAATTCATCACACTCCTCAAGCACTCCGTCCCCAGAGTGCCGGAGCAACTGTCTGATAGGCAGATGGACATCAGCGAACCTCTGCTCGCCATTGCGGATCTGGCAGGCAACGACTGGGGGAAGACTGCGCGTGAATCCTTGGTGGAACTCTTCACTGCGGACAGCCTTGCTGAAGACAGCATTGGAATCACACTGCTGACGGATATCAGGACCGTCTTTGGGGGTTTTACCAAGCTGCCAACCTTGGATCTACTCAAAGGCTTGATTGAAGTCGATACTGGATCTCCTTGGGCGGAGAAGTGGGAATCCAAACTGCGTTCTGGGCAGGTGAGCACATGTGCGAACCAGTTGGCAAAACTCCTCAAACCCCACGGCATCGCCCCCAAGCAAATCAGATTCAACAGCGCTGAGAACATAAAGGGATATGAACGGGAAATGTTCACGAATGCCTGGGCGAGCTATTGCACCCGTGCGAGCCAGAACACCGGGGAAAATCGCGAAACGGGGAAACAGCCAAGACAAACTCCAAGACCCGCCAAGGTGGACCATCACCATGCCGCCCATGGGAAACAAGAAAAGTGTGGACCTAATCGGGACCTGTTTCGCTGTTTCCCCAAAAAGGCAAAGCCTGCAAGAACCTTGAGATGAATTGATGACGCTGGGCTGCGGGGGGGGAATCTGTCCCCCGCAGACCCGTCAGCCGTCCACTGTGAAACCGAGATGGGCAGCAAACAGGGAGTTGATCAGGGTGGAAATGAATGGACCCAAAAGTAAACAACATGAACAGCACAAACATCAGACGCAAATCTCCTACTCAGATAGCCAGGATATTTATGGCCTGTGAACAACCGTATAACTAACCCGCGCCCCCGTATCCTTTGAAAAATTTAAAAAGATCATATGACATTATTCTTGTCGCAACTTTAAGCCTTATAACTCCAATTAAGAATAGAAAGAGCTGTCACAAATTATCTCCTTTATCTATATAGGATATATATACAAAGAGAAGAGTCAGAATAACAGAATATCAAATATCAAATAACACACTTCAATTGAATGAATCACTACATTCAACAAACCTAAATGCACAACAAAACAATTAAAACAGGAACATCATTAGAGATAACCATGCTCAATCTAATAAAGCTTCATGGTGCTGAAAATTGCAGAGTAGCCACTGTGACTCTCAGGAACAGACAAACCATGTATATCGTTGGAAGGAAGCTAACAGTTTTACTCAAGCTCCTGAAACCTCATTTCCAATCCATCATTGCTGTTTGTTCCCTTTTGGAGGATTCAGCCCATGTTCATCTCCTCCTTGTAATGAAAACCCCAAGTGACTCTGTTGCCAAATTGAATAAGATCTTTAAGCTCTCCAAGTCCAAAGCCAAGTTTGGTTTCCTCTATGATTTTAAACCCATCCACTCGACACCTGAACAGGTAGCTGGATACTTCAAGAAAAACTATTACGAGTTCATGGAGTCAAGGTTGGCCAATAAACGGAATGTCAGAGGAAAAGCCATCAGGATGGTCAATGTTCCTTTGGATCTAAAAATTGATTTTGATACCTTCAGTAGCTGGAATCCTGATCTGATCAACTTTCGCAGAGGCCTTACCAGATTTGCAGAGATATACGGGACAGAGGTAGGGGATGAATACAATCTCTCACGTAGGATGCGCCTTCCCATGAGGGAAATCCGTCAGGTATCATTTGCTTTGGTCAATACATTGGCAGGAAAACCTCAGAGGTGGCCATTAGCTGCTATTCGTGATGCTGTGGCAAATAAACGCAGGGAATATTGTGCTCGTTTGGAAAAATACCAATCAGAGGAAACAAATCCAGATGAAGGTCCAGGATCAGCGGATGATTTCTTCGTTCACTCACAACGCATGGCTGCATGAGACTTTCCTTTTATTGTCCAATCATGGGATGCTTTCTTTGAGGTCATAAATCCTCCAGAACACGACATCCCTTCCGGAATGATAGGAACATGCCCATCCAATCAAAAATCCCGTACAGCCCATCCTGATGCAATCCTGGGCCATTATACGTAATGAGCAAATCCCATCATTCCTGCCATGGCCAACATCATTCCATATTTCAAATCATTTGCATTTCCTGAATGCATTCCTGTTGCTTGATGAATCCAGGATATCCGCCATCAGAATCGCACCTGACTTATCCACGTTCCTGATAATGGACAATGATCAATCTGCCAGTGATACCGGGATCATGATGTCTGAAATTCCTCTACTCTAATAAATGAGATAGTGCGTTTTTCGTGACAAAATCTGAGAAAAACAGCGAAACAACTGAAAAAGACCTACCTAGGTAGGACAAAAGTTCCAGAATGAAGGCAAGATTTGGAAATATTCAAATCTTTGACTTTTTCATTGGACCCCATTTTCGAACAAGCGCTCACATCAAAGTTGATCGCGTAATCTGGAAGCGGGTTTTGGGTTTTTACCAGATCCAT
>JBGSPC010000056.1:0-36268 GCA_041738805.1 Terrimicrobiaceae bacterium | reverse complement strand
CGCCTCAAGCGCAATCCGCGCCTTGAACTCCGCACTGTGGTTTCTTCTCTTCTGTTTCATGTCTCTGTTGGTTTGGGTTATACCCCAGAGACCTTCCGAAAACTAATTATCTCATTGGCTCCGTTTTAGCGTGCCACCTCTGCAAGCACCACATCAGGTATGACTAAGTATGTCACAAAGCGAAGCTTTTTATTTCATGCGTGCCTTTTATTGGGTTGTGTTGCCATCGCTGGAAAACACGCCTTCGGTCAATCATTGCTCCTTAAGTTAAACATGATTGATCAACAGCACATTTCTCGCCCCGGTTTGAAAAAACGTCTTCAGCGGCTCCGTGTAGCATCTCCGGGTGAAGCCTTTCAATACGCAAATCGGAAAACCGAGATTGAGGTCACACTATGATAAAATCGAATCATGGCAGCCAAGACGATACCTGTTGCACATGCCGATGTGACCTGCGTTCTGACCTATATGAGTCTCAGACACAACGTCCTCATATCTAACTATTTTCGCCGTCGGCATGGTCACACAGAAGTGACATTGATCACCGATGGCGTTCAACACCGGTGTTTCAACCACCCACTGGGATTGGTTGACACCGGTAATTTTTTAAAAGCCTATGGTTACTCAAAGACGGTTTAGCAAAAAGCAGACCGTGCGAGAGACGCGGTCGGCAAGCTCGCTAGCAATGGCGGCCATCAGTGGGGAAATTGATCGGCGCGAGTTTGCACATGCTTTGGCGAGCCTGAACACAAAACTCGCACGCGCAATGCCAGATGAGGAAAAGGGAAAACTTCTTTGTCAGGTCGCAAGATCCCTTTATAAAAGAGGACGCTTTTTAGATGCGGCGCAAGCCTATCATGTGGCCGCAGATCTCACCCAATCATCGGCTCGCGACTGGTTTAAGCCCCTCTTGTCTGAAACCATGGCCTTACTGAAAAATGTGTCAGTCCCTGAGGCTTTGGAGATTGCCCATCGTTGTTATCGGACAGCTGTCAGCAAGTGCGATGAATTCAATACACGTCAAGCCGGGGCTTCCGAAGAGTTTGCACAAACTGGTCGAGTGATTGTCCCCCTGAAACCACATCGTCCCTGTGTTGTGGCAACTGAACTGGGAGAGCTGTTCTTTCGTGAAGGGGAGTTGGAATCAGCGCAAATATTTTATGAGAAGGCTATTGCAGGCAATCCCAAGGGTGGCACCCGCGCCAGACAGGGCTTGGCAGAGATCGCTTTGCGGAGTGATGATCCGGAAACCGCTTTTCAGCGATCCGTTGAGGCCATCACTTTTGGAAAATTCCAAGCCAAAACCATTTCTTCTTGGCGGTCCTATTTTGCCGCAAAACGCAAGCTGGGTCAAAAGGGTCTGCCGCAGGAGTTTCTTGCGGGCCTCCGTGCCTGCCTTCCCAGTGTTCGCGCAAGAATGTTGCTTGTGATTGCTCAGGAACTCCGGGCCGGGAATGATCCGCAATGGAAGACGCTTGCTTCCACCTGGCTGATCCGTGAAGCAGAGGAATTCCCTGCCACAGCCGCTGAGTTTCGCAAAATGTTGTTGGCCGAATCCAAGCGTCTGATGGAAAAGCCAACATCCCAGCTGGCTGCTGCCGAGGCTCTTCTTTCCACACCCAAGTTGGCCCCCCACGAATGGCTCGCAGGCGCAAAAGAGTTCGTTCGGGCCTCACTGCTTGCCAAAAAACCCCCTCGAATTCCTTTTCTAGTCAACGCCGGAACAAATCTCTACGGGGAGTCATTCGCACATCAACTGCAGCACAGCCTCGCCCTGTCGTGCATGATGGCAAAACGGCATGACCTCGCAAGGCCCATCCTCCAGGAGGTTATCGCGGATACCACCAATCTGAAAAACCACGTATGGTCAAAGGCTCTGTGGGCTCTGGGGCGGATGGAGGCGTTTTTGGCACGGCACAGAGAGGCTGCAGAAGCCTTTGCCGAACTCGCAGACTCGCAAGAAGTTCCGATTCGATTTCGACTTCAAGCACGAATGTTCTGGGCCGAAAATCTTCTCGCCACCGGGAACACCATAGCCATTGAGGAGTATGCCTCCACACTTCCGTCGCTTTTGGCAGGCGTCGATGACTTTGAAATCCTTCTCGATTTTGCGCGCCAACTTTCCCACTCGAATGGTCAATTCGGCAAGATCGTTGCCACTATTTACTCCATGGGAGAATCCAAGGCCCTCGCAGCATTCAATGAAGCGTGGCACCCCTCTCAGGCCTTGAACATTCTTTTCAAACTCACACGCCGCCAGGTTTATGACTTTGGGAGATCTCATGACGTCCTGGCTTTTTGGAACACCTTGGGGGAACAGAAAAAACTCTGGCTTTGGAATGATGACAATCAATGGTGGGGCTACTTGGCCTTCGTGCTCATGGCGCACCTGCGTGCTGGCAATTCTGATGGAGCCCGAGAGATGGCTCAAGCGACGCTCTCTGACCCGGCAACCCCCAGAGCGGCCCTCCCGACAATCCTCGTCCCGTATTATGAGGAGGTCATTCGAAACGGCAGAAGCCCAGAGGCCCTTGAGGCTTTCCGATGGATCATCACAGAAAATCCCACAAAAGCTGGATGCGCAGCAGCCTATTATTGGCTCGCCTTGGAAGCCCATCGATCCGGAGATTTTCCCAATAGAAACAGATTCGCTGATTCGCTTCTCCTTTGCAACGTTCACACGGAAGTCACCTTCGACAGGTGGATGTATGAAGCCAAAGCCTTATTGCTCCTGAATAGCCTCAACAAAGCTGGGTTGAGCACCAAATCGGTCAGCATGACCCCGGCCATGTGGGCGACTGCAGAATCTGGCATTCAAAAAGATCTCTTGCTTGTCACCCGCTGAAATAAATGATTTCTCGACTCGCCATGATTCTCGTGTTGGTAACACTGGCGTTGTCGGTGTTTGTCGTGGCACAAACCGGGCTCACCCCCCAGCCCCACCTGCAGTATTTTATTGAAGTCATATCAGGAAATGAGCAAACGGTCGCTTCCGGGGAGGTTTTCCCTGAAGAACTCATATTCCAAGTGACCACCACCAGAGGCGATCCTGCTGAGGGTGTCGTGGTCGACCTTCACCTGAACTTTGGACCTTGCCGCCTTCTGGATGATGACGGGCAGTTTGTCGAAAGCCTCCAGAAAACGTCGTCATCCACTGGCGAAGTGACGGTAACGTTGCGGGCCATGGAAGCTCCAAACCGCGGAAAAGCCCAATTGGTCGCGAAGATCCCGATCAGTCCCCTCTCTTCAGCACTGGCCAACGTGACCGTGGTTTCGCCAGGCACATACTTCGCACCTCAAATCCATAAATATGCGGGAAATCACCAGAACGTGCTTTCCGGGCAACTGTCCGCCGCCCCCCTCTCGGTGGAGGTCACCGATATCACGCTACTGCCCTTTGCAGCCATCCCTGTGGAATTTGAAATCCTTTCAGGTGCCTTCACGTTTCAAATCCCGGGGGCGGAAGCTGCCACCCAAACAACTGTTCTGACCGATGCCGCAGGGAAAGCATACATCCACGTTTTTGCTGCCAGCACACCTCCGTTTGGTCCTGCGCGTATTCGTGCCACTGCTTCAAATCAATTTGGAAGCAGTTCGGTGATTTTTGACCTCGCAAGTGTTGCTGCTGACGATGACAAAGACGGATTACCGGATTGGTGGGAAGAGCTGATTGTTCAAGCCAATGAGAGCGATGACTACACATCCATCGCAGACGTATTCCCAGATGACGACTTCGATGGGGAAGGGCTCACGAATCTGGAGGAATATCAACTGGGTTTCGATCCCACCAAGACCCAGACAGTTCCTGGACAAATTGACGGATCTGACTACCTCAGGGTGAAAGTCACAATCACCACCCCCTGTCAGCCAAGCAATATCCTAACTCTCTCAAGGGATGGTAGCCGACTGCTCGAGAGCCCGGAGACATGCCCACCTCCTCCGGATAATCAGCGCATTGCTTCGAAGCAAATCCTTGTGAAGCGCAATTTCTCTTCCACCTTTGTTCTGGATTTTGTTCCCCCTGAACTGAAGGGACTTCCGGCAACCACTGGAAATGATCAGACTTGGAGATTCATAGACGCCGGTTATGGAAATAGTGCTCCTGCTCGTCGGATCTCTCAGGGAACTTTGCGGAATCCTTTCTCGGAACCCTCGCTACTGCGTATTTCTGGCGTTGCTGATGACTATCTGACCTTGGACGGTCGTCGGATTGGTCAGCAAATCGGTAACTTCACTGTCATTAGGGATTTTTGGAGGGTCGCCGAACCTAATGCAAACTCCTCTTGGACACTGGAAAACCCAACGGGGGGATACGCAGGGGCCGTAGCATGGGTCACCTATGCTGTGCTCGCTCCGCAGACGGCAGACTATACCCTCACATTCACTGATGAAAATGATGCCGATCTTGGAGATAACTGGCAGGGGAATCTCAGTAACCCTCCTCTAAGCGGCTCTCTAAGCAAGTATCCTGGATCACAATCCTCCCAATCATCACGCTCATGGACTTTCACTGCCGGCCTTGCTTCAGCTGATTCCGATGATGATGGACTCCCTGATCTGGATGAGATCAACATCCATGGGACATTACCAAACAACCCTGATACGGACGGCGATGGCATTCCGGATGGTTGGGAGGTGACTCACAGCTTGAACCCTTTGGACCCGTTGGACGCCCCCGTTGATATCGAACCTGATGGACTCTCAAATCTTGAAGAATATCAGTTTGATTCCAATCCACGATTCACCGACACTGACGGAGACCTTATTGATGATTTCTATGAAGTCACTCAAGGTCTTTTGCCTGGCAATCCAGACGATGCCAAATTCGCAAGCCTTGCCAGGAATGGGCTTTCAAATCAACAGCATTACTTTGATGAAAGTGAGGACTCGGACCAGGACGCACTCAGCGATTTTGCGGAAACCCTCTGGAAAACCCAAAAGCAAAACCCGGATTCCGACAACGATCTCCTGTCTGATGGTCTGGAAGTCGCACACCGGATGAATCCGAAGAATCCGGAGGACGCAGAGCACGACTTGGACAAAGACGGGATAACCAATGTGCGTGAACTCGATCAGGGACTGCTGCCTTGGGACTATGATAGTGACAATGATGGGTTGGGGGATGGGTATGAAATTCATATCGGCTCGAATCCACACAGTCTCTTGGACGAGATTGCATGTTGGTATCGATTTGATTCACCCGTGCGAAATGTTTTTGATTTTAGTGGTGAGGATCGTGATGGGGTGCTGGGAGGACAGGCCAGCATCAGTTGGCACCGCACGGGGAGAGGGGTCCAACTTGGAAATTACTCCCTCACATGGGAGATGTGGCATGATTATACTCTTTCGCTTCGGGGGCATTCAGCCTATGCGACAATCCCTGACCCGCCCACCCTGAATGCTCCCTCCGGCAACAGTTGGACATGGTCCTTCCGCGTGCGAATGGAGAATGCCCCTCGCAAATCCGTAGGTACGCTTCTCGAGCAGAAAGACTCCTACCGGGTCTCCTTGGGGCAAGACTCCAAGATTCAATGGGAAATTTTTTCAGGTGAGCAGAATGCCATCATATCTTCAGGACCTCTCTCCGCCGGAGACTGGCAACACATTGCTCTGGTATTTGATGCCCCAAACCAGATGCTCCATGTCTATCGTGAAGGCACCCTCGATTCCAGCATCTCGACTCCTCTAGAAAACCTACCCAACAGCAGTTGGCCCCTCATTTTGGGAAGCCCTCGTTCTCTTCCCTCACGGGTTCCTCAGGTGGATTTGGATGATTTTCGCATGTATCGAAAAGTTCTCACTCCTGATGAAATTGCGGCCCTTGCAAATGATGAACCCCAGCCCGAAACACTGATCGATAGTGACGGGGATGAAGCCACGGATCTTCAGGAGTATCACAATGGCACAGATCCGAATAATCCAGACACCGATGAAGATGGACTCACGGATGGGCAGGAAATCAATGGCGTCATTGTCTCATCTGGTACAAGAGTGTTTACAAATCCAAGACTTCAAGACACGGACGGTGATGGTCTGAACGACTTTCTCGAGATCCAAGTTGGAACCAATCCCAATCATTTGGATACGGATGATGACACATTGACGGACGGGCGGGAATACCATGTCTTGAAAACCAATCCGCTCAGCCCAGATACCGATAATGACAAGATGCCCGATGATTGGGAACTGCTCTATGATTTTAACCCTCTCACCCCTCAAGACGCCCCTCTTGATGCCGATAGCGATCTGGTATCGAATTTGAATGAATTCCTCGCCGGGACCAATCCCCGCGTTCACGATTCCTACGAAGAAATCTCCGCGATTGATTCTGATGGAGACGGATTGACGGACTACAATGAAATCCACATTTACAAAACCAATCCAAACAATGCGACCACGTATCCCGGCATGGATGATGCCACCCGTGTCAGAAATGGTTTACTTCCCCCCGCAGGAACACCATGGGGCTCGGGTGCTGCCTCCAACGGTTCTGGCATGGGGCCTGATGATGATCCGGATGGTGACGGTCGAACCAACGCTGAAGAGGATCAGGAAGGAACGAATCCATTCGACAAATCGGAGAGAACTTCAAAGCTACTGCCGCCCGAAGCCATCTCCAAGATTCCGATTCAAAAAGTTCCAAGAGGAGCAGAATATGAGATCGAATATCATGAATATGGGGTTAAAGATGTGAAAATGTATGCCCCAAAAGGTGCACCGCTCTACTTCCAGCTCGATTCTTCTGGCAAGGAGCAGGATGTGTTTGCAAGTGGGGAAATCCTTCTGGAGGCTTCTGATGTGGAAGAGATGAGCTTTTCGATTGAGGGGGGTGTCAAAAAAGACAAGGACCCATGGGAAATGCGGGGACAACCTGCCGAGGCCGCCCACACGTTTGTCGCACCCCTTCACGTCAATGGGTTTACTGACCAACTCACACGTGACGAAAAAGGAATGATTTCGTTTAAAGTCACGCGCAGAGTTCCAAAAATCATCGAATTTGAGGATTCTGAAGAAGAACCCGTGGAAGATCCTGGTGGCCCCTCAGGTGGAGGAGGCGGAGGCGGTGGAGGGGGGGGCGGAGGCGGTGGATTTGGAGGAGGCCCGATGGGATTCCCCTCCGGTCTTCGAACGGGCCTCACGGGACAGGATCCCGTTATCCCACCAGAGGACATGGATGAAGAGTCAAACATACCCGGAGCCACCTATGCTGGAAGCGAACTATTTGCAGTTCTCGCGGCGGAAATGGCCATTGATGCTGACAATAATAATGATTTTGATTTCCCGGATTTCAAGGGAGCGGAACGTGATGCGCGAGGCATGCCAGACAACCCGGATGACCAGGATGATGAACCTCAACCCGGGAAGGTGTTTGCTTGGAGCCCGTTCGCTGACGCCGATGACGATGGAATCCCCGACCATGGTGATGGTTTCAGTCTGCCAGGCTCGGAAGAGTCTCATTCATCCACCGGCTCAAAGTTCATTCCCCTGGTTCTCTGGCTCTGGGCTGGAGACCCCGCAGAGGCAAAGGTGCGTTTCCAATACTCCGGCAGCGACCCCAAGCTTGCCACATTAACACCAGGAGAGGATGACACATTTACCGTCAACCTCCCTGAAGAAGGCACCATGCGCCTCTGGCTCAAAAAAGCCTCCGACCCAAGAAAGCCCGAAGGCTTGGAAAATAATGGCGACTACATCCGCCCCGACGAAGAATACACCTTCGCCCAACTCGGCCTCACAACCGCGTCCGGTTCAGTGACTCTCTACGCAGAACCCGTAGGAGCCAGCACCTCCATGGCTGACACCAACATCACAATGTCCTTTAATCGAGCCACAGAATCCGAAACCTATTCCTGGGATTGGCAGGCCGTGAGTCTTATCCCGGTTGACATAGTTCCCGATTGGAACCGCGATGGGGTAATTGACGACACTGATCGAGGAAAGATCTCCGAAGCAAAACCTTGGAGATTTTGGGTCAACAATGATGATGACGAAGGCGATGTCGAAAACGGAAATAACAAAAATTCTGATATTCCTGGAAGTGTTGGAAATGGTCAGGATTTGAAGATCAATGGAATCCGGGATTTGGTTGATTTCTTTCCTCTCTGGTTCGACATCAAAAAAATGCTTGAAGTGATGCCAAAGGAACAATTCGAATACTTCTTGGAGTCCGATACGAACGCGCTGCAGTATGCAGAAACAGCTATCAGCAAAGAAGATTCGGATGCCTACCTAAAAGCAGAAGTAGGAGAATTGAACACGCGAAATAATCCAAATGGACTCGCCAGTGTCGAATTGCAAGCGATCACGCATGGGACCACAAGCTTAAGCAATGAGTTCTTGCAAGGTGCCTCTTCGGAAACGGGAGGGATTGCTATAATTGAAGCCTGGCAGAGGACGAGTGAACCACTAAAGCTTGTGGTAAAGCGAAAAGGATCAGACGACATTACGTGCGAATTTCCTTTTCACTCACACATCGATGAAGTAGAAAAAATGTTTCGACACAAAAGCATTAGAGACGCAGTTCCAGGCTGGGCTAATCAAGTGCCCGCCAAGAAGGATCGCCTTGGCGAACCCGAGAATTATCCCGACGAACTTTGTATCGATAAAATCTTCATCTTTGTTCACGGCTATAATGTGAACGGTGAACAAGCTCGAGGCTGGCAATCGGAGGTCTTTAAACGCATGTTTTGGTCTGGGAACCGGGCCAAATTTTATGGCGTAAGCTGGTCCGGTGATAGAAAACAATTCGACTATCCGGTTTTGGGTCTGCGAACACCCAACTTCCATCGCGCGGTTGCGGATGCTTTCGCTTCAGCCCCCTTGATGGCTCAATTTGTTAACGACTTGGATGCCGATACTACCATAGCAGCGCACAGTCTTGGCAATTTGATGACATCTGTAGCACAATCAGATTATAGAATGTCCGTGACCAACTTCTATATGGTGAATGCGGCACAGAGCTTAGAGCAATATCAGGCAAATGCTCTAAAGGATTCAAGATTGACACATGGAGACTGGCGGGGTTATCAGGAACGAGAATGCGCATCAGATTGGCACGAACTTTTCGACCATGACGATAGTCGTCGATTACTCACCTGGCGGGGGAGGGTCGCTGTGCACACAGGTAGCCGTTACAACTTTTACTCTGACGTATCCAACGGCTTGGGTGATCATGTAATGGAATCGCCTCCAGATTCGACAGGAGCTGGATGGGAGGATTTCATCATTCAAGCAAATGCGGCGTGGAGTGCGACTTCGCAGAACAACATCTTTGTTGGAGCTGCAGAGGATGGGCGCCAAGCCTTTTGCCTTCAAGAGCGATTGAAAGGGAGCTTTCTTCACTCCTCGATGGGTAGTACTTACGGTGGATGGCGTTTGACTCAAAATTACAATGAGGTGCCTCAAAGCCCTTTTTATCGCTCGCCAACGCCATCCGAATCAGAAGCAATGACTCGCGATGAGCTACGGTCATCACCAGTTTTTGATCCGGGGTTTTATATTAGTATCAGTCCGCCTTCGCCAGATGGGCGCACCAAGTTTGTTAGAACTGGTGCCCCACCTTGGATTGAAAAACTGACAAACGAAGACGATGGAAGTCAAGCTGCTCTACAGAATAGAAATCTGCTTCTATCTGAAATGTTTCCAGGGCGCACATTGGCAGTAGGTGGTAATCCAATACCTGGGTTCAATAGCCACAACATAAATATGCAAGGTTCGATGCGGTTCGGGTGGCCCGCATCTAGGCTTGGAGGGGATCCTCGTCCGCGATGGCTACACGGCGATATGAAGGATGTCGGATACACATACACATTTCCACTTTTCGATAAATGGGTAGACCTTGGAAAATTAAGATGAAAACACAGCTTTTTATGATTGTCGGATTGATGAGCATCGGGGTGAGCGCTTTTGGCCAGGTGTCGATGCCCGAAGCAACAATAAGCGTTCATGTGGTTGATGAAGCAGGCCAACCTGTCATGGGAGCAAAGGTAGGGATTGAAGACGACGTTTTTGGCAGGCCTCCCTCTGGTGGGGGTGTTTCTGATGAAAACGGCCTGCATACCGGAACACTCCGGACGTGGGGATCACTTTTTTATGGCGCTCAAATGGATGGATATTATGCCGCAGGCGGTGAGTATCAATTCGATCTTGGAGCAATGGGCAAGGACACTTCGCAATGGGGTACGAGCAAATGGTCCCCTCATAATCCCACTGTGCGCATCGTCCTGACAAAGAAGGGTGATACGATTCCAATGTACGCCAAGCGCATCATCATTGCACCTCCCGTTTTAGACGGAACCCCCGTCGGTTTTGACTTTATCGCCGGTGACTGGACAGCACCACATGGTCTAGGTAAAACAACGGATATCATCTTCTCGGCGACAGGTAGCATCGAGGAAAGCAACCTTAATTTGGAATGGAGCTTCCCAAATAAGGCCGATGGCATCCGCGTTTATACCTTCGAAGGCGGTGCGCGAAGCGAACTCCGGTCGCCGAAGCAAGCGCCCGACGAGGGATATGTTCCAACCATAACTGTTGACGCAGAAGGGAGACCTTGGGGGCAAACGGGAGTATCATCACGTCCATTGAGTTTTGTCTTTCGGGTGCGGACGGTGGTCGACGAAAATGGCACAGTCATATCGGCCCACTACGGGAAAATTTACCCGGAAGCCTACAACATGGTTTACTACTTCAATCCAACAGCAAACTCAAGGACACTTGAGTACGATCTGAAACAGAATCTGTTCAAAAATGTGAAAAGTTACGAACGGGTTAACGAACCTTAAACACCACGAAGAAAGGCAATGGGGTCATGGTGCAAAAATCAAATATACATGCGCATGACTTTCACCCTTTTGAGATTTGAACACTGACCCCCTAACCACGGGGATTTAAAGGATGTTGCCTATACTTATGTGTTTCCTCTTTTTGACACATGGGTCGAAATTGGAGAACTAAAATGAACACATATCTATTATCTGCAGTTTTCCACCTGGCTTTCATCCCTCTGGCATACACCCAGATAATAGTGCCAAAAGCCGCGCTTACCATTGAGGTGAGCGACGAGGCAGGCGGTGCCATTTCCAGCGGAGGCACGAGCGTCTGGGCGCAAGAGCTTGACAAGAATTCGCTACGCACAGGCGTAACTGACGCAAACGGCAGGATGACTGTTGAATTGCCATCATTTGGCTACCTTTATTATTCGGCTGGAAACGACGGCTATTATTCGGCCTGGGGGAGGTATGAGTTTGAAGTCGGAGCCATGAGTGGAGAGCCCACAAAATGGGGAGAAAGGAAGTGGTCGCCCTGGAATCCCACTGTGCGAGTGACGTTGAAAAAGAAGGGGCAGCCGATTGCGATGTATGCGAAGCGAGTTTACCTAGCTCCACCTGTTTCCGATGGAACGCAAATTGGCTTCGACCTCGAAGCAGGAGCATGGCTTCCTCCTCACGGTGGAGGGAAGAGAGTAGACATGTTCTTTTCGGCAACAGGCAGCATTGAAAACAGCGACCTAGCCTTGACGTGGAGCTTTCCGAACAAGGGCGATGGGATCATCGTCTATCCTTACGATGGGGG
This sequence comes from Terrimicrobiaceae bacterium, assembly GCA_041738805.1. Classification (GTDB taxonomy): domain Bacteria; phylum Verrucomicrobiota; class Verrucomicrobiia; order Chthoniobacterales; family Terrimicrobiaceae; genus JAJTZA01. Next base: position 24,694 of record JBGSPC010000056.1, on the reverse strand, counting down.
GGCACGCAGTGAATTGCGGTCGCCAACCGAAGCCCCCCAAGAAGGCTACCTGCCGGAAATCACCGTGGATGCCGAAGGCAGGCCAGAGGAACAGTCTGGGAGCGCCCGTCCGTTAAGCTTTGCTTTTCGTGTTCGAACGGTTCTTGATCACGAGGGAAAGGTGGTCTCGGCGCATTATGGAAAAATTTACCCGCAGGCTTACAAAGCGGTCTTCTACTTCAACCCTACGCCAAACTCAAGGAAACTTGAATATGATCTTAAACAAAATCTGTTTAAAGAATTGAAAAGCTACGAACACATCAACGAACCTTGATTCCCTGGAATTACCGCACAACACCTCGGCCCTGGCACCACAGCACTGCTCAAATTCGGATATGTGACCGATGCCGTCAGCCGAATCTCCCAATGGAAAAATCAACGCAGCACGGAGCCCATGGAGCGCTTTGATCTGGGCTACAATCGCTCGGATGAATTAACGTCTGCGGTCTTGCGAAATGATGCCACCAATGCCACGTTGAAGCAGTTTTTCTACTCGTATGACCCCGCCGCCAACCGCACCAGCGAACAAATTGATACGGCTGTGACTTCTGGCACCTACAACTCCTTGAATCAATTGACGGCTATCAGCGCCGGGGGCAAAACACGTTTTCAGGGCACTCTCAACGAGCCGGGAACGGTGACCGTTGGCGGCCAACCAGCATGGATGCAGGGAGGTACGAACTTTGTGGCGGATGTGGGTCTCACTTCGGGAACAAATTCTGTTGCCGTCGTGGCCAAGGACGCGAACAACAACACTAAGACAAACACGTATCAAGTCATCGTCCCGGGAGGCACGGGTAAATCCCTTTCCTATGACCTGGCTGGTAACACGATCTCAGACGGCACGCACACATTCACATGGGATGCTGCCAGCCGCCTGGTGAAAATCACCTACGGGGACGGTTCCACGAGCGATTTCGGCTATGACGCCTTTGGAAGACGGGTAAAAATCGTGGAGAAGGATAATGCAGGAAACGCGACGAGCACGAAGCAGTTTGTTTTCGATGGACTGGAGATTGCCGAGCAGCGCGACGGGAACAATGTTTTGACAGCACGATATTTTCCAGATGGCTACGTTACTGGAGCCAATGCGACGCCGTATGAAGCAGAACAGTTTTATTACCTCCGCGATCACCTGGGGTCGGTGCGAGGCGTTTTTAATCGGGATGAACAGGCAATAGAAGTGTATCAGGACTTTGGTCATTATGGGAGAATGACGCTGACCGAGGGGACCAACAACATCGCTTCCGACATGAGTTACACCGGACACTACCGTCACTCAAAGAGCGGCATGTATTTGACAAGGTATCGAGCTTACAGCCCAGAGCTAGCTCGGTGGCTATCCAGGGATCCGATCGGGGAAGCAGGTGGGATCAACTTGTATGGGTATGTCCTCAATAATCCAGTAAATTGGGTGGACCCACTAGGTCTTGTAAGATGGACACAAGTTGCCGGGGGAAGTTTGGCGGTCCTTGGAAGCGTGGCACTAATTGGCGTCGCAGCTGTGGCAGCGGCTCCTGTGGTTGTTGTTGGTGCAGGAGTTGCTGGTGCTATCGGTTTAGGTCTCGGAATTACCAATATTGTTTCTGGTGCAATTGAGGGACCTAGCAATGTTCCATATGGAGTGTGCGAGTTAAGTGGCTATCTCGGTGATCGATTAGCCCAACCTTCATTGGGGCATGAGGAGTTTGGAGTTGGGCAGCAAACCGGTAGGATTGGTGACTTGCTCGGAGTAGCAGGCTTTAGAACGCTGGGTCAGTGGCAATATAGGCAGGGAATCCCTGGCAGCATTCGGTCCGCTGCCCAAGGAGTTCGGTCCGCCGCCAAAGAATCCGTAAACAGAGCGCGTCTGAGCCCAGGTCCTTCAATACCAAATAATTAATAAAATGCTTTGGTTGTTTTTCATTTATGACGCCTACACTAGGATGGAAATGAACACCCCCGCCTGGATTGCAATACTATCATTAGCCGGCATTGTTTTAATGATTATTCCATTTATCTGCATGTATCTATTAGCATTTAAATGGGCAGCACTATCAAATAAAGCTCGCTGGCATTGCATTGTAGGTATACTTTTTTACTAGATGCTTGTTTCGAGCCTTTTTCTGATTGAAACAGCCGAAGGGGTCAGTAGTGAATGGCGCTAACTTAAAGTAGTTTTAGAAACAGCCAAAGGGGTCAGAAACAGCCAAATAAACAGCCAAAGGGGTCAGTCCCATAAGTTATAATTGACACGCCCGCTGGGCTCTGCTTTTCTGAACTCATGGCACGCAAACCAAGATTTGAATTTGAAGGAGCGATTTATCACATCATCAGTCGGGGGAATTACCGGAAGGATGTTTTTAAGGGGACATCAGCGGCAGCATTTGAGAAAGCGATCTTTGAGGCGTGTGAGAAATGTGGGTGGCGGTTGCATGCGTATGTCATTATGAGCAATCATTACCACCTGGCCTTGGAGACGCCGGAACCCAATCTTGTGGACGGGATGCGATGGTTGCAGGGGACGTTTGGGAATCGATTTAATGCATATCGGAAGGAGCGGGGGCATGTTTTTCAGTCGCGGTATAAGAGCTTGGTGATTGAAGAGGGGAGGTCTCTCCTTGGATTGGTTAACTATATCCATCTGAACCCGGTGAGAGCGGGGTTGGTGACTCTTGAGACATTGAACGAGTATCCGTATTCGAGCTATCCGAAGTTTTTTGAGAAGAAATTGAAGGAGCCGTTGGTGCGGAAGGATTTTCTGTCGGAGTTGGAGTTTCCTGACACGGCAGGGGGAATGAGAAAATATGCCGAGCACTTGGAATGGTGTGAAGAGAACGACTCCAAGATGCGGGATGAACTGGTGCGCCGATACACGAGAGGCTGGGCAGTGGCCTCAAAGGAATATCGCAAGGATCTCAAGAAGATGTTGATTGAGATGGAAAAGGAAGGCTCGTGGGGAGGCGAGGATATGATGGAATTGCGAGAGGCGAAATGGGAGCAATTCTTGGAGGAGAAGCTCAAGCAGGAGGGAAAAACCTTGGATGATGCCCGGAAAGAGCCTAAATCAGCGGAATGGAAAGTCAGAATAGCTGGGGCGCTCCGAAAACAGACCACCGCCACAAACATCTGGATCGCAGATCGGTTGGCTATGGGCCATCCAAGCCGGGTGAGGAACCTGATCAAAGAGAGATTATAGAATATGGGACTGACCCCTTCGGCTGTCCCTCAACAACAGCACGGAAGCGGTGATGAGTAAGGGCGGGACGGAGTTTGACGGAATGATCAACCTCGACGTGGGCAACAACACGGTGGCTGTAACGGCGACGGACGCTAGCAACCAAACCATCACGAAGAACTACCAAGTAGTGGTCCCCCCTGGAACAAGCTCAACGCCGACGTATGACCTCAATGGGAACATGCTCACAGATGGTTCGGGGAAAAGCTACAGATGGGATGCAGCGAATCGGTTGGCCAAAATCACCTACTCGGATGCTTCCTCAACTGCGTTCTCGTATGATCCCTTCGGTCGTCGAATCCGGATCATTGAAAAGAACAGCGCAGGGACCCCGACCGCAGAAAAAGCCATTTCTTGGGTTGGACTCGAAATCGTAGCGGAGTCAGAAGCAATCTCGGGAGCAATAAAACTCTATTTTCCACAAGGATTTCGGGATGTGGGGAGCTCTACCAATTACTATTATACGAAAGATCACCTCGGCAGCGTTCGGGAAGTGTTGAACTCGACCGGCGGAGTGGTGGCGCGATATAGCTATGATCCGTATGGCCGTGTGACGAAGGTGAGCGGGACGGTTGACAGCGACTTCCTCTACACCGGGCATTACAATCACTTGCCGAGCGGGCTGGCGATTGCGCCGTATCGGGAATATAGTGCTGAGCTTGGTCGCTGGCTATCCAGAGATCCCATCGGGGAGGCCGGAGGAATTAACCTGTATGGCTATGTCTCCAATAATCCCATTAACTTTTGGGATCCATTGGGGCTTGATCAAATGAATCTCTTGCCTATCGATGATCCAGCACATGCGGCCCGTAACGCGAGACCATTAGCGTCTGATGCATACGAGGTTGTTGGTCATGGATTCAATGCTTACTACATGCTGGATTCGAATAGAAACCTTTTATCGCCCGAAAAGCTTGCGCAACTGATTCGCCAAGATCCCAATTATGATCCGTCGAAACCGGTGCGTCTGAATAGCTGTGGTTCTGGTGACAGCAGGTCTCCGAGTGGGACCAGCTTCGGTAAGCGACTAGCGGAGCATCTACAGAATCAAGTTATCGCGCCAACAACGAACGTCATGCCTTCCTACCGACGAAACCTTTTAGGTGGGTGGAGGAATGGACCAGATAGGCTTCGCGACTCGGGGACATGGGAAGACTTTTACCCCGATTCATGGTATACTGCAAATGCTGGGCTTTAAAATTATGAGCAAGTTTAGTTATGTTGTTGCAGCGCTAATTGGATTTGGGCTGGGCATTGTGGCGTCTGGGTTGCTGCCTCCTTTGATCTGGAAGACCCCAGAATCGGGCGAAATTTATTCACTAAATTCCAATGAGATCAGGGTGCTAGAGGAAAGAGCAACGAACGGAGACTGGCTCGCCGCCAAGCTTTTGATGCGCCACTTTGGTCCATACGAGGGAAAAACAGAAAAAGCAAACCGATGGCTCGCAATTTACATAGAGAATCGTCCTGAAGAAGAGAAGGAACAGCCGGTTCGGACCGGGCAGACTGGTAACAAATGAACCCGGCAACATAGGTAACACTATAGAGTGCGAGGATCGTCCCTTTTTGCTGGGGCGCACTCTCAGAGTTCCAGAGTCGGAGCGATCATAGGCAGCACGGATTCCGCGAATCTTTCTGCAGAGGGAGATCCCTTGCGGCTCCAGTCGAAGGCGGCACCGCACACGGCCCAGCTGGAACAGCCGAAGGGGTCGGTCCCATAACTTATAATCCGTGGTGAGAAAGGTGAGCCGTAACACGTAACCGCTGTCGCGAGTAGCAACGTCCGCCAACCCTTCGCGTAAACTCCGATTCGCCGCTCCGTCACGCCTCCTGCTAATGGGAACAGCCGAAGGGGTCAAGAAACAGCCGAAGGGGTCAGTCCCATAAGTTATAATTGACACGCCTGCTGGGCTCTGCTTTTCTGAATTCATGGCACGCAAACCAAGGTTTGAATTTGAAGGGGCGATTTACCACATCATCAGTCGTGGGAATTACCGCAAGGATGTGTTTAAGGGGACGTCAGCGGGTGCCTTTGAGAAAGCGATCTTGGAGGCGTGTGCGAAATGTGGGTGGAGACTGCATGCGTATGTGATCATGAGCAACCATTACCACCTGGCCCTTGAGACGCCGGATCCCAATCTCGTGGATGGGATGCGGTGGTTACAGGGAACTTTTGGTAATCGTTTTAATGCGTATCGGAAGGAACGGGGGCATGTGTTTCAGTCCCGCTATAAGAGTTTGGTGATTGAGGAGGGGAGGTCTCTCCTTGGGTTGGCCAACTATATCCACCTCAACCCGGTGAGAGCTGGGTTGGTGACTCTTGAGACATTGAAGGAGTATCCGTATTCGAGCTATCCAAAGTTTTTGGAGAAGAAAGTGAAGGAACCCTTGGTGAGGAAGGATTTTCTGTCAGAGTTGGAGTTTCCTGACACAGCAAAGGGAATGCGAAATTATGCTGAACATCTGGAGTGGTGTGAGGAGAATGATTCTGGGCTGCGAGATGACATGGTTCGTCGATACACCCGAGGCTGGGCGGTCGCCTCCAAAGAATACCGCAAGGATCTCAAGAAGATGTTGATTGAGATGGAGAAGGAAGGCTCATGGGGAGGGGAAGACATGGCCGAATTGCGAGAGGCGAAATGGGAGCAATTCATGGAGGAGAAGCTTAAGAAGGAGGGAAAAACCTTGGATGATGCTCGGAAAGAGCATAAATCAGCAGAATGGAAAGTCAGAATAGCTGGTGCGCTGCGCTCACAGACCACAGCGACAAACATCTGGATAGCGGATCGTCTAGCCATGGGCCACCCAAGCCGCGTGAGGAACCTCATCAAGGAGAGATTATAAAATATGGGACTGACCCCTTCGGCTGTCCGCCTTCGGCTGTCCGCCTTCGGCTGTCTCAAATCAGCAGAATGGAAAGTCAGGATAGCTGGGGCGCTACGCTCACAGACCACAGCAACAAACATCTGGATCGCAGATCGGTTGGCTATGGGCCATCCAAGCCGGGTGAGGAACCTGATCAAAGAGAGATTATAGAATATGGGACTGACCCCTTCGCTGTCTCGAAGATGCGGCTGAAACGAATTGTTGAAATGGCCGAGAACGTGCGAAACAGGGAATTCCATCCATCGCCTCAATAAGGTTCGGACCGGGCACATAGGTAACAAATAAACCGGGGACATAGGTAACAGTCTAGGAAACAGCCGAAGGGGTCAGTCCCATAAGTTATAATTGACACGCCCGCTGGGCTCTGCTTTTCTGAACTCATGGCACGCAAATCAAGATTTGAGTTCGAAGGAGCAATTTACCATATCATCAGTCGAAGAAACTACCGCAAGGATGTATTCAAGGGCTTGTCAGCGCCGGTCTTCGAGAAAGCGATCTTTGAGGCGTGTGAGAAATGCGGGTGGCGGCTGCATGCATATGTCACTATGAGCAATCAATCAGCCTTCGCATAAAGCTATGGCCGACGACGTAATGCTTGAATATATTGTGACGCGGAAGCTCGTCTTCCATTCATTCTTCTACTCGAAATATGATTGAGAATCATATACTGATACCTATGTCCCCGGTTTATTTATTGCCCGTGTCCCCGGTCCTGACCCGGTTGTAACCATAAACGTGTTGACTTCTGAAAAAAGGCCGGTTTTCTCTGAGGTATGATCAAATCAATGGAAGAGTCTCGTCCAGTTATCTCGTCTTACCGGATCCTTGACTTGGCAGGCAATGTGGAAGTCGAAGTGGGCCGGGCGGAGTTGCGGCGACGGTTTAACCGGGACGGTATTGTGGTCTTGCCAGGTTTTTTGTCTGAGCCTCAGTTGATCCCGTTGCGACGTGAGATGGAGGAGCATTATGCTCCTCTTGCCGCGACAGCGGCCACGGCGCACAATGGGAGTGGGGTTTTGGCGAGTTTTGAATGTGATGTGATGGTGTGGGCGCCTTTGGCAGAGGGGAATGCGGAGTTTATCATCTTGAACGAAATGGCGGCGCTGGCCGACGTGACGGAAGCTTTGCTGGATCGCGGCTATAACACGAATCCGAAGGGCTTGGTGATGTATTCGGTTGGCGGTGGGCGCGGTCAGGCGTGGCATCAGGATTGCCCGCCGGGCGGTCCGGAAAGTAAGGAGTTCAACCTGAATCGCCTTTTCTATACGGAGGATGTGGCGCTGGAGGATGGGGCCATCGTGTTTGTACCTGGCTCGCACTTGCTGGGGCGTATTCCTTCGGGTGGCCATCAGGAGCCAATTGAGGGCGAGATCACACTGGAACCGCGTGCCGGGACTCTCGTCCTGCTACATGGTCACGTTTACCATCGGGTGACTCCGAATCTGAACATGAAGCCGCGCACGTCCATCAATCTCCGGGCCTACCCCGCTGGAATTGATGCCACGGTGACCTGCATTGGGGTGTACCGAAATGGCGACGTGAATTTCTGTGAAACCTTCAAACAGCACGACGGCAAACCAGCGGAGCTCGTCGCGACGATGCGTTGAAAGGCCGGAGCCCTGAAGCGCCGAAGGGACCAGTGTCATAAAACATAATTGACGCGGTTGTTGCGCTCCGCTTTTCCGGAGTCACAGCACGAAAACCAAGATCTGAGTTTGAAGGGGCGATTTATCACATCATCAGCCGGGGAAACTACCACAAGGACATGTTTAAGGGGACGAGAGTCAAAATAGGAGCCACTTCCGGAGCAAGGGCTGAAGCAAGAGAGAAAAACCTTGGACTATGCCCGGAAAGCGCCTAAATGGGCCGGATGGCAAGTCGGAATAGCTGGGGCTTTGGGCTCAAAGGCTACGGAGACAAACATGGATCGCATCGAGACTGGCCATGGAACGCCGAAGGTGCGTCAGAAATCTGATCAAGACAAAAACTTTAATTCAGGGGACCCTTTCGGATGTTCCAAATCACACCACAAAACCAGTAATTATGAAAACCATCCGCGACGTCACTTTTGATCTCCTCCGTGCCTTTGAGATCACAACCATATTTGGCAATGTTGGGTCAACGGAGGAGACTTTTCTGAAGAACTTTCCATCCGATTTTCGGTATATCCTGGGTTTGCAGGAAGCGTCCGTAGTCGGCATGGCGGACGGGTACTCGCAGTCAACGCGCCGCCCCGCCTTGGTCAACGTGCACACCGGTGCCGGGCTTGGCAATGCCATGGGAACACTGCTGACGGCTTTCCAGAATAAGACCCCGTTGATCATCACGGCCGGACAACAGACTCGCGAGATGCTGCTGATGGAGCCATGGCTCACCAACATTGAGCCGACTCTGATGCCCAAGCCGTGGGTGAAATGGGCCTATGAACCGGCTCGCGCCGAGGATGTTCCAGCCGCTTTTATGCGTGCGATCGCCACCGCCCTCCAGCCGCCGTCTGGCCCGGTATTCCTCTCTCTGCCCCTCGACGACTGGGAAAAACCGGCCCTCGGACCGGCCATCATTCGCTCCGTCGCCACGCGGACGGCCCCCGACCCCGACCGCCTTGCGGAGTTCGCCGAAATACTCCGGCAAGCGGATGCCCCAGCTCTCATCTACGGGGCATCTATCGCCCGCTCCCAAGGCTGGGATGAAGCGATCGCTTTCGCCGAAGCCCTTGGTGCCCCGGTATGGGCCGCACCGGCCTGCGAGCTTCCGCCGTTTCCGGAGGATCATCATCTCTATGTGGGCGGCCTGCCTTTTGCCATCGGCCCCCTTTGCCAAAAACTCGAGGGTCACGATGTGGCACTGGTGGTCGGGGCACCGGTCTTTCGTTATTACCCCTATGTCGCGGGATCCTATTTGCCGCAGGGCTTGCGCTTGCTGCACATCTCGGACGATCCGGGAGAGACCTCCCGTGCGCCTGTAGGCGAGAGCCTGATTGGAGACTCAAAACTCGCCCTCTCTTCTCTGGCCAAGTTAATCGAAGGACACACGCCGAAGCCATCCGCACCCCGCCAACGAATCGAGCACAGAATGGCACCGCACCCTCCCGCTCCAGAGGAGCCATGCGCTGAAGGCCGACTCACGGCTGCACAAGTTTTTGCGGCCCTGCAGGAGATCCGCCCACCTCATACTGTCCTCGTCGAGGAAAGCCCTTCGAATCTTGCCGCTCTCCACAAGGCATGGCCCATCACGGAGCCGGACACGTTCTACACCTTTGCCAGCGGCGGACTTGGATGGAACCTGCCAGCCTCGGTTGGCATCGCGCTGGCCGAACGGGACAGCGGACGGAACCGCCCCGTGCTCGCAGTCATCGGCGACGGCTCGTTCCAGTATTCGGTGCAATCGATCTGGACGGCAGCACACCTCCAGTTACCTATGCTTATCGTGGTTCTGTGCAATGAGGAATACTGCATCCTGAAGTCCTTCTCCGTGCTTGAGCAAGCGCCGGGTGTGCCCGGATTCGATATTCCCGGCCTTGATATCGTTTCGCTTGCGCACGGTTACGGCTGCACAGCGGCACGCGTGGAAACGATCGCTGCGATTCAGTCGGAGGCTGCCAACGCATGGAAGCGGAACGGACCGACCGTCCTGGAAATCCCGATCACCAAAGCCGTTCCACCGCTGATCTGACATCAGTGCAGCCGATACGGAAAGAAAACCGGAGCTGAAAACTGAGGGGTGCCGTTTGCCGTGTGAGGGTCAATAAGACGCTCCGGCAGGAGCCTGCAATGCGCCTGAAATCACGACACATTCAATACCAACTTGATCCAAATCTTGTGGGTGGGATGCGGCGGCTGCAGGGCACGTTTGGGAATCGTTTTAATGCGTAACGCCAGGAGAAGGGCATGTATTCAGTCGCTCTTTAAAAGCTTGGTGATTGATCCGGTTTCGGGATTGATTTTTCAGTCCCCCTAACTATACATACCCCCCAATCGGCCACCAAACCTGGAGACCGAAAAAACACAGGTGCGCACATTTTGAAAACCCTCCCCCTTGTCCTACTTTTCTCCACGGCTCAACTGGCTCCACTTTACGCCCAGGAGACAAACGCAGTAATCAAGCAACGACCGTCCGCACCCTGGCCGCCACCTGCTGGCGAGTTGCGGGTCATCATCGATACCGACGCTGCGAATGAGGTGGACGATCAATGGGCGATCTCTCTCGCGCTGGGCTTTCCGGAGCGGTTGAAAATCGAGGGCTTTGTGGCGGCGCACTACGGCCAATTCGGTGGGCCTGGTGGAATCGCAAAGTCACGCAAGAGCTTGGAAGCAACGTTAGCCGCTGCGGGGATGGACGGGAAATTCCCCATCAAGGACGGCAGCGACCCGTTCGTGTATCGGAAGCGCGTGCCTGAATCGGAAGGAGTGGATTTTATTGTTGCCACTGCTCGCACGGCCACGCCCGAGAATCCCATCTGGCTGATCCTGCTCGGCCCGGCAACCGATGGCGCCGCCGCCTTGCGCAAAGACCCTTCCATTGCCGACCGGCTCGTGATTTTTTGGCACGGTCGCTCTGAATGGCCGGAGCGGTGCGCGAACTTCAATGCGCAGAACGACCTGCTCGCCGCCGAGCTCCTCTTCGAGTTGCCGAGCCGCTTCGTGCTCTTCGATACCGGCACGGATCTGACCATGCCGATGGACGAATCTGAGCGACGGGTTAGTGGTGTCGGACCATTGGGAGCGTTCTTACACGATATTCGCAAACACTCGGCCTACGCCAGTCGCGCGGACAAGGGCATTTTCGATCTCGGTGATTTCGCGGCTTTGATCGACCCTTCCATATGTCAATGGGAAGAGGTCGAGGCTCCCGGGGTCACCTTTGATTATAAATACAACTTTAATCGCAAAAACGGTAAGATTGTCCGAATCATGTCCATCGACCGCGACGCAAGTTTCTTGTTGCTCGACCGCGCTCTGGCGAGGATCGCCCAAGCGCAAGAATCACCCACACCGTGAACTGGAAAGAAAACCGGAGCTGAAAACTGAGGGGTGCCATTTGCCGAGTGAGGGGTATGATACTGTCCGGCAGCAACGAGCAATGCGCATGAAATCGGAGCCGCACATTCAATACCATAAAGACGGCAGCGTGTGGGCAGTCGGGCAGCTCAAAGATGGCACCATGACCGGATACTGGCAGTGGTTTCGCAAAGATGGCACCAAATCGCGATCAGGAAATTTCGATAATGGCCACCAGGCAGGCGAGTGGATCACGTATAATCAATCGGGCAAACCGCACAAAGTCACGCAGATGAAACCAAAAGACACATCTGAGAAAATCACCTTCCCTGGATGTCCGGAGTGAGTGTTGAAAAACCAAATGCCGAACAAAAAGGTGGAGGACAGCCGGCTCCCCGCGCTGATTCGAGATGAGCCTCACTTGCCAGCACGATGCAATTTGCGCTTCACATGCACAATGATCAGAACATGCACAAGCACAGCAACAGAAAGGCCAATCAACTGCATCACCAGATCGGCTTTGGTGTCTTTTGACACAACGAGCAATCCCCAGCCGGCCAAAGGCAGAAAAAGCAGAATGGAAGTCACCAGCCCCGGGTTGTATCTCCGAAGAGCCACGGCCTGTCCCATATGGCCCACGGCATTCACCAAGGGAAGATATATGGCCATCAACCCCCAGCCTGGATTCACAAAGACTGCCAAATAAAGTGCGACAAGATCAATTCCCCAGACCCCCAGCGAATTGATCACAAAGGTGGCCGGCCGGGACAAAACTTCTGTGCCGCCTCCCATGGTATCATTCACAAAAATCCGGAACCGGTCTCCGGCATGTTCCTCCAGCTGATGGAGCATGTAGATGGGCAGCATGAGGTAAATCCAGAAAATGACGGGTCCTGCCAGAACCCAAATGACAGGGGCCAGAACCATCAAAATTCCTCCGCAAAAGGCCGCCGCTCCCGGCCAGTTCCACTTGGTCACCATCCAATCCCAAAAATCCGTGCGCATTTCTCTATTCCTGGCATTTCAAGGGAGACTGGCACGAGTCAATTCTGTCTGGCGGCGTCATAATCGCTGAAAGAGCGTGACGCCCGCAGTCCACATTCCTTGATGGGAGATGACGGGAGGGAACGGTCATGAACGATGACGCAATCCGGTATATTTCTTTGGAAGAGCGGCATTTTCTTCATTGACAAATCTTTGTAGAAAATGCATCAATCGCTCATGATCGCTCATGAGCGCCACCAGAGGATTCTGGACATTCTTGAAAAAACCCAACGGGCCGGTGCTTCCGAATTGCAGGGCGCGACCGGGGCCTCGGCGGCCACACTCAGGCGTGATCTGAACTTTTTGGAAGAGCAGGACCTGGTTGTTCGCATCCATGGAGCCGTGCTTCATCCTTCGGTTGCCGCGACCGAGCCGAGCTTGCTGCAGAAATCCCGATCTGCGATTGAAGGAAAAAGGAGGATTGCCCAAATTGCTTCCGATCTCATTCCCGCCGGGGCAACAGTCTTTGTGGACAGTGGGACAACCTGTCTTGAAGCGTCCCGTTTGCTGAGGTCCCGTCCTGAACTCACGCTCATCACCAATTCCCTCCCCGTGATTGCCGGCCATGAACATTTCCGTGCGAAGCTGATCGTCATCGGTGGCGAACGAAGGGCTTTGAGTGGGGCCCTCGTCGGCAGCCTCGCCTCCGAAGGCATGAAGGGATTAAAAGCCGACATGGCACTGATCGGCGCCTCCGGTCTTGATCCCGAATCCGGCCCCGGAACGACGGAGCTCCTGGAGCGCGAAATCAAGGCGTCATGGATCAAAAACGCGCGGCGCACCATTCTCCTCTCTGATGCCGGCAAATGGGCATCTGCCTCAACCTTCGGTTTCGCCAAATGGAGCGACATCTCCGACTTTGTGACCGACCGCAAGCCGCCGGCAGCATTTCGTCCGAAAAACACCAAAATCCACCTTTCATGAAACGACTCGACCAAAAAATTGCCAACATCCAAGCCGGATCCACCTCCTCAAAAGACTTCATCATTGCTGACGCCAAGGATGCAGATATGGCATTCGGCGTCACCGCTCCCGGCCCGCAGACTGGTTCCTGCCGTCATGGATACAACGAATCAGAAGGCTGCTGGAAAACGCTTGCCCAATACCTGGAGCAAATCCGTGCCGTGATTGCGCAGGACATCGTGGATATCATGCTCCTGTCCGCGTCAAATTTGGAGCGGCTCGCCATGCAGGAAGGCCTGTTTGTGAACTCGGAGATCACCCCGGCGGCGCGTGCGAATGACACCTCGGATGTGTGGGCCGTCCGCGGCGGAAAATATCCCACCGATCACCCTTCACGTTCCTTCCGGACGGCAAACCTCTGCCACATCAAATACGGCAAGATCACCGAGGATTGTTCGCAACCCTTCACGGGGGCGGACCTTGGCCTTTACTCGATCACGTTCACAAACAACATCGATTGGGACTACAAAGCGCTCACGGATTTTCATGAATTCCGAATCGAGGCCGAGCGCAAACATTTCCGGTATTTTTTGGAAGTCTTTAATCCGAATGTGAACCCCGGAATTCCTGACAAGAATGTGGGGGCATTCCTGAACGATCATATTATCCGGACGCTGGCTGGAGTGACTCAAGTGGGGAGACCCGTGTTTTTGAAAATCCCTTACAATGGTCCCGGCGCGCTGGAGGAACTGGTGGCTTATGACCCCAAACTGATTGTGGGGATTCTTGGCGGAAGTTCGGGCACAACACGGGATGCCTTCCAATTGATCCACGATGCGCAAAAGCACGGGGCCCGTGTGGCGCTGTTTGGCAGAAAAATCAATCTCTCCGAGCATCCCCTGGCTTTCATCGAGTTGTTGCGCCGGATTGTGGATGGAGAAATTCCACCGCTGGAAGCTGTGAAAGTTTATCACAATGTCCTCCAGGCAAGCGGCATCAACCCGCAAAGGACACTCCAGCAGGACCTCCTGCTCACCACGAACAAGATGAGCTACAAATAGGTTTACGACCAATCCCAACCAATCCCCCATGATGAAACGCAGCGAAATCAACCAACTCATCGTGTCGGCCCGCACCTGCTTTGAGCAGCACGGATGGGCGCTCCCTCCACATCCCCGATGGGATGTCACCGATTTTGGACTGGGCCAATGGACTCAAAGCTGTCTTGTCCTTGTGAATCTGGCCGAGCATCCCGAGTATTGCGAAAAGCTCATGTATGCCCGCGAGGGCATGGTCACTCCGGAACACTGCCATCACAAAAAAAAGGAGGACATCATCAGCCGCTGGGGCACGCTCCGGGTGAAGGTGTGGCCGGGTCACCCCGGCAAACCCATGCCTTCGGAATTCGAAGTGCTGCTCAACAATGAGAGGAAAATGATCCCGGCTGGCGCGGCCATCGATCTCACCGCCGGCGAACGGATCACGCTCGTTCCGCATGTTTATCATTCGTTTTTTCCTCTCACGGCGGAGTGCATTATCGGTGAGGTCTCCACCGCGAATGATGATGCCCATGACAACTTTTTCACCGACCCGAACATCGGCCGGTTTCCGGAGGTTGAGGAGGATGAGGACGCTTTGGTGAAACTTCTGAGCGATCCGTTATGAGCACTCCGCTTGAAAAAGTTTCTGCGTGCGTCCAGGCTGCGGACCTTTCCGGGTGCCGGGTGGTGACGGGGTTCGATGGATTTGTGGACGAAATGATTTCGCTTGTTGGCGAGCGCCGGTCTCTCACCGATTTCACAGCCGTGCCGGATATTGCCACCTTTGGAAAAATGGTCTCCGATGCCGCCGGTCATAGCAGCTTGAGGGAAATCGTCATTAACGACGTGCATCCCGGCGGATGCGCTGTGAATCTCGCGGATGGACTGGCAAGCCTTGGCGTCCGGGTCGATTGTTTTGCCACGCTTGGGGAACCGCCACACGCCGCCTTCCGGGACATTGCCGGGAAGTGCAGGGGATTTCATTCCTGGGGCCGCGAGCCGGGTCGCACCCTCGCCTTTGAATTTGCGGATGGAAAACTGATGTTCAGTGCGGTCAAACAATTGGCGGAATTCACACCTGATGCCGTGCGTGACTATCTGAGTGACGGGACCTATCAGGCGGCATGCTCCGGGGCTCAGGTTATTGCCCTCACGGATTGGACCCTTTATCCGCACATGACCGGTGTGTGGCGCTTGTTGCTTGAGGACGTTTTTTCCAAGCTTTCCCATCGTCCGCATTTTTTGATCGATTTGGTCGATCCATCGAGCCGGTCGGGCGCCGATATTCTGGAAGTCGCCGGGATTTTGAAAGACTTCGAGCCGCACGGGCCGCTGACCCTTGGGCTCAACGGCAACGAGGCCAACATTCTTTGCAGGCTGCAGGGGTTGGAGACCGTTCCCTCCGGCGGCACAGCCGAGGCCACACTAACTCAGGCCCATGCCCTGAGGGAGAAACTGGGAATCACCCGGGTATTGATCCACCGCATTCCCTTTGCCGTTTCTGCCGACGAGCATGGCGGCTACATGCAACCCGGGCCGTTTTGTCAAAACCCCAAAAAGAGCACCGGGGCAGGGGACCGGTTCAACGCGGGAATCTCTCTCGGCCTCGCTCTCGGCTTTAACGCGGCCGACTGCCTTGCGGTTGGTTGCGCCGTCTCAGGGTTTTTTGTCCGCCACGCACGCAGCGCCAACAAAGACGAATTAGCGGATTTTCTTTGCCAGTGGTCAGCCGGCACGGTTTGAGATTTTTCCATCCCGGGCGATGTTCGGGTGAGATGAAAAGTGGGTGAGTTGATGAGTTCGCCCAAGGGTGGATCGCGATCTCCGAGCGCGATGGGAGCAAGTGGCGGCGGAGCGCCCGATCAACCTCACCCGCTTTTAACCACACCCCGATGTTCCACCCAACCCGCTGCTTGCTTTCTTAGGGGTTCGGGCTGTACGGTTCGCGGACTATGTTAAAAGCTGGAATTGTCGGACTGCCCAATGTTGGCAAGTCCACCTTGTTTAATGCGGTCACCCGCACCCGGAAAGCACACGCTGCAAATTTTCCGTTTTGTACGATTGAGCCAAACACCGGAGTCGTCAATGTCCCGGACCAACGGCTCCAGGCGTTGGCGGGAATCTCGAAATCCGAAAAAATCATTCCGGCGGCCATTGAGTTTGTGGACATTGCCGGATTGGTCAAAGGCGCGAGCGAGGGAGAAGGGCTGGGTAATCAGTTTCTGAGTCACATCCGGGAAGTGGATGCCATCGTTCAGGTCGTCCGTTGTTTTGAGAGCAATGATATTCATCATGTGGCCGGTTCGGTTGATCCGGTTCGCGACATTGAAGTGGTGGCAACCGAACTCATTCTTGCCGATATGGCATCTTTGAAAAAACGCTGTGAGCGGTTGCAAAAATCAGCGCGGGCCGGAGACAAAACGGCCAAGACGGAGATCGCGGTGGCCGAGAAATTGTTGCCGCACATGGACGCTGGTAAACCGGCTCTGACGGCTGAGCTCACTGATGAGGAGCGCCTCACGGCCAAAGAGTTTTTTCTGATGAGTTCCAAACCAACGATTTTTGCCTGCAATGTGGCCGAGGATGATTTGGCGAAGACCGATGCCAATCCGATGGTCGATGCGGTGCGGGCTTATGCAGCCGAGCACATGGGCAGCGAAGCCGTGGTGATCAGCGCTCAGATTGAAAGCGAGTTGTCCGAGCTGCCGCCCGAGGAGGCGCGCGAATTTCTGGCCGGTTTGGGAGTGGATGACAGCGGCGTGAGCAGCCTGATCCGTGCGGTTTACCATTTGTTGGGGCTCCGGACTTATCTGACCACAGGTCCCAAGGAAACACGGGCCTGGACGATCCGTGCCGGTGACAAAGCTCCGGCTGCGGCCGGGGTGATCCATAGTGATTTCGAGCGTGGATTCATTGCCGCTCAAACCGTCGCTTTTGCGGATTTGGTTTCCTTGGGAAGTGAGGCCAAAGCGCGGGAGGCCGGGAAATTACGCGTGGAGGGCAAAGAATACGTCGTTCAGGACGGCGATGTTTTGGAATTCCGGTTCAACGTGTGAACTCCCGTCTGATCGACACCTTCGCGAATTTTTTTGCGTCGGTGATTGTCCGCCGCCCGCTTCTGCTCATTGGCATTCTTGCGGTCAGTACCTTGCTGGCGGCTCTTATGTTGGTCAAACACACGACCTTTGATTCCGACATTCTGAATTTGCTGCCAACCGGCGAGCCGGCCGTCCAAGGACTGAGGGACTATGAGCGGGGATTCGCGCAGTCCAACGAACTGGCCTTTGTTCTTGTTTGGCCGGAAGGATCGGGATCGGCGGAGGACCACGAAGATTTTCGTGAAGAATTTGCCACCCGGCTTTTGGCGCAACCTTGGGTGCTGAGGGTGTTGTCTGCCCAACCTTTGGCAGGCGGGGCCGGAGGTCGGGAGATCGTTTTACCGTTGCTCTTGAATCTTCCGCCGGGGGAATTTGACGAAGCTCTCAAAAAGCTCGATCCGGGGGCCATGGAGGCGCGATTGTCGCGTTTGGCCGGAGAAGTTGCGGCGGGTTCCCCGCGTGCTTTGTTCGAGCTGGAGAATGATCCCCTCGGTTTGGGTGCGTCCGCATTAAAACCGCTTTGGAGTAGCCTGAAAGTTAACAATGCCTTTGATCTCACCTCTCCCGATGGCTTGCTGCAAATCGTGCCCTGCATCACCCGACAAAGCGATGCTTCGCCGGAGGGTTGCAAGGCACTGATGCGTGACGTCCACGCTTTTGTGGCATCCCTTAAAACAGGGGAGGCGCCCCGGATTCTGGTCACCGGGCGGGCGGCCTACGTGGATGAAATTTCATCCAGCATGGAGCGGGACATCAAGCTGACATCGATCGTTTCTCTGGCCGCTGTGGTTGGTTTGTTCTGGCTGGGGTTCCGCCGGGTGTGGCCGCTCGTCGGCATTGCCGTGCTGCTTGCGATCTCCGCCGTGATCGCAACAGCCTCGGGAGGGCTTGTTTTTGGAAGCCTGAATGTGGTGGCGATCGGGTTTTGTTCGATTCTTTTCGGCTTGGGAGATGATTTCAGTCTCTTGATTTGTCAAAGGTATTACCGTGCCGCCGCCGAGGGGCGCGGCCGTCAGGAGGCCATTTCGCAAGCATTGAAACTGGCGGGTCCGGGCATCCTTTGGGTGGCCCTCACCACAGCGGCGGGATTTCTGTCCTTGTGTTTTGCCGGGTCACCCGGGTTTCGACAGTTGGGAGCCCTTGTGGCCATCGGGGTCGTACTTGCCACAGTGATCATGCTTATCATGTTGCCCGTGTTTCTTCGCGGCAAAATGCCATCAGAAGCCAAGGACACGGCTTTTCTTAACTACGCGCAGCGCTGTCAGTCCAACCCGGTTCCTCTTTTAGGCCTGGGAGTAGTGATGGGGCTTTTGGGATTGATCCTCTGCCTGACTCCCTGGCGTCCGCTTCAGTTTGATCTCACCCCGGCATCACTGGAACCCACACGCACGCCGGCGGCACAGGCTTTGGCTTTGATGATGTCTCGCTTCCCCGACACTTTCGAGCCGGTTATTGCCGTCATTCGAGACCCCCATCCCGCCAATCTCACCGCTCTGGATTCGGCCATGGATGAGGCCACCAGGTCGGGACTTATCCGTTCCTACTCCTCTCCGAAATCCCTCGTTTTGTCTCCTCAGACTCTCGCAGAAAACCGAAAAACTCTCAGCTCTCTGGACCTCACCGAGACGGCGATTTCTTTGACAGCACTATTGGATCAGCACGGGATGGATCCTGCGGCTTTCCGCGACACGTTCACCATGCTGGAGGGATTGAATGAACCATCTTCTGCTGCGGGTTGGGATGCTTTCCTTCCCGAAAATTCGACGTGGTGGTTTCTGATTGACCGGATGGTCTCATCGGATGGTTCCATGGCCGCCGCACAAATTCAGACCCGGAAGGACATCACAACGGATGAGCGGCTCCTCCTTGCAGAAAAAATTGCCAGCGTGCCTGGTGTGAGCGCGACAGGGTGGAGTCAGACGCTGGCGGCCCTCGTTCCGTGGGCAAGAGGAGAACTGGTGACTTTTGGCGGAATCGTGTTTGGAGTCATCGCTGTGATTCTTGCCTTTGTTTACCGGGATTGGCGGGCGTGGGCCCTTCATCTTTCTGCAATGCTCGCCTCAATGGCCCTTGCGGCCGCCTTGCTAAAACTTCTGAACGTTCCCATCAACATCCTTAATGTTCTGGCCCTGCCATTGGTGCTCGGGGTGGGGGTTGATTACGGCACCCATATTATCCTTGCGACCCGTGAGGGGAGTGTGGATCAGTCCGCGCTCGCGCAGGTGCTGAAACCCGTATGGATCAGCGGGCTGACAACCATTTGCGGTTTTGGGGCCCTTGTTCTGGCGGTCAATCCTGCGCTTTCAGGCCTTGGCGCCGTGTGTGCCGTGGGGGTTTCCAGTTGCCTGGTCCTCGCATTTTTGCTGGTTGCCCCCGGCGCATGCTTGATCGCCCGGCTTGCTCCCGGCAAAATCCCCGCGTAAAATCCGACAGATTATGAAACGTTTATGTCTCACCTTGGGATCGCTCCTGATCTTTGCTGTCACCGTCATGGCAGACCCGACCATCTCCTCGGCCCAACAAAAACTCAAACGCCTTGGTTTTTATCAGGGAACTGTTGATGGCTCCTACGGCAGCCAAACCGCAGCCGCCATCCGGCGTTACCAACTTGCGGAAGATCTGCGTGTCACCGGAGAACTCAATCCCCAAACCCTCAACAGCCTGGGAATTAAGCCAGCAGCCCCATCTGCTAAAAAGCAAACTCCGCAACCCGCCCCCGTCCCGCAATACGTGGCCCTAGCGGATCTCTTCAAAGGAGGTCCCTTCATTTCGGTCGGGCCGGAATTGCAAATTGCCAGCATTCGCCAAGCGCAAAAAAATTTGAAACTTCTCGGTTATTATCAGGGCCCCATCAATGGAAACCCGAGCACGACCCTTGTTTCCGCCCTCAAAGCCTGGCAAAAGAGCGCGGGGTTCCGTCAGACCGGCCGCTTTGACGAAAGCACTCTCAAGGGGCTTGATATCATGAGCAATTGAGCAATCCGTCTTCCATGGGGGAAAAGACGGATGATCTTGGGCGGGGTATCTCCATCGTTTCCTGGCTGGTCCTTGCCGGAATTCTGATTCTGGCAGCGGGAGCGCGCTCTGCGATTCCACCTGTTCCTCTTGCTGAGCCTGACACCTGGGGCTGGCTTGGCGCGGCCTTGGGATGGGTCAGCCACCTGGGTTTCAAAGAGGTTTTCGAGCGCGAATGGCTCTATGGCGCCTTTCTTGCGGGCTGCTTGAAAATGACCGGCTCCTACTCGGGCATTGTGGTCATTCAGCAGAGTCTGGGGCTTATTGGCGGAGCGTTGGCCTTTCTGACATGGAGGGTTTGGCTGGGGATTTTAAAACCATCGCCCGTTGGAAACCTTGTCGCCACAGCCATGGGATTGGGAGTGGTCTGGCTGAACCTTCTCGACACACACTTGCTGGGCATGGAAATCAACCTTCGTCCGGAGGCGATCCTCATCCCCATCGCTTTTGCGCAGTTGGCCTGTATCACGCTTTTCAGTTTTTTCTGGTGGACGGACCCCCGCAGGGTTCCTGCTATCTGTTTTGGAGCGATGGCTGTGCCGCTGGCTTATGCTCTGTATGTTCTCAAACCCAACTGGGCTTTGGCGGTGCCGCTGACTCTGCTTCCTTTGGGCTTGGCGCTCGTGGATTGGGAGAAGCGGGGTTTGGATTTGCGGGGGCTCCTGGCTCCCGTGCTGGGTGTCATCCTGGCAATGGCCTGTGTGTGGCTTCCGGGGAAATTGTTGTTTGAACAGCCGGAACAGAAGCGCCTTGTTCTTCCGATGACCCTGCTAACCATCCATGCGGACATCGCTCTCAAGAGTTTGAAGTCCTCGCCTCTTCCCGGACTTCCCGAGGGAACTGTCGATCTTTTGGAGAAAGAACTGGAGACTGCAAAAACCCTGAGCCGCTATTATCGCCGGCTCGGTTTCGACCCGGATTACATCATGTACCGCTCGCAGCTTTTCCCGTGGCTTCAGCACCATCACGGTTTCACGCTCGAACAACTGGCCAGCTTTTGCAATCAAACCTACCTTGGAGCATGGAGAAGCCACCCGGCTGATATGATTGCGAAGATCCTCACTCAGTTTGACTATTTTCTGCGGCCGGACGAGGCAACGTTCACCAGAAAGCGTTTGGAACTCGGAAAACACTACGCCCATTCCGATTCCTTGTACCCGCGCGAGCTTGATAAAACGTATTCTGCAGAAGTGGCAGGTTCGTTTGCGCTCTGGCGGGATCAAACCAAGGCTGCCGTGGAGGTTAACACACGCTTGCAGGGCCCCCGCAGGGTTCATGATATTCGAAGGGCGTTTCACCCGCTGGTGCCGTGGATCACCGGAATGTTTGCCCTGGTCTTTGTGGCTTGTTTTTTCAAAAAGGAGATGCGGCCGCTCCGGTTGGGTGGGTTCCTCGCGCTTGTGTTTTGGCTGGCACCGGCCGGCAATGCGCTGACCGTTGCGGTGGCGCATGCACTGGATAACAGCCGCTATCGGATCAGTTACGGCGGGCTGCTGGCTTTTGCCGTTGCTGCGATGGTCGTTTTTCTCGGGGAGGTGATCCTACGAGCGCTCCGGACACGATATTCGCGATGAAAACCCGCGCCGATTGGTACTTTTTGCTGGCTCTGATGGTTTTGTCCCTCGCATTGGGAGTCATTGGATTTCGCATCGCCGATTCCATCAACCAGGACATCGAGGCGTTTGATCAAAGTGCCTATGTCGGAATGGCAAAAGCCATGAAGAACGATCTGTTGCCTGCCAGGACGGACGGGACCAGGAATCCGCTTTTTCCATGGGTTACCACGCGTTTCTATGACCCGGACTCCCCGGACTTTTTTGCTGCGGGGAAGCGGTTGAATGTGCTCCTGGCCGTGGCGGGGGTCGCGTGTCTGGGGCTCGCGGCGCGGCGCAGGATGGGCTCCATGGCCTCATGGAACCTGGCGGCTTTGAGTGGGCTTGGCAGTCTGCTGCCAATCAGCTCATTTTTTGGAGCGG
Organism: Terrimicrobiaceae bacterium; assembly: GCA_041738805.1. Taxonomy (GTDB): domain Bacteria; phylum Verrucomicrobiota; class Verrucomicrobiia; order Chthoniobacterales; family Terrimicrobiaceae; genus JAJTZA01. The sequence continues at coordinate 2,479 of JBGSPC010000056.1, read as the reverse complement.
AGGTTTTGTTCTATTTGTTTTTTACCGGGATGTGGGTTTCCGCGTTGGATCAGATCCGCAAACCCCGAGCCCTCACGGGACTTCTCCTCGGCGTATTTTCCGGGCTCGCCTACCTGGCCAAGCCCAGCACAGGGCCGTTTCTTGCAGCGTTTGCGGGATCTGTGATTCTGCTCATTCTCATCAAACTTTTATGGCGCAATTCCCCTTCTTGGGTCTTTGCTCCCGACTGGCGCTCAAGCCGTGCGATCCTCGGGTTGCTTCTTGCTCTGGGGTCTTACTTTCTCATCATTTCCCCGCGTCTCGATTCCGCGCAGCGAACCTTCGGGAGCGCATTTTACAGCCTGCCATCGTTTTGGTTCTGGGCGGATGACTGGCAAACCTGCGTGGAAAAATATGCGAATTGCACGGAGTATGGTCTCTCGAAACTTCCTCCCGAGGAATGGCCGACCGCAGGGAATTATTTCCGCCGGAATTCTCCGGCCGTGGCTTTGGAACGTCTCGCCGGGGGAACTCTGATCAAGCTTCAGCAGTTGGTGATCCCTGACGGGAAGTTGCCATGGAACTCTGAAAACCGGGGCAAGCCAAGGAGGATGATCCTGCCTGCAAGGGGCTGGTATCTTGTGCTTTTGGGATTGCTTGCTCTTGTCATGATTGGCATGGCCAAAGGCAAGCCCCTCACGGATCCAGGCGGAATCGCGGGTCTGGCCTTCGGGACGGGGGTCTTTTGTCTCTTCACCCTGGCCTATGGATGGTATCATGTGATTGGTCCCGGCGGACGTTTTGTGATGATGTTTTACATTCCCCTCTGCTGGTCATTTCTTGCCTCGGCAAGCGCCTCCGTTCAGGGGCATGGTCACTCCCGGTTCCTGACTTTTTTTCACGGCCTGTTGTCTCTTGCGCTCGCGTGGAGGGTGGGGGTCTTGCTCCTGAATACAAACTTCGAAAAAATCACTCATGCATTTTAAGATTCCCCGAAATTTGTTCACTGCAGGGGCCGTCCTGGGGGTCCTGTGTTTGGGGGTCTGTTTCTGGCTGCTTTTCGCACATAACCCATGGAAGGTGCTTGAGGCCGACCCTCAGCTGGAGCGCCTCCGTTCTCTGGTGCGGTTTTATGGGTGGTGGGCAGCGGCCCTGAATGCCGTTCTGCTTGCCGTGCTAGCACTCACGGCGCGTTGGTGGGCTGCCCCCACACAGGAGGCTCGTGGCACGTGGCTGCCCGGAATCGCGGCCACCCGGTGGTTCTGGCCGGTGGTCCTTGCCGCCATGGTTATCACCGGGCTTCAAGGCCTTCAACGCATCGACAAAAGTCTGTGGGACGATGAGGACAGCAGTGTCCGGCTCCAAATTCATGGCGAACTTCAAAGGCAGGATGATGGCTCTCTGAAGTGGCGGCATCCGACGTGGCAAGACGCCTTCTTCTATTACCGCCGCCCCTCCAACCATCATCTTCAGACCATCCTTTCCCGGGTCTTTCACGACACATGGAAAGCTGTGGCCCGGCCGGGCGGGCTTCAGCTCAGTGAGCCGGTGATGCGGATTCCGGTCTTAGTGGCGGGCGTGGCCTCGATTCTGGGCATTGCGCTTTTGTTGCGCCGGATCGGATTCGCGCGGGCAGGGGGCCTTGCCGCGATTTTGTTGGCTATCCACCCCTGGCATATCCGCTACGCCTGCGAGTTGCGGGGCTACGCCTTCACGCTGCTTTTCCTTCCCTTGTTGATTTGGTTGCTGCTCGAAGCGATCGAGCGACGCCGATGGAAATGGTGGGCAATGTTCGCGCTGTGTGAATTTCTTTTGCTCTATTCCCATCCCTCCACCCTCTATGCGCTTGTTGTTGCCAATGGTTTGGGTCTCATTGCCGTTATCCTGAGAAATCGAAATTCCCCGCCCTGGTGGGAGCAACCTTCCCGTTTGATCGTGGCAAGCCTTTTTGCAGGGATGGTTTATCTGCAACTCATGCTGCCATGCCTGCCCCAGCTGAAGAGCTATTTGGCTGCGGCCAATTCGTTGGGGGTGCTGAATGCCCGCTGGAATTTGAATCTCGCTTCACATTTTTTTGCGGGGATTCCGTGGAATAACTCGGACTCTGCCATGTCCGGCGCCCTTGAGCTCCGGTGGATCGTGGAGGCCAGTCCCCTAGTGTATCAGATTGCGTTTGTTATTTTGGGTGCCTTGTTACTTTTCGGGTTGCTGCGTCTCGCAGGAACCCGTCCCGCCGGTTGGCTGGTCGCAGCCGTTTTTGTTCTTCCCGGCTGTGTGGTTTATGTGTTCGCGCTTCGCAATGGAAATTACCTCTACGAGTGGTATCTGATTCCAGCACTTCCCGGCGTCGTGGCCCTGGTGGCCATCGGTCTTGATGGCGTCTCGTCTCCACTCACTCGATTGCATCGGTCCGTTCCTTTTGTCATTCTCGGCCTTGGCGTCGTGGGGTTTTGGACGCTCACCAGCCCGAGCCGTGTTTGGCTTTTGCAGAACTCGATCC
>JBGSPC010000241.1:0-7643 GCA_041738805.1 Terrimicrobiaceae bacterium | reverse complement strand
CATCGCCACCTCAAGCTCTAGAAGGCTGGCGTTCTCTGCGTTAGGCTCTCGTTCTTGTGTGCGCAATGTCCATGTTATTGCGAAACACTCTCAAAAAGTACAGTTCTTTTTTCGGAAATTTATTTAGGCAGATGCTCTAAGCGAGATCCAGAGGGCTTGGGCCCCCTACACCTGGGCACTTTAACGCATGGGGGTACATCATTGCGTGGATACGCCTGTGCAAAATTGGGATAGTTCCGCTGAAAACTGAAAACCGATTCCTGTGAACTTTTTGAATGTGGTTTTGTAGGAGCTGCCAGCCCCGCAGGCGCGGGGCCAGCGGCCCCAGAAGTCGTTAGAATGTGTGGAGGCTACCCGACGACCTTACGGATCGTGTCCTGCAGAGCTTTGGCCGAGGCTTGGAGGCCGTTGAGTTCTTTGGGCCAGAGTTCAACTTCGATGTGTTGGACGACGCCGCGTCGCCCAACGACGGTGGGTACGCTGATTGAGACATTGCGGAGTCCGTAGGTCCCATTCACGAGGCTTGAGACGGGCAGGATGCGCTGACGGTCCAATGCGATGCAATCGATCACTTCGCGGATGGCCACGCCAACGGCCCAACCGGCACCGCCTTTGCGGGAGATAACTTCCGCACCGCTTTTCTGGGTGCGTTCAAACAATTGGGTCTGGAAGGTGGGAGTCACCCCTGGGAATTTGAGCAAAGGAAATCCATCCACCGTGGCAGAGGACCAGATCGGAACCATCGTGTCTCCGTGTTCTCCAAGGATCATTGCGCGGACCTGCGTGGGCGGGAGTTTGAGGGTTGCGGAAATCAGGGAGCAAAAGCGGGAGGTGTCCAGCACGGTGCCGAGGCCGAGGACCTGATGGGCGGGAAGACCGGTTTCACGTTGAGCGAGAAACGTGAGTACATCCACCGGGTTCGAGACCACAAAAAGAATCGCGTCTTTCCTGAGGTTGGCTTCTTTGAGGCTTTTTAGAATCCCGAGAAACAGGCTCACATTGCGGTTGATGAGGTCCAAACGCGACTCATCGGGTTTGCGGCGCAGACCGGCGGTGATACAAATTACGTCGGCTTGGGCGGCTTCAGCATAAGTGGCTGCAGCGATGGTTTGGTCGGCACAAAATGCAGCCCCGTGCAAAAGGTCAAGCGCTTCGCCTTCGGCCGTGGCCTGATTGGCATCAAGGATGAGGATTTCTTTGACGATGCCCGAGCATTGCAGGGCAAACGCCGCACAAGACCCGACCCGACCACCACCACCAATAATTGCGACTTTCATAAATTCTTAGTTTTTGAGATTTGCGAGGATTTCATCCGTGAGTTTCTGAACCAGCGCCTCAAACTCAGCGGGCTGCTCGGGCGGCGTCATAGGATTGAAAGGTGTCACGGGCGAAGAACACCCATGGGACCCGCACATTTGCGTCCAAGGATCGACCTCGCAGAGTTCAGCAGGCTTCAAATCGAAACGATTGTCAGGCAGGCCCATCGATTTCTTCATTTGCAAAAGATCGTCAAGCTTTTCGCAGGGAATCGAAGCAGCGCCGGGCAGGGATTGGGCCAGGATCACGGTGCGGCAATAAGCATCGGTGATTTCCATTTTGAAGTAAGCGTCTTCCACCGATTTGCCCCAGCAAATGACGCCATGACATCCCATTATGATCGACTGGTGGTTCGGGGCAAGAGGGGCAATGGAGGCCGCAATTTCCGGTGAGCCCGGGGTTTGGTAGGATGCCACGGCGACTTGACCGACAAATACTTCCAACTCGGGGATAAGCCGGGCGGGGGGTTCCAGTTCTTTGATGGCAAAAGCTCCGGCATGACAGGGATGCGCGTGGCAGACAGAAAATGCGGCCGGCGTGGAGTTATAAATGGCCATGTGGGTGGTGAATTCGCTGGACCGTTTCCACGTGCCTGCCAGCTGGTTGCCCTTGCCATCCACCAGCGAGAGCATGTCCGGCTTCATGAAGCCTTTACTCACTCCGGTGGGTGTGACAAGAAAACGATCCGGGGCGAGGCGGCAGGAGATATTGCCCCCATTGCCATCGCAATACTCGCGGGCCCAAATCCGTCGACCGATGTCGCAGATTTCTTCTTTGAGTTTCTGAGCCAAGGGAGAGTTAAAGAGCTTTTGGTCATCACTCGCGGCCAGCGGGGAAGAAGCCGCCACAGCAACCGAAACCGGCTGGGCGGCTGCATCAAAAACAATCTTGATACCGGCCTCCGTCAGAAGGTCTTTTGCACCAGGGGTCAGGCGAATGTCACGGTTGTAGCGGAATTCTTTAGATCCGGTGGTGATGAAGGTTTCAGCTTCTTTTTGAGCAAACAGTGTCATGGCGTATTATTGGTAAAAGATTTCGTCAACGAGGGCGGCGCAATAAGCGTCAACAGGAGTTGGTTTGGGAAAAGGGCAGGCGGCTTCGCGACCTTCGCTGATGGCAATGGTCTGACCGATGTTGGCTCCAAGCTGATCGTAAACCACGATGGCGGGGTCATAGTGTTCTTTGCCTTCGAGGGTTTCCCGGCGCCATGGCAGCGTGAGGAGAAGACGTTCCCCGGTGAAACGCGGGGACCGGACAGCGAGGGTGACACTGCCAATGACGGTTCCGAGTCTCATAAAGCCAGCGCCCTTTCCGGGTCGATAATGCCCATCACATTCCATCGGGCCGGACTGAGTTCATCACCAACCATCAGACGGGATTCTTTTCCGTCACTGGAAATAAGAACCTTCTGTTTGATGCCGGCCCCGAGATCGTCGATGACAATTTGAGGTGGCACATCCGGGCTTTCAGGAACCGCGATCAGCAAACGCCAGCCTTCGAGGCTGGGGTGTTTGACCGTCGAGATAATCTGGCCGTGGATGGTGGCTGTGCGCATGCTAAAACAAATTGAGTTCCTCGACCATCACGCAGCGGCGCGAGCGGGTAAACGTCATGGGCGTCGTGACCCCCTCCCCTGTGGGTGTGGCGATGCTGAAGCTAAGGAATCCCTCGCCGCCGAGGCCAAGGCCTGTCATGCAAGGGCCGTTTTTGATAAATAAGGTGGTATCGACCGCCTGGGCCATCTTGGTGAGGGCGTGAATGTTGGTCGAATGGATCATCGCTGTGTGCTTGTAGCCGTGCTCGGTCTTGATGGCGGCCGCGATGGCGGCATCCACATTGGGAACACGAACAACCGGGATAAAGGGCATCATTTGCTCCTCATCCACAAAGATGTGGTCAGCTTTGGTTTCGCCAAAAAGAAGTTGGGTTGAAGCGGGGACACTGACGCCAATCGCCTGGGCCAGCACAGCCGCATCGCGTCCGACCAGGTCGCGGTTGACGGAGGCATGTCCGCACCCGGCTCCCTGTCCCTGAGGAAACACAAAGGCTTTTTCCGTGAGTTGATCGATCTGCGAGGACGTGAGTTGAACAGCACCTGCGGTTTTCAGAGCAGCGATCAGCTTGTCAGCGACACTCTCCACAACAAAAACCTGTTTTTCTCCAATGCAGAGCAAATTGTTATCATACGAGGCTCCTTGGATAATGGCCCGGGCAGCGGCATCGATATTGGCAGTTTCATCGACAACCACGGGCGGGTTTCCAGGACCGGCGCAGACGGCACGCTTGCCGGTTTTCATCGCGGCAGCCACCACGGCCGGGCCGCCGGTGACGCAGAGCAACCGCACGAGGTCATGACGGCACATCTGGTCAAAGGTCTCCAGCGTTGGTTTGATCACTGTGGTGAGAAGATCCGAAATTCCGGTCTCTTGGAAAATGGCTTCGTTATAAGCTTTGATAGCTATCGCAGCACATTTTGCAGCTGCGGGATGCGTGTTAAAAACCACCGAATTTCCGGAGGCGATCATATTGATCGCGTTTCCTGTCAGCGTGGGAACGCTATGCGTCGACGGTGTCACAGCACCGATCACTCCCCACGGAGCAAAATCAATCACGGTGAGGCCAAAGTCGCCGCTGAAAGCATGACGCTCCATAAACTCCACGCCGGGGACAAGGTCACCACAGATTTTCAGTTTTTCGATCTTGTGATCAAGCCGTCCGATTTTTGTTTCAGCAAACTCGATTTCGCCCCATTCCTTGGCCTTGGCCACACAGAGGCGGCGGATCACATTGATGGCCTGCTTGCGGGCCGTGATGCCTTTTTCGCGAAGGGCCTGAAAGGATCGATCAGCAGCTTCCACCGCATCGCCCATGGATTCATAAACCCCGAAGCGAGAGGCTGAGGATTTTGCTGGAGCAGCCTGGGATTGCAGCCTGTTGAGAACTTCGCTGACAACTTTCGAGACCAATTTTTCGTCTATCATAATGGAAATGGCTTAGTTAGCCCGGAACACCGTTTTTCGACCCATGTCGACGGTATCGACAATACCAACAATCACGGCATCGACCGGGGAATCCTTATCATCGGATGCCAACCTGGCGGAACTGCCCTGAACGACGAGAACAACCTCCCCTTCCCCGGCCCCCAGAGCATCGACGGCGATAATCGTGCTCAAGCCGGGACGGAACTCGTGTGCGGTCGGCGAGTCCATCACCAAGGGACGCACGACAAGGAATTTGCTCCCTGTCATTTTTGCATTCTTCTTGGTTGCGACGAGGCTTCCTTCGACACGAGCGAGGATCATGGTTACTTGAGTTTGGGGAGGACCGCGTTCAAGTCATTGTGGGGCCGGGCAATCACGCTGACGCTGACGACTTCGCCCAGCGATTGTGCAGCTGTTTTTCCGGCTTCGGTGGCGGCCTTGACGGCGGCGACATCACCTGTGACGACGACCGTCACAAGGGCGTTGCCGACCTGGGTCATGGGGCCGACGAGTTCGACGTTTGCTGATTTTAACATTGCGTCAGTGGCTTCGACGAGGGCGATGAGGCCCCGGGTTTCGATCATTCCTATTGCTTGTTGTGCCATATGGTTGGTTGGGTTGGTGTTAGTTGGGTTGGAGGGTGGAAAGTTTTTGCCACGCGTTGCGGGCGATGATGATTTCTTCATTGGTGGGGATCACACGGACATCAACTTTTGAGTCCGGTTTGGAAAGGACCGCTTCCGTAGCGCGGGTTTTGGCATTGGCTTCGCTGTCGAAGGAAAGCCCGATAAAGTCGAGGTTGTCACAAACGCGGGCGCGGAGGGCAGGATCATTTTCTCCGATGCCGGCTGTGAAAAGGATGGCGTCAACACCATTCATTTCCACAAGAAACTGGCCGATGTATTTGCGGATGGCGCTGACATAAACATCCAACGCAATCGCGGCATCTTCATTTCCTGACGCGGCAGCTTCACGCACATCGCGCATGTCTCCGGTGCTCAAACCGGAAAGACCTTTGAGGCCGGAGTGGGTGGTGAGGGATTTTTCCACGGCATCGATGCCCAGGCCGAGGTCACGGGCCAGGTAGATGAACGCAAAGACGTCAAAGTCCCCGACCCTGTTATTTTGTGGCAGACCGCTCTGCGCTGTCATTCCCCAACTGGAATCAATCGCGCGTCCGTTTTGCACGGCGGCGATCGAGGAACTCCCGCCGAGATGACAGGAGATAATCCTGAGGTTGTCTGTGCCACGCAGTTCCGCATAACGCTCAGTCACATAGCGATGGCTGGCCCCATGAAATCCCAGACGCCGGATGCCATGATCATGGTCCCATGAACGCGGCACAGGAAACCGCTTATTAGCTTCCGGCACATGGTCATAGAATGCGGTTTCGAACGTGCCGATGCAGGGAATTTGGGGATAGAGCCGGTTAAAAACTCTCACCCCTGCAATGTAGGGAGGATTGTGAGCCGGGAAGAGCGTGTTAAAAGCCTCCATGGCTTGTAAGACACCCTCATCCATCACCTGGGTTCCGCTCACTCCGCGGGCCGCCACGGGCTTGAATCCCACGGCAGCAAGTCCCGAAAACCCGCCCAGCGCCTCCTCCGCAAACAGAACGGCAGCTTGATGATCCGGAATTGCGGTCACGCCGCTTTTCGGGTCATCGGCCCCGATCTGATATTGCCATGGCGATTCCGCCGAACCAATCCGCTCAATCCCGCCCTTGGCCAGAACACGCTCGGACGGCATCTCAATCAAGCGGAACTTGAAGGAGGTGCTGCCGATGTTGGCGACAAGGATGGTTGCGGGGCCCATGAAGGAGAGGCGCGGGTTAGCTGAGTTATTTCGAGGCAGTTGCTGGTTTGCTGACGAGGAACTTGCCAAGTTTGACCAAGTCCTCATGCGGACGGGGGATCACGTGAACGGCAACGACTTCCCCGAGGGAACTCGCAGCTGTTGCACCGGCCTCAACGGCGGCTTTCACGGCAGCGACGTCTCCTTTGAGGAAAACGGCCACATTGCCCGAGCCGATTTTTTCCCAGCCCACCAATTCAACATTGGCCGCCTTTAACATGGCGTCTGTGGCTTCAAATTGGGCGGTGAGGCCCTTGGTTTCGATCATTCCTAATGCTTGTCCGGCCATAATAGTGGTTCTTTCGTTTTGGGTTTAAAGGGTGAAAAATTTGATCAACTCCGGGGATGGTCGCGCGATGACGTGCGATGCGGCAAGATTGCCGACCCGTGCTGCTGATTCTTTGCCGGCTTCGACGGCGGCTTTGACGCTGCCGACATCGCCTTGGACGATGGTGGTGACCAAGGATCCCCCGATGGAGATGGTTTTGATCAGTTGCACATTCGCAGCTTTGACCATGGCATCACTGGCTTCCACCAGGCCCACGTAGCCACGCGTTTCGATTAATCCGATTGCTTCGCTCATGTTTTTGTTTTTGTTGTTTTGTTATCTGGGTTGATTCGAGAAAAAAATTGAATGATCAGGGGACGGTAAGTTCGACTCGTGTGGCGCTTTCCAGGTCGCAGGCATTGGCCTCATCGGTGTCCATGTGCACCTCAAGTTTGAAGGAAGGGTCAACCCTTACGAGGAGGTCGTCAAACCGGGTCGTGCAGCCGTGAGAGGTGACCTTGAGAGTGATCTTGTCGAGGTGCTTGACCCCATAAAATTTGGCATCAGCCGGCGACATGTGAACGTGGCGGGCCGCCCGGATAATTCCGTTTTTCATTTCCAGAATGCCTTTGGGACCCATGACATAGCCGCCCGGCGTGCCTTCGATATCGCCGGACATTTTGACAGGGAGATCGATGCCGAGTTGGATGGCATCTGTGAAAGCGAGTTCAATCTGCGTGAGGTTCCGCTCCGGTCCAAGAATCCTCAGATTGGGAATGATGCGTTTGCGCGGGCCGATGAGCGTGACCGTCTGTTCTGATGCAAACTGACCTTCCTGATACAGCCATTTGTGAACGGTTAACTTGGCTCCTTCCCCGAACAGGACAGCAAGATTTTCCGGGGAAATGTGCATGTGGCGGGCCGAGCTATTAACCACCAGGACGGGGGCCTCTCCTTGAGGAAGTGATCTCCCCAGTTGACGGGAGAGGGACTCGCGGACCAGCGATTCGACAACCGAACGGGAGGGTGATGGAAGAACGCTCATGATCAAAAAGTCACTGCCTGGTAAACGAAGCAGGGCCGGCAGGGGCGCTGTTCCACAGGATGAAATCGGTGGTTTTGGATGGGAAAAGACGGGGAGGCATCAAATCTGTTAATTTCTGTGTTTAGTTTTGTATCGGTTTGTTTTTTCCAGATCAAGAGAAATCTTTTCAAATTCATAA
>JBGSPC010000225.1:0-2772 GCA_041738805.1 Terrimicrobiaceae bacterium | reverse complement strand
GTCTGGCCCGGCTTGAGACCAGTCAGGCTGTAGGTGTTGAAGCGTCCGGATCCACTGAAATTTCCAACCTTATTCTCCATGGCCTCTGTCGGACCCCAGACCAGGGAATAGCTTCCGGGGTGGGAGGTCCACCATTCAATGTTGGCCGTGGTGTCACTCACCGAATGCAGGAAGGGGCCAACCATTTCCAAGGTTTTTTGGGTGACATCGAAGGCGTGATAAATCCCCAACCCTGTGCTGCCGGGTCCGGCGCTTTTTAGCAACGCCCCGCCAGCCACGATTGGCACTTCTTTTTCCAGGGTCAGTTTTGGCGTCACCACCTGGGAATATCGGTCATGATGCTGTTGCAATTCGACGAACGGCCAGGTCGCCCCATTGACCTCCCAGGATTTGGATGCGTCTTGATAGCCATTATAATCGGAATAGCGAATGGCATCTGCGGTATCGAGGCTTACCGATGGGGAGCCTTCATTGGCGTAAACGTTTCCGCTCAGTGTGAGGCCCTTGCTCTTCGTCGCGCGCAAGGGTGTCTTGACAAACACCGAGTGCGTGACTTTCAGGTCCTCGACTTTCTCCGCGGTCAAGCCGTCCCCGCCGCCAAAAAAGGTACAATTCTTGAACGTCACATCGCGACTACCAGCCAAGGCAATGCCGCCCGCGAAATTCACACGCTCGAAGACGACGCCAGCGCCCCCGGCCACTGTCTGTCTACCTGTTATAACAACCGTCCCACGGCCGCGGCCTAAGATCCGGATCGGTATCTTGCCGTCGCCGATCTTATTTAAGGGAGCTGCTGCGTATTGGCCCTCAGAGAGAAAAAGCGTGTCGCCCGGACGCAGTCCCTTGAAGGCACGTTCCAGGGTGCGCCACGGTTTACGCGCAGACAACCCGTCCGCTTGATCGTCTCCAGTGGGCGAAACGTAAAAAATGTTTTCCTTATATTGATACGGACCTCGATCACTCCCATCGGGAGCGGTACCGCGGAAGCGCGAATCGGACTGGAGATGGAAGTCAAGATTAAGATGGTCGGCGAATTCAACGTTCATGTCCAAATCCTTTTCGCGCTGGAAAAGAATCGTGTCGACGGGCGCGGCGGCCTCCGTTCCGCGCCCATATTCGTTGCCACCGCCGAAAAGGTCGTGAGACATTTTTTCTGTGGAAATCCGGATAAAGCCCAAGCCGACGTTATTGGTCAACATTTCCTGCTGATTGCCCGGTTTAACAGAATAGTCGAAACTTTGTCCCCAGGAGATATTATCCTTGATCAAGAGCGGCCCCGTCATGGTGACATAGTGCATGATGCCGAAGTGCTCCTTCCCTTCGGTCACATTCAGATAAGTGTGGCAATTGCGGATGACGTCATTGTTGGCGCCGTACCGGACGATTCCGCCAAAGGAATTCCCGTAAGTAACGCAGTTTTCGACCACGTTATTAGATCCGCCGTCTCCTTTACCGACGCCCTCAAGAGGTTCCAGCACAATGCCGCCGACATTCATGAAGCCTATGCAGTTGCGAACAGTGCAAGACACAGGTTGCCCGAGCAAGATTCCCCAACCGGGAAAGAAACCTGTGGCGGCCAACCCGTCAATCGTGACGCGGGTCGGGGTCTGCAACCTGAGGCCGCTTGTTCCGCTCATCGCCAACGTATAGCGACACTCTTCCGGACTGCTTAAGTCCTCATTGGAGAGATAGAGCCTCTTTGAGCCGGCATCATAATAGAAAAAACCGGGGGCGAACTCGAGCTCCTGAATATTGGCCTTGGACTGAATAACCCGCAGCTTGTTGTGTTCGAGAACGGCTTTCGGCTCCTCGGCCAAGGGTGCGGAATAGACAAACCGATATCCCTCGACTTTCGTGAACTGGGGCGCCGGAATATCCCCGCGCAAGACGGCCGTCCCGGGAACTTCTGCGCGGATGATGGTGTCCACATCTGCGTTGCCAAGTCCATCGCGCGTGACACTCTCAAAATACTCGCCCGGCCCAATGGTCAACGTGTCGCCGGGCTTCAAGGCGTCCACGCCTTTCTGGATGGTTTGGAATGCCGTCGCTCTGCTCCCGCCATCGTTGGCATCCCCGCCCTGCTTCGTCACAAAATACTCCGCAGAGCTCGCAGCGCTCATCGCCGCGAAGATCGCCCCAAGCAGAACCGCACTCGTCAATTTCGTTCTCATCGCGCGATTTATCATAACTCAAAAGCGGCTTTTTGCGCCGACTGCGGTGTGTCCAGGGTTTCGGCGACACGCCAGGATTTTTGCCACAACACGCGCCTCGTCGAAACATTGGGAAGACAAATTCATAATGGCATAAAGATTCCATATGGAATCTATGGGTCCTTTATTGAATAGATGCCGGTGGAGTCAAGCTAATCCGGAGTAGCCGGTGACAAGGGAGGGCTTGTTGGCATTGGCACCCGGTGAGAAACGGTCTGCCCACGCCGCCGGATTAGAAAATTTTGCTGCTCAAAATGAGGCAGAACAAAGACCGGGCGACAGCCTCCATTGATTCTTAGCGGCATCAACTCCATAATTTTTTCCTTTGCATCCCTTTGCTTCCTTCCCCTCCTTGGAAAGCCTGGCCGGCGCTCTGCGTCCGTTGCAGGCGTGAGGCAATGCATCGTTTCCGGAAGTCTTGCGCTTTTTGCGCAGGATTTAAGCGGTAAGGGACTAAAGTTTCCGCTGCGCGGAAGGAACATCCCACTTTTCTGCATGGAGTGAGGAATTTTCAAATCCTCAGTGGGTTCCGGAACGCGAAGTTTCCCTTCCGCGAAGCGGA
>JBGSPC010000215.1:0-8941 GCA_041738805.1 Terrimicrobiaceae bacterium | reverse complement strand
GGTTGGCGTGTGCCTACAGTCCACCTGTTAGAAGGGGAATGAGAAACTACTAGAGATCGTCAGGGTGTCAAAGCCAAAAGTTGAGGTTTGTGAAGAGAAAATTTCCCGGGGTGAATCCGGCAAGGGCCGGCCCGGTCCGGCCCTCAGTGGGGAGCTTGCTGCTTGGGTAGGGCACGGCAGTCCCCGGCCCACCGGCTTTTTCTGCATTGGACGCGCTGCCGGGCGATGAATCCTCATTCCCAGGAGACATTGTTTTTTTTGCACCAATCTCTTGCACCGGCATGGCCTTCTCGTGCGGCGGATTGGAACCATTTTTTGGCTTCTGCGGGCTGTTTTTTTCCTGTCAGTCCATTCTGAAACGCAACGGCCAGGTTGAACATGCTCGAAAGCTCGCCGAGTTCGGCCCCTTCTTTCCAAAGCTCAAACGCCTTTTCCGGCATTTTGGGAGTTCCCCAGCCATTGGCATACATGACTCCAAGCTTTGCCTGACCTTCCAGCGAGCCCATTGCGGTGGCCTGGGTGAAAAGCCGGAAGGCTTCCTTCTGGTCCGAATCCAACACCCCCGCCACGCCCTGCAGCGTGAGGTCCCCGAGCAGGACAATCGCTGCCGGGTGGTTGAAGGCAGCGGCCGGACGAAGAAGCTCCACGGCTTTAGCGCGGTCCTGCGCCACACCCTTGCCAGCGGCCAGGCATTCGGCAAGGGCGTAAATGGAATCGGTGTCCCCCAGGTCGGCCCCTTTTTGGAACCACCGGACTGCCGCTTCAAAATCCGGCCGCTCCACACCAGTGCCGCTCGCCAACATCAGTCCGGCTTGCGTCATTGCCTCTGTCTGACCAAGCGTGGCAGCTGTTTCAAACCATGAAAGGGATGCAGACGGGTCGGTGGGCCGCAGATTTTCTGCCAGAACCATTTGGGCGGAGACCACACCACGACCGGCAGCCATCTCGAGGGGACCACGAAGACTTGAGAATCTTTTGGCATCCATGCGAAAAGCGTCTGACCGCATCATCGCGGTGAGCATTTCCAATTGTTCCTTGGCGGCAGGAGAGATCGAAGCCACCTTGGCATAATTCTCAATGGCTGTGGGGTAGTCATCCCGCAGTTTGGCTTCTTCCGCCAATTTGAAAATTTCATCACCCGGCCGGGGAGTTGGGGTGGGTGACGTGTCAGGTTCCGGAGTTGGTGAAGGGGCTGGCGGAGGGCTTGGTGCTGGTGGCTTCTCAAGCAGAGCCAATGGCACGGGGTCTGTTTTGGTGCGGGTGAAAAAATACAGCGAGGTGCCAATGATTGCGGCCAGCACCAGAACACAAATGGCAATCACCGCGATCACCAGGGGAATCTTGCTACGGAAAGGTGGAAGGGGTGGAGGTAGTCCGGGTGAACGTTGTGGAGCCGTGGGTTGCGGCTTTTGGGCTGGTGGTTTTTCCGGGCGTGAGCCCAAAGCAGGAAGCAAATTTGTAACAAGAGCACCCGCCGTTTTAAAGGAACCTCTGCCTTCGTGAGCTGACCGAAGAAGGGTGTTGGCTTCAGCGGAAAGGGCAGAAATGGGCGTCCATCCCCCTTCGCTGCGGATGCCTCCCAAAACCTCGTAGGCCACTGAGGCCAAGGTCGCAGCCGGTGAGATTCCCGGAGAGGGGCTTCCTGCATACCCGACAATGGTTGCTCCTGCAGCAGAGGAATCATTCTGCTCCGGCCACACGCCCAGAACCGCTGCACGCAAATTTGTGATGGTGTGGAGCGGCTCGCGGAGAACCCCTTCTGGCGACAGCAGGATATCTCCCGGGGTGATGGAATTTGCTGATAGACCAGCTTCCGCCAATTGATCCAAACCGTCAGCAATTTGACTCAGGAGGTTGCCAGCTTCCCAAGGCGGCAAGTTGCGCCGGGTTTTCAGGAGATCCAAAAGCGTGGGACCGTCGATCCATTCGGTGACAAGAGCCGATCGTTTGCTGTCATTTTCCAATCCAAGGACACGCACCACATGGGGAGAGTTCATTGCACAGAGCGTGTTCACGCATGATTTGAACTCTTCCGATGGCTCTGCGGGGTCCTCGAAAAAGATCAGGCCGACGGGTGCTTTGTCCGTGAGTTGAGTGGCCTGCTGAATTGTGGCGTGGGACAGAATGAGTTGCCGGGGATCCAGCAGGTAGCGCCACGCAAAGACGTTCGTCTGATCGACTCCTTCGGGCAGGCAGATCGTGCCATGCAGGTTTTGCCCGGCGTTCTCGAAGGATTCCTGGATTTCTTCCAAAGCGGCCCGCAACTCGGCAGGGGTCTGGAATCGCCCGGCGGGATCCTTGGCCAGCATTTTCGAAAGGATGGGTTGAAAGAAGGCTGCGTCCTTGGGTAGGGCCCCCAAGGGCGGTGGCTGGGCAAGGTGTTTGGAGAGGACCTGGGCCAGTGTGCCTTCAAAAGGAGCACGTCCGGTCAGCATCGCAAAAACCGTCACGCCGAGAGCATAAAGATCGGAGCGGATATCTGTCTCTTCGTTGTTAATCTGTTCGGGGCTTGCGAAATGGGGGGTGCCCTGAAATCCCGCTGCCGAGGCGGCCGCCAGCGTTTCACCGGTGAATTCCCCGTCAACCAGCTTGGCCAATCCGAAATCGATGAGTTTGACCTCCGTCTCCCCGTCCCTGCGGGTGAGCATGATGTTGGACGGCTTGATGTCACGGTGCACAAGTCCGACACGGTGGGCTGCGGCAAGCGCTTTGGTGACAGAAATCGTGATGCGGAGGACCTCTTTCCAATCCAGAGAGCCCTTCGCCTTGAGTTCAGCCTCAAGGGTGATGCCCTCGACATATTCCATCGCATAAAAAACTTCGCCCTCCTCCTCACCAAGAAAAAGCACGTTGGCAACATTCGGGTGGCGAAGCGAAGCGGCGGTGCGCGCCTCTCTCAGGAAGCGTTGCCTTGCAATGCTGTCCGCAAGCCGGGAAGGGATGATGACCTTCAGCGCGACCGGACACTGCAAATTGGTGTCTCTGGCCCGATAGGTGACCCCCATCGCGCCGCGCCCCAAAACTATGGGAGCCCCGGACGCGTCGGTCTCGATTTCAAAATGCTGAAATTTGATCGTCGCACTCACCGGTTGACCGGTCGGGAGGCCCGGCCTTCAAGGAACGCCGAGACGATAAAGAGACCGGCGGCAATGCAGATGCAGGAATCCGCAATGTTGAATGATGGCCACCTTCCGTAGAAGGGCAGAATAAAATCCAAAAAGTCGACCACATGTCCATGCAGGATCCGGTCTGTGAGATTCCCCGCCACGCCGGACAGCAGGAGGGCCGCTCCCACCTTGGACGGCGTGTCTTTGAAGGAGCCTCGCCGGATCAAAAACCCGATCACGATCAGAGCCACGGCTGACAACACCATGAAAAATGTGTTGGCCCCTTTGAGCATCCCGAACGCTGCGCCCGTATTGTAAACGTGAACAATATTAAAAAAACCAGGGATCACAGGGATCACGGCATCGGAATCCACCTTCGTGAGAACCACCGCCTTGGTCAATTGATCGAGCACATACAACGGAAGGGCAAGTTTAAGCAGCAGCGGTTTCATTGCAGAGAAAGATTCACGGCACTGGAACAAATCCCGCGACAGCCGAGGAACATCGATCGCAGAGGCGCTCTGATCCAACATCGGGAACCAGACGCCAGCAACGCTCGCATCCGGGATGCGACGATTTTTCGAGCCTCGCAGAAATTTCCGGGCCTTCCTCCAATCGCAATTCACTGATGATAAAAAATTCCTCCAATTCTGCGCGGGCGGATTCCAACCGCGCGAGAATTTCCGCCGGCGCAGTGAGCGTGATCAGGGCCTCCAACGGCTTGGCAATTGTCTTGGCCTGTCGGGCCGGTTCAATCGCCTCCTGATAGACAACCCCCCGCAAACGCAACCATTCCTCCACCCGGCTTTCCAGAGCTTCGTCGCGAAAGGCCTCCGCCACTTCGGGAAATAATTCGAGATGCACGCTCTTGGCATGTCCCGCGTGCCCCCAGGCCTCCTCGCTGGTGAAGGCAAGAACGGGCGCAAGCAGACAATTCACGGCATCAAAACAGGTTTTCATCACCGACTGGGAAGCCCGGCGGCGCGGGCTGTCCGACGCATCACAATACATCCGGTCTTTGGTGATATCCACATAGACGGCGCTGAGATCCACGGCACAAAACTGATTGAGCGTCTCAAACACGGCCCGGAAATCATAGGCCTCATAAGCTGCCCGGCATTTGGCAATGACCTCCTGCAGCCGCGAGAGCACCCAGCGGTCCACGGTCGTGGCACCCGAAAAATCCAGTGCTTCCAACCCGCCGGCATTGGCCAGAAGAATGCGCAGGACATTCCGGAATCCCCGGTAACGGTCCGCCACTTGCTTAAAAACCTCCTCACCGAAGGGAACTTCATCCGTGTATTGGATCGTGGAAACCCAGAGCCTCAAAATATCCGCCCCGAACTGGTCCACAAAGTGGGAGGCATGCATGGGCTTCTTATAGTCTGCGGACTTCGAGATTTTTTTGCCATCTTTGTCCACCACGAAGCCATGGGTAATGACCGTCCGGTAAGGCGCGCACCCATTGAGTGCCACGCTGGTCATCAACGAGCTCTGGAACCATCCGCGGTGTTGATCCGTGGCTTCAAGATAGATGTCAGCCGGGAATTGGAGTTCTGGTCGATGACGCAACACGGCCTCATGGGAAACCCCCGAGTCAATCCACACATCCAAGGTGTCACTCCGACGGGTCGTGCCTGACGGCAAACCGACTTCCGCCGCCCACCAGGCATCATCCTTTTCAAACCACAGATTGGTTCCATGTTGCCGAACGAGATCGGCCACCTTACTGATGACGGCCGGATCCAACACCGGAGCACCTTCGGCATCGTAAAACGCCGGCAGCGGAACTCCCCAGGTGCGCTGACGGGAGATGCACCAATCTGGACGCGATTCCACCGTCCCGGCAATCCGGTTCCGTCCCCAACCCGGGATCCATCGGGTTTCATCCACGGCCTTGAGCGCGGGAGCACGAATATCATCGACCCTGATAAAAAATTGTTCCACCGCGCGGAAAACGACCGGTGTTTTGGACCGCCAGCAATGCGGGTAATCGTGGGTGTAATCTTTGACCCCAAGCAATGAACCCCGTGAGCGCAAAAATTCCACGATCTCCTTATTCACCGCAAAAACATATTTCCCGGCCCATTCCGGAATCCCGCACTCTTCGGTGAGTTTTCCGTGATCATCCACAGGCGAAAGCGTCGGCAGCCCATTTTGCTGGCCGGCAATATAATCGTCTTTTCCATGACCAGGCGCGATATGAACCTGGCCGGTTCCGGTCTCCATGGTCACAAAATCCGCCGTGATCACGCGGGAGCTGCGGGGCAGGAAAGGATGCCGCGCCTCAAAGCCTTTGAGTGACTCCCCTTTGACGGTCTCCACTTCCGAAGTGAGAGGTCTTCCAGTCTCCGTAACGAAGGATTCAAGGAGGGCCCGCGCGACAACAAATTTTTCGTCACCGAAATTTCCGATGACATAATCCGCCCGCGCATCAACGGCAATGGCAACATTGGCGGGCAGGGTCCATGGCGTTGTGGTCCAGATCACCATGCTTGCGCCATCGAGAGCTCCCGTCGCATTTTCCAATTCAAACTTCACATAAATCGCCGGATCCGTGCGGGGGGCATATTCGACCTCCGCTTCCGCAAGTGCCGTTTGCGCTCCCGTGCTCCACAACACCGGCTTCTTGCCACGATAGACCAGCCCCGCTTCCACAAATCTTCCAAAGGACGCAATGATTTCGGCTTCATAGCCGGGGTCCAGCGTGAGATAGGGATTTTCCCAATCCCCCAGAACTCCCAATCGCTTGAATTGGCCACGCTGGATATCGATAAATTTTCGCGCATACGCCTCCGAGCGTTTCCGCACCTCAAGGGGCGAAAGGCCGGACGCCTCTTTCACGACTTTGAACTCAATTGGCAAACCATGACAATCCCAACCCGGCACAAAGGGAGCGCGAAAGCCGAGCATCGTCCGCGACTTCACAATAAAATCCTTGAGCACCTTGTTTAATGCCGTCCCCATATGGACGTCCCCATTCGCAAACGGCGGGCCGTCATGAAGCACAAAAAGCGGGCACTCCTTGCGCGCTTCCTGGATCTGCTGATAGAGCCCCTCGCTCTCCCAACGTTCCAAAATCGCCGGTTCGCGCGTGGCCAACCCGGCCTTCATGGGAAAGTCGGTCTTCGGTAAATTCAGGGTCTCCTTATATGTGCTCATCCAGAAAAACCTGAAATCCTACCCGGATGCCTGCCCGCGGTCAAACGCGCCGTTGAGGATCTGCACGGCAATGTTGAAGAACATGGAACGTGAGGTGTGATTAATAGCAGGGAAGGTTGGTTTGTTGAGAGGCAGTGATCCCCTGGGGAGTCAAAAGTGGACGGTCAAGGGACTGAGGCGCCATACCCCGGGAAAATATGTGCTGGCGAGAGCGCGAAGCGCCCCTTGAAGGTAGGGCTGGGCAGTCCCTTGCCCGCCCATTTGTCTCTTGTGAATTTCAAGACGGACTGAGGATTCCCGACAATGACGGCTGGCTCCACGACCTCATCCACTTTGAATCACACCTTGGAACGTGTTTCCCCAGACTTGGAGCTTGTGAAAAGTGCGCCTTCGTAGCATAGATTCGCAGGTTTTTATGAAAAATATTCTCTCTGTGATTTCCTCCCGCCTTGGCGTGTTAGTCCTGTTGGGTCTGGTTGGAGGGTGTACCGTTCCCGAGCATGGCAGCTCGTTTGAGGATGCGGCGTATGCCACCGTCTATTTGGGGCCCGATGGACGGATCATGCAGGATCCGCGCGCGCCAAAGCTCAAATCCAAGAAAAAAGGCAAAAAATCCTCAACCGGAAGAATCCCGACACGATTGCCTGAAGAGGGGTATTGGCGGGGGGATGGCGTCACTGGATCTCCTTCCATCACAATCAACCTTGGTGATCAGAAGGCCTATTTTTACAAGGGCGGAGAGCTTGTCGGAATGAGCCCGATTTCCAGCGGACGCGAAGGTTACTCCACTCCGTCCGGAAGATTCGGGGTGATCCAAAAAAATGCGGACCACGTCTCCAATCTCTATGGAAATTATGTGGATGATGCCGGCAATGTGGTGGTGGCCAACGTGGGCGTGAACCGCGACCGCCGCCCGCCAGGAACCCGTTTTCAGGGAGCACCCATGCCGTATTTTCTGCGGATTGTTGGAGCGGTGGGCATGCACGGAGGGTATTTGCCCGGGTATCCCGCCTCACACGGTTGCATCCGGCTTCCGATGAACATGGCGCAGATTTATTTTGAAAACGCTCCTTATGGAACGCCCGTGAGCATCATCCAATGACCCGGCTCTTGATGAGATCCTTCATGGGAGGACGGTCACATCCCCCTTCCCGCAAAGCGAAAGCCACCGTCACCAGACTTGCCAGCGGGTTTCCCTTGAACTATATTTTACCCGCTGGCGCGTTCGTCTAGGGGTTAGGACACAGCCCTCTCAAGGCTGGTGCACGGGTTCAAATCCCGTACGCGCTGCCACTTCGAGATTCTGAAATCTCGAGGAAAGGGAAATCCCCATAGAGTCATGCCGTTGCCTGCTGCGAAGCGTGAGGCGGAAACATTGCTGACGCCTCAACAGCTCCGGGAGGGGAATCGTCTTGGATTTTGATGCGGCGGATGACCCGCTGCCTGGGGCGCAGGAGGGAGCGCCTTTTCACGGGTGAGACCCCTAAGAATAACAACTCGTTATCTCAAATTCCAGACTGGAAGCTCTACAGGTTCGACCCGAATGCCATTAAGCAAAGCCCCAAAGTGGGCTTCATCATGGAGAGATTATAAAATATGAGACGGACTCTTTTAGGTGTTCACTGTCCGCATTATTTTGCGTAGTGGAATCTGAGTTGTGCGATCTCAAGATTCTTTGCAGCAATGCGGTAAACCATACGATGCTCATCCGTGCTGCGGCGAGACCAGAATCCAGCAAGGGTATGTTTCAACGGTTCGGGTTTTCCGATCCCATCATAATGACTTCGCACAGTGTCCTTGATCAGTTCGTTGATTCTTCTGATCATTTTTTTATCCGTTTGCAACCAGTGCTGGTAATCTTCCCAGGCTTGGGGAGAGAAAACAAGATTCATCCCTCCACCAGGTCTTTGAGATTCTTTTTTACGGTCTTTCCGGAGTTCAGACTCTCAATCGAAGCAAGCAAGCGCTTTGCGTTGGCCGGTGACCGAAGCAGATAAGCAGTTTCCTGAAGTGATTCATAATCATCGAGAGAGATCATGACAACCGCCTGGTCACGATTGCGCGTGATGATAACCGGATCATGATCACGGCAGACTCTGTCCATTGTGGTGGCAAGATTCTCTCTCGCTGCGGTGTATGTGATTGCAGTCATATGGACAGTATCCTGCACATACCCAAGAACCGGGTCAAGGACGATGTTTTTCTGACGAGGCTTTAGACGATGATCCCATCACCCTTGTTCGGGAAGCTCCAGGTCAAGGCAGGGTCGCTGCTTTCAATGCTGCCTGGTGCCGAAAAATACATGTCTGCCCGCTTGCCTCTACCGTGCGGAGAAAGCCAGTCTCCGGCTTCGAGATTAAAGCCGATCTACCATGTCAATTATAACTTATGTGCTGACCCCTTCGGCTTTTCCCTTCTGGGATTGTAAACTTCCCGCGATAAGCTCGCTTGAGCCTCGCGATGCGATACAGAGTTGCCATTTTCAGACTTTTCAAAATCCTGTTCGTCCTTTTCGCCTTGGCCGCGCTCGCGCTGGCCATCGTGGGCTATGTTGTTGTTTATCCCAAATATCAAGAATACCAGGCCATCGCCGAGGGATTCGATCTCGCGGAACTGGACCGGATCCCTGCCATTTCCGAGGTCTTTGATCACGCGGGCTTGCGCTACAGCCG